>JAKSDL010000333.1 GCA_022360105.1 Pseudomonadota bacterium
AAGACCAAAACAAACTTTTCAGACTGGATGTCAACCATTCCACACCAGGCACAGAAGAAGAAAAAGGCACCGGTTTGGGATTAATACTCTGTAAAGAGATGGTAGATAAACACGGCGGTAAGATCTGGGTAGAAAGTGAAAAAAGTGTTGGCACCAGTTTTTATTTCAGCTTGCATTCCACCTCCCCCTCCTAGTTTCGAAAAATGATATCCAAGCATTCCACCTATACCGGACAGGTTTTACACAATCGATATAAAATCCTCGAATTGATAGGCTCCGGCAGTATGGGGCAGGTTTTTAAGATTCAGGACACCAAAAAAGACCGAATTAAGGCCTTAAAACTGGTAAACATTCATAAAAACAAGGTGCCTTTTGAAGCATTAATCCGGTTTCGTACAGAAGGCGATATTCTGCGAAAATTGCAGCATCCTTCCATCATCAAATACTTTGATTTCTTCAACGAAGGAGATTTATACGGTCTGGTAATGGAATACCTGCCCTCGCCGAATCTTTCGGAGCATCTAAAAAAAGCAGGTCCGTTTTCCCTGGAGAATGCTTTAAAGCTGGTTAAATCAATAACCGAAGCGTTGGTGTTTATCCATGATAAAAAGTTGGTTCATCTGGATTTAAAACCATCTAACATTCTGATCTGGTTTGAAAACTCAGGTCAAATGGAGATCAAAATACTGGACTTCGGATTTTCCCAAATCATCGGCATGTCGGAAAACAAAACAGGAGGGACGCTTTCCTACATGGCACCCGAACAGACCGGCATTTTGCACAAAACCATTGATCATCGGGCAGATCTATACGCGCTTGGAATTATTCTTTACGAAATCCTGGTAGGACAGGTTCCCTTCAAAGATAAAGATCCTGCAATTTTAGTGTATCAGCACATTGCCCAAGCCCCCGAAATTCCCACTCAATTCCGGGCCGATATTCCCGCTGTTTTTGAAAAGATTCTGTTGAAATTGATCAGTAAGGATCCTGATGATCGATACCGCACCACAGGAGGACTGTTAAACGATCTGGAAAAGTATCAGCGTTTGACCGCAGATGGTTCCATCGACCAGGTAGAATTTGTTCTGGGTGAAAACGATCATTGGGATAGTTTCCCTCTGGTCAATCCCTTTGTCGGCAGAGAAAAGGAAAAAGAAACCATTTTTTCCATTGTTAACCAATTGAGCCAGGGTACCAGTCATCCCGGGTCTGATTTTCCATTGCACATTTTAAAAAACAAGGCACTGGAAAAAATACACGGAAAAACCGAAGGAAACGGAGCTCTGGCTTTAATTGAAGGTATCAAAGGTACTGGCAAGACATATTTCCTCTCAGAAATATACAATCAATTACAATCCCAGCCGGGATTGACCTGGTTTTATCATGCTTCTCCCGAAGAATACGAAACGCCGTTTCGAACCACAAAAGCAATCCTTGGCAATCTGGAAAGTTATGTTAACCAGCTCCAACATGCGCAACAATATAGTGTCCGCAAATTCCTTCAGAAACAATTTAAAGGAAATCTTGGTATTATCAAGGACCTCATTCCCGGAATACCTTTTTTAAAGGAACTTGAACAAACCGAGCCTTCCCACCAAATCAGATCTCGGACTCCGGAAGATTTTCTGGAAGCCGTGTACTCCTTATTAACAAGGGTCATAAAAACCGAGCAGCAACTGGTAATAATTATTGATAATTTTCAGTATGTTGAATCTTCCTCTACATCACTGCTCTTTAAACTTTTGGAAAAGATCAGCAAACTACCGATACTATTGATCTTTTCCTATGTTTATGAAGAATTAACTGAGGAGCACATAACATTATTCAGCCGTTACCAGAATCATTCTAATGTTCATCATTTAATCCTTTCACCACTCAGTGATTCTGAAGTAGCACGACTCATTCAGCAGCTGTTTTCCAATAAACTGTATGAAATGCCGAAGTTATTGGATTCCTTGTATTACTCTACCCAGGGGAATCCTTCTCAAATTAGAAATCTTTTGCAAAAACTTATCGACCGAAGATTAATCTATTTCGAGAAACAGGCATGGCACGCCAGGACGGCAGAAATTTTCTCTTTTCTAAAAGAGCAACGCACCGTAAATGCTACTCTCGCTCCGTTAATGGATTGGAGCCAGGAAGAAATCAAGGCATTGGCAAGAGCTTCCATCTTTCTGCGTTCGTTTTCATTTGATGCTTTGAAAGCATTGTGCAAAGTGGCTCCATCCGTTCCTCTGTTTGAAGACAACCTGCTTGATTTATTACAACGGGCTGTTCATGCCAATGTTTTAACCGTCAGTTCCAAGAAGCTGTATTCCTTTTCCAATAATGACACACGCAATGCGTTGTTTAACGACTTGGAACCGGGACTGAGAACAGTTTTATACAGCTGTGTGGCAAACTACCTGGAGAGCCATATTTTAGAGCGTTCCCCTGAAGCTGTATGTGATATAGCCAGGCACTGGGAAAACGCAGGAGACCTGATCAAGGCCATGAACTACTATGTATTGTCTGCCCAATTGACAGACAATGGCATGTTTAATGACCGTCAAGCCGAAATATACTATCAAAAAGCCTACCTT
The DNA here is from genome assembly GCA_022360105.1 of Pseudomonadota bacterium. Next base: position 2,583 of record JAKSDL010000333.1, read on the forward strand.
TGCTTGAAAAAACTTGGGAGCAAAGCCCCACAGAACCCGGAGACACAGTTTGATCTCAGATACAATGCTTTAAAACATACAATGACGTTCAGTAGGGAATACGACGGCCATTGGGAACAGCTTTTGGAAATGGAGCCCTATATCCAGGATAATGAAGTTCGTCTTCTGAAGTATCTGGCTTTGAAAGTAATACTATCATTTGTTCGGGGTAAAAAAGGAGACATGTTGACATACGGGCAGCAGCTCATTTCGATGGATATCAAGCCGGAGAACGAACCGTACACGGTTGAGACCATCATCCAATTGGGCAGTGTGGTCAGTGATAAAAAATTCTCTGAACGGATTGAGCTGCTTAAACGAGGAGTTGAACTGGCTTTGAAACATGGATTGTTCCATTTGACCATTGGATCTTCCGCAGTTTATTGCGTTCTAAGCAGCTACCTGCTGCAGTTTCAGGAAGCTGAGACCACCCTGGAAACCTATTTAAAGCGTTTGGACAAGCCGGAATTGGCTGAATTCAGGAACCTCCTGGTCAACTGGTCCAAAATGTACCTGGAATTGGAAAAAGGTAATTTTAAGGCTGCCTTGAAAATCGGTGAAATGTTAATGGAATACGTTCATCTCACCGGTCCTGTTGCTTCCGGTTTACTCCAAGCAGCCATGGCATACAGCCATGGAATGCTGGGTCATTTCGGAGAATCCTTGCAATTTTTCGACAAGATTCTGCCGACCCTGGAAAAAGCCGAACAACGCGTTGAAGCGATCTCAATTCTCTTTGGCAGAACCCAGGTTGCTCTACGCATGAAGGAACAGGAGACCGTTTTAACTTATTTTGAACAGGCTATTTCTATCCTTAAGCTACGTCCGGACCCTTATATGGAAGCCATGTTCAATATATTAGCTGCCAATGCGTATCTGGATCAGTACCAATTGTCCAAAGCAGCCCCGTGTCTGGAAACAGCCAAACAATCATCGATTCGACTGGAAGCACCCCTGCTGGACTTTCACTATCAATATGCAAAAAATCGATTCGACTGGTTGGAGAGTTCTAATAGTGAACTACTGGAGAAAACCAAACGGTTACTGGATGACATGCTGGAAAAGGGTGTCAATGGATTCTATGAGATTTACAAGGAACAATTAGACAGCTGGCAGCAGCATTCCTCTCGTTCCTCCACTTCGGCGTCGCTATACAGTTCGAGTGATACCAGCGTTTTGAAGCTGTTTGAGATCAGTCAAAAAATCACCACCACTCATGAATTGGACGAACTTTTTAATGCCGCGTTGGAAGGGGCTATGCAACTGAGCGGTGCGAATCACGCTTATCTTTTCACTGATCCTAAAATAGATGATTGTAATAATGTCGATACAACAACACCTCAAGTGACGAGGGATGCAACCGGAAAGCCTATTCCCGAAAAGCATTACCAATACAGTTTATCGATTCTTAACAAGGCAATGGAAACCCGGGAAATCATCATCACCAGGGATGCCCAAACCGATGCAAATTGGAAGACATGTGAGAGTGTGGCTCATCACCAACTACGTTCCATTCTCGTTGCTCCTATTGTCTTTGATGAGATCCTGAAAGGTTTTATCTACCTGGATAACAGCCATGCAAAGTCGGTATTTACAACCAAAGACCAGGAGACTGTCGGTGTTTTCGCAACCCAGGTTGCTATCGCCTTAAATAATGCGGAAAGTTTTGCCAGACAGCAGGAAATCTCGGCAGAAAATCAACGCCTTTATCAGGAGATCAAAGAAGTCAACAAAACCTTGGAACAGCAGGTCGAAGTCAGGACATTGGAATTAAATAATAAAACCAGGCAACTGCAAGAATTAAATAAAAACCTGGAAGTCCGGGTTTCGCAAGAGCTGGATCACAGGCTGGAACAGGAACAATTGTTAATTCAACAATCAAAAATGGCTGCCATGGGCGAAATGATCGGTATGATTGCCCACCAGTGGAGACAACCGCTTTCGTCGATCAGCACCGTTGCCGGGAATCTCCAGATTTTTCTGGACCTTGATCGAATCGAAAAAGAAGAATTTTCTCAAATGCTCACAACCATCAACGAACAGGTCCAATATTTGTCGAACACCATTAACGATTTCAGGGATTTTTTTAGTCCTAAAAAAAAGGCGGAATCAGTTAACTTGCAGGAAATTCTTTCCAAGACCTTGAAATTAATTGGGAAATCGATGGACAATAAAAACATTTCTTTGGAAACGGAATGTCACTTTTCACGTCCCATTGTTACGTTCTCTAATGAAATCATGCAGGTTTTTCTAAACATTATTAAAAATGCCCAGGATGTCCTGCTTGAAAAATCGATTTCATTTCCTAAAATTAAAATCAGAGGAGAAGATTCCGCTGAATTTCAGAAGATAATTATTTCCGACAACGCTGGTGGCGTGCCTAATGATTATCTGGAGAAAATCTTCGAACCTTATTTTTCGACAAAAGATGAAAAGACTGGCACCGGACTCGGTTTATACATGTCAAAAATGATTGTGGAAAAACATTGCGGGGGAGAACTCAATGTTTCCAACACCGGGGAGGGGGCATCCTTCGAAATTGTGTTGCCACTGAACAATGATTTGCAGGAAGGCCATTAAACATCACTTCCATCCAGAAGGACCTTTTAGCAACCAGCCTTGAATCCGATCACCGTCACGTCATCCCTGGTCTCGTTGTTTCCTTTGTAGCGGTTGAATTCGTTTAGTACATAATGCTGTTGTTGTTCAAATGGCAGATCATGAATCTCTTCCACCATGCCTCTGAATCGTTTGTTACCAAAGCCGAAGTTTTTATCACCTCCAACCTGATCAATAATCCCATCGCTGAACAGATAAAATGACATCCCTTTTTTTATGTCTATAATCCGTTTTGAAAATTCATAATCCAGCTCTGACTTGCGATAGCCTATGCTTTTTCTATCACCTTTAATCAATTCTGCATTTCCTTCATGAACGGTTAATAGTGGTAGTCGGGCCCCTGAAAAACTCAACAATTTTTCTTTTAGATTCACAAAACAAATAGCAGCATCCAAACCATCATCAGACATGCTGAATTCCGTATCCTGCTGAAGAGAGGTCTTTACAATGAAGTTCAGCCTTTTAAGAATTTCTGCCGGATCAAGACATTCCTCATCTCGGGTGATCTGCTGAAGGCCGGTTGATGCGATCATGGTCATGAAAGCTCCGGGAACACCATGACCCGTGCAGTCCATCACCCCGATCAAAAAACTGTCTTCGAAAAACTCGGTAAAAAAGATGTCACCGCCGACAATATCACGGGGCATCCAAAGAAAAAAACTATCAGGCAGATTCTGCTGAACCACTTCCATGTTTGGTAGCAGGGAACGTTGAATGACTGTGGCATAATCGATACTGTCCATCAATTTGCGATTCGCCCGTTCCACTTCCGCCAAACTGCGATTCAGCTCTGCAGTGCGTTCCTCCACTTTCTGTTCCAGGGTAAGGCTGTATTGTTCCAACTCTTTGTTCAGTTCTGATAACTCCCTGGTTCTCTGCTTGACAGTCTCTTCCAACTCTTTTTTGTAATCCGTTTCCATCTGCCGCAGCCGCACCAACTCTATTGTTTTTTCCAGAACCAATAGAAACTTTTTAATATCAAGTGGTTTCAGGATAAAGTTATTAACCCCCATACTGATCAACTGCAGCAGATATTGGGATTCGTCATGGGCGGATGTGATCAGGATTACCTGGCTATCATTCAACTCTTTGATATTCCGAACCATCTCAATACCATCCATTTCCGGCATTCTAAGGTCACTAATCACAATTTCATATGATCCCGCTTTGTACTTCTCCAGTCCCTCTTTCCCGTTGGCAGCGGGTTCTATATGATTGAAAAAAGTCGATAATAAACGCAGGGTATCCTGTCTTAATTGATCATCATCTTCCACATACAGAACATCAATATGTTTTGAATACTCAATAAGCTCTTTAAGTTTGTCAGCGTTTTCCATGCTATTGTTTTTTTTCTGCTACCTGAAGGCAGGCCTTGTGTATGACTTGAATGAATTGTTGAATATTCAACGGCTTGAAAATAAAGTCGTCAACCCCGGCTTTGCGGAGTTCATCAACATATTGCTGTTCATCATGAGCTGAAAGAATGATGAAGATTTGTTCCGGACTCATTTCTTTGATACTTCGAGCCAACTCCATACCATTCATTTCCGGCATCACATAATCGCTGATGATGATATCGAATTCTCCCGATTGGTACATTTCCAATGCACGTTTGCCGTTCTCTGCAACTGAAATATCCTGAAAAAAAGTGGACAACAATCGAAATGTATCCTCCCTCAATTTCTCATCATCTTCGGCATACAACACCCGTATGTTCGTCGAATACTTCAATAATTCCTTGGCTCCTACCATGACTATATTTCCTCTTCGCTAAGCATCGGCATACTGATAATAAAGCAGGCTCCATCGTCACGATTCTCTGCTGTCAATCTTCCTTTACAATGCTTTTCAATGATCAACTTGGACATATACAACCCTAAACCAGTGCCGGTTTTTTCATCCTTGGTGGAAAAATAGGGATCAAAAATCTTGTCAAAGTCCTCATTGGGTATTCCCCCGGCGTTATCATGAATTTCAATTATCTGGGTCTGGTCTTTCTGATAACCGCGAATGTTGATTTGTGGTTCAGATAGTTTTCTTTCCACCAAGACATCCTGGGCATTTTTAAGAATGTTTAGAATAACCTGGGTAATTTCGTTAGGATAGGTGATTATGGGTGATAAAAATGAATAATCGCGTTTGAGGTTGATACTTTTATATTCCAGGGATCGTCCTATGATATTTATGGTCTGTTCCAGGATCTCATTTAGTCTTACTGATTCCTTTTTCTTGTTGGGATTAAAAAAGTTTCTGAAATCATTGATTGTTCGAGACAAAAACTGGGCATGATCATTGATGTTTCCCAACAGCTCCAAAAACTGGTCACGATTATAATCATCCAGTTCCAGATAAACCATTAGATTACCGGTAATGGTGCTGATGGAAGAGAGAGGCTGACGCCACTGGTGAGCAATCATACTCAGCATTTCTCCCATTTGTGCCTGCCTTGCACTGCGCAACATTAGCTGATCCTTCTTCAGATTTTCCTGGACTTCCTTTTTTACTCTTTCCTCCAGGGTTCGATTCAGCTCTGCCAGTTCCTCGGATTTCCTGTTCAATTCGGAGGTTCGTTCTTCGACTTTCTGTGAAAGAGTATTGCTATAATCTTCCAATTGGTGCCTGGACTCCTCCAGGGCTTGCCGCATCACTTCATGAGTATCCGCCAGCTGGCTTAATTCCTTAATATTACAGGTGATACGTTTGCCCTTTTTAAGATCCCCCTTACTGATCTTTTCACTTTGCTCCAAAATCTGTTGCACAGGCAGAATATAGCGCCTGGCCATTTTTTTTGAGACAAACACGGCAATCAACAAAGCAACAATCAACACAAAAATAACCGACATTCCACGAGCTGCATCGTAATGCATCACGTCAGACATAGGAGCCAACATACCTATTTTTATTATCGGTACACCTTTTTCGGGAAACTCAACGATGGTTCCTACCCAACGCTGATTGTTGCTGGCAAAATGCACTATTTTGGAAAACCGTTTTCTTTTTTTTGAATACCAGTCGTCAATCAGGTCTTTGATAGGATCAAGGCTCGTTTCATAAACCGATTTCAAGCTCAGATCCTTGATATTCATATCACTACGATCGAGGATGTTGCCGGACAACCCGACAAGCCTGTCATCATTTGTAGTCACAAAAACTATCCCATTATCAGAAATGACCGTATCCTGCATGATATCTTGTAATTGAGTCAGCAGGATATCGAAAGCCAACACATAAACTTCGCCTGCCCTGCCCTCTACCTTGATTGAAACAGTTACAGCCAGTTCCTGTGTCTCTTCCCAAAAATAAGGAACACTCCACCCTAATTTATCTGGTGCTCCTTCAATCGCCACCCGATACCATTCCTGCGATTTTAAATTTGATTGAGCCTTTTTTCTTTCTTTTGTTTTCAGCTCCAGATCTTCATTCCAACTGGAAATCAAAACAACAGATTGGCTCTTATCAACGACTGTGCGAGTTGTTATCCAATTATCCCCTTCACGTTGAAGAGAGAACCCGTTTCCATTATCATCACCGCTTTTGACACGAACGATTGAGCTGTATTCTTTGATGATAGGAATAAACATCTTCAGCATCTCTTTGTCTTCCAGATCAGTATATTGTCTGGATTTGCCCCAGTAAGCAGAGATATTGATGTTTTTGATAACAGGCTGAAAGTCTTTCTGCAGTTCCCTTTCCAGCTCTACCATGGCTTCCCTTATTAACCGACGGCTTACCACAGATAGTTCCGAGTATTGTATAATTAGAAATGCTGTCGTAAAAGACACCAGAACCAGGACAATCATAAGGGAGAAATTACGCAATAGACTGGATCGTATTGAAATTCCTTTTACCTGATGCTGACAGTCTTTTCTTTTAAAAATACCTAACATTCGTACTCCGTATCGGACCGGATATCTTTAGGGTATTCCTAACTTAGTTTTGGAAATATTGATCATCTGGATAGTTGCCCAAAAATTATTGTCGAAGATATCCTGATTGCGTTGTTTGGTCAAAACCGGTTGATTGTATGGATACTTGTTTATCCTCTTATATTAAAAGACAATTGTAAAAAATGTTTTAAGGACGAGCCCGCGATTTATCGAGTATTCACTTAAATTTACCTGTCAGACTTCCTTGGTCACATAAAAAGGGCAACCATTGTGAAAGCAGCTAAATTCAGATAACAATAGGGGTCAAAAGGAAAACTGACATATGTCAGCCGAAAAAGGGTACTACTTCCTGAACGTAAGTACGTAAATCACTAATATACGGAGCTTTAGCAATTGATCACTGTTTTAAGATTCATGTTCAAGTTTCTTTTCCCCCCCTGTCTGATTGCCATACTGGTTATTAGGTCCTTGGCAGAAAAAGAGACTGGTGTGATTAGCCACTCCTTTTACCCTTACCTGGATATCACTTTCAAAATTCTCCTTTCCTCGATGGTGGGCTACTACACCAATTTTCTTGCCATTACCATGCTTTTCAAACCCAAGAAAAAGACCAAACATGGCATACAAGGTCTAATCCCCCGAAATCAGGAGCAAATTGCTGAAAAGCTTGGCGAGGGCATCTCTGACAACTTTTTTGATCCAAAAGACTTGAAGGCATACATCATCGACAACAATGTGGTCGATGAATCGATTTCAGCGTTAAAAACGTATGCTGAAAGGAATCTTGAAAATCCGGAAACACAACGCCTGATCACCAATTGGATTTTGCGCAAGTTTCAAATCAACTCTCCCAAAATTTATTACGGTTTGCTCCAGGTATCAGAAATAAATATGGTCAATTACCTCCGTGAGAAAGTTGACTTAAAAAAGCTGATGGAGGATTTGTCTTCGCTAATTGAAAAAAACATCAAAAACGGCACGATCAATCTTAAAGAGGTATCAAACAAGATCTCGAGCCATTTGGAAGACCATACCCCGGAAATATCGCGCTTTATTTACGATCAACTGAATAAAATGATTGACCGGCAAAGTGCAATTAAAAAAGGGATGATGAAGTTAGCCGTTTGGACGTTTGATGTGGACCAGGAAACCATTGCTAAAATACTCTATGATGCCCTTTCATCAGACAAATTTCGAAACAACGCTTATAAGTTTCTGGAAAAAGCCGTTCAGGATTTTTCTGATTTCCTGAACTCAGACCAGGGAACCAAGAGAATCAATTTAACATACCAACGTCTGGTTATTGAATTAAACGAACAATTTCGTGAAAAAGGTGTGCCTAAAATTCTGCACGAGATAAATCGCTACCTGGAAAAAGAAAGTTCCTGGAAAAAGATTGAGGAACTGCTAAAAAGAGCACTTACCTTCAGTCAGGAATCGATTGATGAATTCGTGGGCAGCGATCGGTTCGATACCTTCCTCACCAAATCGATGCCGGCTGTATTGGAAAGAATAAAAATCTCGCAAATTGTGACAGACAAGGTCAAAGCCTTTGACACTGCGGAGTTGGAAAAGATGGTCAAAGATGCTTCAGGCGAACATCTCGCCGCCATTGAAGTTCTAGGGGGCATACTGGGAGGGTTTGCCGGTATTGTTTTGTTTGATCCGTTGCTGTTTCTCATTATCCTTTGTCCACTCACCGGTATAGGCTTAATTGAGTGGTTCTTGACTAAAAGACAGAAAAAAAACTCAGGTTAAACTAAAGATAGTCATTTTTTAAAAACCCATGATTATACTAAATTCTCTCTTCCCTGTGTTTGGGCTGCTGATACTTGGAGGCATTCTTAAACGCTGGAACATCACCAATGACATCTTTTTAAAAACTTCCGACAAGCTGATCTATTTTATTTTTTTCCCGGTGATGCTGTTTTGGAAGATTGGCAGTGCACCCAGCGAGATAGGGTCCAATGGGGGGCTTTACCTTGCAGCCATTTCGGCTGTTGCCATTGTATTCATACTCAGCACGTTATCTATTAAAGTGTTTCGTATCAACAGTTATCAAGCCGGCTCATTTTCCCAGAGTTGCTACAGATTCAATACCTACGTTGGCGTTGCCATTGTTTTGAACGCTCTTGGCGATGAGGGCATTCAATACTTTGGAATATTGATCGGATTGATTATTCCCATCATCAATGTGTTGGTTATTATTATTCTGATCTGGCATTCGGGTAAGGACTACACACCAAGGGACAGGCTAAAATACACCATGAAAGCCTTGGTTTCCAATCCGCTGATTCTGGGATGTCTGGCTGGCATTCTCTATTCGAAGACGATTAATACCTTCCCGGTTTTTCTTGATAACACCTTTTCCCTGATGTCAATGATCACTCTCCCCCTGGCTTTGCTTTCGATTGGTGGAGCACTGACCTTTCAATCGGTCAAGAGCCATTTTCGGGTGTCATTGATAGCTTCGGTTTTTAAATTGTTGATACTGCCCCTGGTGGGATATACTTTACTAAACTATTGGCAAGTAACCGGAATAGCCTTTAAAACAGGAATGATCTTCTTTACTTTGCCGACCTCAACTGCACTGTATGTTCTATCTGCGCAACTTAACAGTGACACGAATCTGGCATCTTCTTCCATTGTCCTTTCCACCGTGCTCTCGTTCCTGCCACTCTCCATTGCATTGCTTCTGTAACCAACAACCGTATTAAAAACAAGGCAGAACCGCCGGTATGTTCTTCGTTTCGATCTTATCAGGAAGAATCACGAAGACATCAATTAAAAATAGTTTTTTAGGAAATTCTCAAGCACAGTCCAGTTCTCTTCGCTGTCGGGATATTTCTTCCATAAGGCTCTTGAGCCGTGTTTACCGGCTGTATCCGGCACAAATGAGAGCTTTGAATGGGAATTGATGGCTCCGTAAAGTGCAGACCAGCGATTTTTCTCTTTTTTGGCAGATGTAATAAAAACAGGGACGGTAATGTACTTCGCCGAATCCATTACCCAGGTGTGGCTCATGCCGTTTTTTACAAAATATTCAGCCGGTGAAAAGGCCATGACCCCATCGACCAGATTTGGATAATCGCCTGCCACCCTTAGTGCCAGTCCAGCTGAATATGAGCTGCCGAGCATTAACAATTGGGGAGGTTTGTAAGTTTCCCTGACAAACTTCAATGCTGCCACCATATCCTGCATCGCATCAACAAAACGAGTTTGTTTGCCCTTTTCCCTGGCAGCCTGAGCTGTTAAATTTGTAACCCCCCTGACTTTATTGCCGGAACGCAGATCTACAGCCAGGCAATTAAATCCCAGTCGGTTAAACCTGGGTGCCGTTTCCCTGAACTCTCCCCTACTCCATTTAGCCTGGTGAAACAAAACAATAAAAGGTCTTTTTGCCGGGTTATTAGTGAGATACACATCAGCTGTAATTTTTAAACCATCGGCTGATGGGAATGTTAGGCTTTCCGCTTCCTTTGCCGTTACAATCCCAACAAAAATATTAACAATGGTTACAAGCATTCCAATAGCAAGGAGGCTGCTCATAATCATAATCTTACGTCGTGTTAGAAATCCTTTTTTTCTTCTCATAGGACTTATACCAATCGTTGATCACTCGTTTTTTAATCTGTGGCTGATTTTATCCGCGACACTTTTTCATAAAACAACCGGGTTCGTTAAATAAAATCCCTTTGTCTATTGTTTGACATCGGTTTGATGTAAGTGATAGTTTCACTTAGCAATAAATCCAACTTGAAAATTTAACCCTATATTTCAGTATTTTAAAGAAAAGTTTTTTAAAAGATCAAAAGACGTCGGTAAATCTTTTGCCAACTCCAAACACTTTAACTGCTCATTGTGAATTTGTCTTTATTTTGACCATCATTAAGTTGTTAATAGTATAACAAATTGTGATACAAAACCCACATATTTTAGAAATAGTCGAACACGCAGAATATGGACTGTAATTGAAGCCATGAAAATCAGAAACAACGCCCCGGAAACCACAGCTCCAAACTGGAAGAAAGCAATTTACAGGGTTGTATTTGAGGCCGATACAAAACCTGGAAAGACCTTTGACGTTGTGCTGTTGTGGACCATCCTTTTGAGTGTGTTTATCGTGATGCTAGAAAGCATCAGCGAATTCAAAAGCTCATTTGGGATTGTTTTTATTAAACTTGAGTGGGCTTTTACTATCCTTTTTACGGCTGAATATTTGTTACGGATTATCTCCGTTGCCAAACCAAGGAGATATATTTTCAGCTTTTATGGCATTGTGGATTTCCTGGCAATCGTTCCCACTTACTTGAGCCTTCTTGTTACCGGCAGCCATTTTTTGGTAGTCGTCAGGATTCTGAGATTGCTGAGGGTGTTTCGCATATTTAAACTAACCCAGTTTTTATCTCAGGCCGAAATCCTTTTAGCCGCACTTAAAGCAAGTCGACCCAAGATAATTGTTTTTCTGTTAACTGTATTCAGTATTGTCATCATCATCGGATCGCTGATTTATGTCTTAGAGGGACCCGAGAACGGATTCAACAATATTCCTCTCAGCATCTACTGGGCCATTGTGACTTTGACTACAGTCGGATACGGCGATATTTCTCCCCAGACACCGCTAGGTCAATTTTTCGCCTCAATCGTTATGATTATCGGTTACGCAATTATCGCCGTACCAACAGGAATAGTATCTGTTGAGCTGGCTGAAGCCAGCAGGAAAGGGAAAGGCAGGGTTTCGATTTGCCCGGGGTGCGAAAACAAAGACAATGATGCTGACGCCAGGTTTTGTAAACGGTGCGGTATTGAACTGTTGAGTGCAGACTAGAACCAGTAAAACGCAGTCACAAATTTTCGGCTGATACCAGAAAACAAAAATCGAAGGTTATGTTCCCTGGTTTCAGCAGACCAACAGGAATACCCGATATTAGGGAACTAATACAATGTTTCCGCAATTGCCGGATTTCATGACCTGCACATGAGATTGCGGGGCCTCTGCCAAGGGCAATTCGACAGCGATAACCGGTTTGAATGCACCAACTTTCATTGCTCCTGTTAGTGCT
>JAKSDL010000675.1 GCA_022360105.1 Pseudomonadota bacterium
TTATTATCTTGAACTGTTGTTAACCAAGAAATTTGGTTCTGCCCTCACTGGCATTATAAGAAATGAAATTGATTCGTTAAAACTGGTATCTAAAGAAATCAGTCCATTCCTGGAGCAGTTTTACTATAATTCCTATTCTTTTAATGTTTTCTGTGATTTCGTCAGGTTGTTCATGGAGAATCTGTTAAAAGAACTGCCCCAAGGACGAAAGCTAAGAATATTGGAAGTAGGCGCTGGAACAGGAGGTTTAACTTCGCATCTGGTTTCTTTACTTTCTCTTTATAACGTAGAGTATACATTCACGGATATCTCTCTATCTTATACTCAAAAAGCTGAGACAATATACAAAGAATATGACTGGATGGAATATGACATCTTTGATATGAATAAGTCCCCAGCTGAACAGGGATTTGAGCCATATTCCTACGATATTATCCTTGCCTCTTCTGTTCTGCATGCCACAAAGGATATAAAATATACTCTTAAAAACCTGAAACATTTACTGGTTACAGACGGATGCCTTCTTTTAATTGAGGTTGTGCTGGTGACCTACTGGGTCAATTTAGTTTTTGGAACACTACCGGGCTGGTGGGCATTTAAAGATAAAGATGTAAGGCCTGAACATCCCATACTAACCGAGCCCAGATGGATTGAAATTCTAAAAAGCTGTGGGTACAAAACACCTGTACCAATTTCTGAAAATAATGATCATTCACCATTAAGTATCATTTTGGCCAAAGCACCTGATACTGACGGCGAAAAAGCGGAAGTCCGCGCTGCTAAACTGCTTCAATTGAAAAAGGATGAAGCGAAAGGACCCATATTGCTGTTTTCACCCTCAGCAGTTGATAAGAAAGGCCTCCAGTCTTATGAGATGGATAGCTATTTTGAGACGACATATGTGTTTCAGGGGGATTTTTATTCAAGCCGGAGTCGGACAACAGCTACTACTCCCTTTAATGAAGCAGGCTATTTGGAGATATTGGATAACCTGGGTTCAGGCATAAATAGGATTCCCGATATTGTTTTTTTTAATACGTCCTCTGAATCGGCTACAACCGGAATAAATGAAAATGAAATTAGCAGCGCGGCAGACCAATTTTTAAGTCTGATCAGGGCTATAACAAAGAAATATAAGAATCAATCATGTTCAATCTGGAATATCACCCAAAATACCCAGCCGTTTTTGAACAAAGGAACACAAAACCTCAATCATGCCGTACTTTGGAGCATTAGCCGAGTGGCTATGAACGAATATCCCAAACTGAAGATTCGTTCTGTAGATTTGAGTGTTTCACCCTCACGTAAGGAAATTCACCTGTTGCTTGAAGAGCTGCTAACTGCTGGAAACGAAGATGAAATCCTCATTAAAAATGATAACAGGTACGTAAATCGATTGATTGCAAGAAGGGATTTTAAACCTGTTTCTGAACATCAGAATTTTGCTTTGTTCAAACAGACTGACAATTCACTGGATAGTTTTTCTTTCCGAGAAACAAGCAGGCCTGAACCAGCGCCAAATCAAATTGAAATCAGGGTCAAAACAGCAGCCTTGAATTTTAAGGATCATGCAAAGGCTGTGGGTATTGTGCGCACGAAATTTGACGACAGTGCATTGATATCCGGATTTGGTTACGAATTCTCTGGGATTGTCGAAAGAACCGGTTCCGGTATTCAAAATTTTAAAGTCGGTGAGGAAGTCATAGGTATGGGCTGGAATGGCATGTCAAGATATGTTTTAACCGTACCTGAAAGGCTTGTAAGTAAACCACCAAAATTAAGTTTTGAAGCAGCTTCAACCTTACCGTTGGTTTTTATAACTGCATATTATTCTTTGTATAAACTCGCGAATCTAAAAAAGGGGGAAAGCGTCTTAATTCACACGGCTGCTGGTGGGGTAGGCCTAGCTGTTGTTCAGATGGCTCTGCAACTAGGTGCAAAAGTATACGCAACTGCTGGAACAAAAGAAAAGCGAACCTATCTCAAACTCTGCGGAGTTCACGAAGTTTCAGATTCCAGAAGTCTCGTGTTTGAAGATGACTTTAGAAATACAGAAGGCTTCAAAGGAATAGATGTCGTTATCAATACCTTACCGGACAAAGCAATCGATAAAAGCATCAGTCTTCTCAAACCCTTCAGGGGTAGGTTTGTTGATATCAGCAATCTCCATAACGAAAGTACTGTTTCCATTCAATCATTCCGAAAAGGTGGGGCACTCTTTGTTTTCGATTTGGAGAAGCTAGCCGAGGAACAGCCTGAAGAGTTTTCCCGCTTGTTTTTAGAAGTAAATCAAATGTTCTTGGATGGGGCTCTATCTCCTATCCCGTACCAGGTTATTCAGCCGTACGATGTCAAAAGAGCATTTAAGTTGTTAAACACAGGAAATCATATAGGAAAAATCTGTATTTCCATGCAGAATTGTTCTCCGCAAGTTGCCCCCACAGCAACCAATCCTGAAATAGATCGATCCGGGACCTACATTGTTGCTGGCGGACTGGGTGGATTTGGGATCGAAGTTGCCAAATGGCTCGTAAACAGCGGTGCAAAATATCTGATATTGATTGGTCGAAGCGGTGTGCACACGCAGGATGTTAAAGATACACTTGAAGAAATGGAACAACAAGGTGTTACGTTAGCTATAATCGAAGCTGATATCACCAAAAAAAATGAATTGAACACAGCTTTGAATAATTGCTTTGAACATTTCCCACCAGTAAAAGGCGTCATTCATTCTGCTATGGTGCTGGACATTGCAATTATTGAAGAAATGACTAAGTCAAGATTCACAAAGGTTACCGATCCAAAAATCTTAGGTTCCTGGAATTTGTACGAGTTAACCCGACATTTTGAATTGGACTTTTTCATGGCTTTTTCCTCTGTTAACTCAATCCTGGGATTTGCGGGTCAAAGCAACTACTCATCAGCCAATTATTTCTTAGATCTGTTCGCAGAGTATTTAAGAAAACAAGGAGTGCCTGGAATCAGTATTTCCTGGGGAGTATTAGATGAGGCAGGGTATTTTACAAAACATGGAGATGATAAAGAGCATTTCAAAAAAGAGGGTTTCTTCCCGATCAGCCTTCTTCAAACTCAAAGAGCGATGAAGCATGCCATGGAACGCAACCTCACTCATGTAGCAGTTTTTCCCTTAAAATGGAATTTAGCCTGTAAATACCATCCCATTATAGCCAATTCGCCAAGGTTGTCCCATTTTATCAAACATTCAGAAACGGATGATGGATCTGAGGAAACAAATTCGATTCGTGACATTGATAGTTTGATGGATTGTTCCAGCGAAGAAAGATTTGAACGAATCAGTGAATTGGTCAGAAAAGCATTATCGGAAGTGCTGGGAGTTAGAATGCAAGGAAAGGATGATGATCAGTCATTTGACAGGTTCAGTCTGGATTCCTTGTTGGCTGTTGAATTGGGTGTTAGTTTAAATGATTATTTTCATATTGATCTGCCTAAAGTTACAATCCTGCAGAAAGGTTTAAATGTTCAAGTGCTTTCTAAAATTATTGAACAGGAGATTTTGAGAAATGAAGGCTTATCAGAAAAATCGGATGATAAAGCTATTTTGGTTGAAACGATACCCATAATTGAGCTCCAGGATGAGGCAAAGTTGCCGTTGGATATCAGACCGCAGTCTACAGTCTCCCAATACAATACGGATCCGACCAGCATATTTTTGACAGGAGGATCAGGATTTCTGGGAGCATATTTGCTGAGCGACCTATTGCGAATTTCAAATGCACAGATTTATTGCCTTGTTAGATCAGCGGATGAAGCAGTAGGGTTGAAAAGACTAATGGATAATCTACAGGACTACAATTTATGGCAAAGTGAATTCGCATCAAGAATACGTGCAATTCCAGGTGATCTTGAAAAACCGGGTTTAGGACTCAACCAAGACAATTGGAATTATCTGGCGGATGAGATAGATGTGATTTACCATAACGGTGCCTGGTTAAATTTTGCCCAACCTTACCAAGTGATGAAGCCGGCAAATGTGAAAGGGACCGTTGAGATTATCAGGCTGGCTTGTGACAAACGTACAAAAACCCTGCATTATATTTCAACTCTCTCAAAACTTGCACAAACGGCACCGGATCCCGGATCACTTGTCGAAAACAAAAGATATACTCACGCTGAAACCGTGTACGATCAGGATTATATCAACCGAAACGGCTTTAACGTGGGGTATCATCAAAGTAAATGGGTAGCTGATGAATTGGTTACAGAAGCCAGCAAAAGAGGAGTACCGACTACTATTTTCAGACCTTCACTAATATCCGGGGAACGTAAAACGGGTGTATGGAATCACCAGGACTATATCTGCATGCTGCTTAAGGGGTTGATCCAAATGGGTAAAGCGCCATTACAGGATGCTTATTTCGATTTTGCTCCCGTGGATTACTATAGTCAGGCAATTGTCGCTCTTTCCAGGAAAGAAGATTCTCTAAATAAAGGATTCCTGCTAAAGAATCCCAGACCTATTAAATGGAATGATTTTATCAACTGGTTCTCAACAAAAGGTTATCCGATGAAGCTTATGGATTCAGAAGAATGGCTGAGCGAGTTTAAAGGTTATATAAAAACTAACCCTGAA
>JAKSDL010000761.1 GCA_022360105.1 Pseudomonadota bacterium
ATAGAGGTCAGGGCATTTATAGTCTCCCCCTGCATTGTTAAATACCTTTTTTCAAACTGCACCGGTCGACGTTCTTTGATACAGCGGTTGAACTGCTGCATGCTGACTTCCAGATCGGATGGATGTGTAATATCGGTAAAAGAAAGGGATAAAAACTCTTCCTCACTATAACTAAATAGCTTACAGGCAGCATAGTTAACGGTTTCAACTTTACCTTCCTTATTTACGATCGCCATTCCGACGGCAGCTTCATCAATCGAGATTTTGTATTGGTCCTCCTTCTCACCGGAATTGATCCCGGCTTTTTTATCCAACGCTATGTCTTTCGATATAACCAGAACTAAAAATGGCTTCTCCCGGTTGTCCGAGACCGGAATATAGCTTGATCTGATCCATTTGGATTCGGCTTTGCCAGTGATCTGATCTTCATATTCTTCTTGGGAGTTGGAATCCACTGCCTTCTTTATACGATCCAGTCTTTTTTTATCATTCCCGGGATAAATATCATCGATATTCTTACCCATTAAATCCGGTAAGTTTCCAAAATTGGTTATTATTGCTCCTTTGCTGCAACCAATTAAGCAACCTTCCGGACTATATCTTTCAACAGAAATATCCGAGTGATTCTCCAAAGCTTGTAGCACTGCCAAATTGTTCCCCTGATGCCGTATGATCGCTTCAATCTTTTCAATATTGGCAATGTCATTCATAAGTATAATCCTTCGGTTAGTTCGGTTTTTTGTTTGAAAGATAGCGCATAGCAAGAAAAAACGTACAATTATCTACTATTGGTAAATCTTTAATCGGGTTTTATCGTTTCTTTACTTCATTGTCTATTTTTCCGGGTGTAATAGATGGCGAAAAAGGTATTTCGGGTTCATTATTCCAAAATTAAAATCGTTATTGTATCACTACCATGCGTTTAAAAACTGTTTCTCAATTTCCCGGAAAATAATGAAAAATCGGTGGTTTTAATAGAACCCAAGGAATACTATGATGTAATTCGAAGAGTTAAACAATTGGTTCAATGTGTTTCTAAACGACAAATAGGTTAAAAGCAATAGAAGGAGAAACCATGACACAGCTAAGCGTGAACCTTAATAAAATAGCGTTGTTGCGAAATGCACGGGGCAGGGATTATCCTAACGTGGTTAATTTTGCAAAACGATTTATGGACCTTGGTGTGAAGGGCATTACAGTACATCCCCGGCAGGACGAACGTCATATCACGGTTCAGGATACAATAGACCTGGGAAACCTGCTCATCAGCAATACCGAAGTGGAATTCAATGTTGAAGGGTACCCGTCAGAAGACTTATTGCGGCTGGTAGAAAAAACCAAACCAAATCAATGTACCCTGGTGCCGGACAGTCCCGATCAATTGACCTCTGATCATGGCTGGAATTTGAAAGAGCATGGCGGCTTTGTAAAGGATGTGTGTGCTCGACTTTCCGAATCCGGAATCAGAACCTCTATTTTTTTGGATCCTGATCCGGAAGACGTTAAGCTTGCCAAGGAAACAGGTACCGATAGAATTGAACTTTACACGGAAGCATATGCGGAGTCTTATGGGTCTCCAGGAAATGATGTTATTATGGACCAATACAGGCAGGCAGCACTGGAAGCCAATAAACTGGGAATAGGTGTTAATGCAGGTCATGATCTTGATTTGAATAATTTGGCCAAATTTTTAACCATCCCGGATATTCTTGAAGTCTCTATCGGTCATGCCTTAACTGTAGAATGTCTGGAACAGGGAATTGAAGCCGTAGTGACACAATATTTACAGATCTGCAGGAATGCTGCCTAGGTTGTTGTCTGCAAATCTACTGATCTTCCAGGATAATATGCTAACCCGTATTGTCCTGCTTCAATGCTACTTGTCCTGAATGTACTGATCCATTTTCCCAAAAAGTTTCGGTGCCCTGCCTCAATAATCTACAATAATCGATGAGTTGCATTTTTACACTCGGTCAATTCTGTGTTTGACAAACTTTGAACCAATTTGTATGGTTCTTTAACCTGTTGCTTCTAAAGAGCCTATTATCGGTCGTCTACGATGTTTTGCGGTACATCTCCGGTCAACATTCTTTAGACAATCAAGTCCTGTAAAATGCCTGCTTTGGGTTATAAGCGCCGGTTCGCTATCCTACCCCTACTAATGATCGGCAAATTCTTCACAACAAATGTGTTGTTTTTGTCATTCGGATTTTTGGCATGAGGCTCAAAGTCAAGCATGACAGCTTTGTCTTCAGGTTGTCACATTTTTTGCTTATGTATTCGCTGTAATTGTTGATTAAATCGATTTAACTAATGATGACAGGAACTATGAAGGTCGATTTCGAGGAGAAGAATCTCAAGCGAATAATTGAAAACTACAGGCAACGCGTTAAAATTGATCAGGATTTTAATGTCGCCTCGGGCTGTATTCATAAAGTGGCAAACAGTAAAGATGAACTGGAGGCTGCTTACACATTGGTTCATGATGCATTTGTCAAAAGAGGTTATATCGAACCTCAACCATCCGGTATTCGAGTATCCGTTTGGAATGCAGCACCCGGCTGCACAACAATTATAAGCAAAAATGATAACAATCAGGTGCTTGCCACAGCTACCCTGTTTCCAGACAGTGACCTTGGATTGCCGATGGATAGGATTTTCAATGAAGAGTTGCAATATTATCGGCAGGAAAATACCAAAATTGTGGAGATAGGAAATCTGGCTTCCATCATCGCTGATCAGAAGCTGGTTTTTCAGCTATATAAATTATTACTTTTGTACAGCGAGCGATTTTTGGGCGCGGATGCTCTTGCTATTGCCGTACATCCAAAAAGGATAATGTTTTATAAAGCATTGCTCGATTTTAAACAGATTGGTCCGGTTAAAAGCTATCCTGCAGTCAATAACAACCCCGCAATCCCTCTAATAATAAGATTCAAAGATCTGCATACCAGCATTTACGATGAAAATGTTGACGCCCGTATGAGCAAAATATTTTACCGGAATATCTATAACACCAAATGCAGTTGTATTCAGTTTCCGGACAAAAAAAGTGCTCGGGGTTCCTGGAATGCGGATCTTTTTCGTTACTTTCTGTTTGAAAGGACCAACCTTTTTAAAACGGTTGATAAAAACACCCTGTTGAACTTAGAGCACGGCTATGAGGATGGTGGACCGGTCACCGGAAATGCCTCAGATTCTTTTTCCAATTAATAAATAGGCAAGCCCGGCTCCTTACCCGGTAAGCCCAATAAAAGCATAAAAAATGGCAGAAATCTGGATCTGGAATTCCATGGCAAGGAGAAGGCGTTCAGCCAGTGATACCTTCGAGGAGAACGGAATTCAAATCATCAAAAGCTACCTTTCTGCCCATAATCACCATGTGGAAGTCATTGACTGGGCAACAGATGACGGATTTCAATCTCTTTCACCGCGGTTGTTACGAAAATTAAATCGTATTGTCGTGGAAAAAGTGATGGAACCGAGTGGTTCGACATTTGTGAAAAGTCTTCTTGCAGCTATCTGTGCCGTTACCCAGGGACTGCTCAGCAAAATTCAATGGTTGAGAATGGCGGGAAAACTCAGACGTCTGGCTGTTGAATCAAAAAAGAAGCAGCTTAGGTTTTTCGGAATTAAGGTATGGTATGGTGAAGCCTTTTACTGGTCCAAATACCTTACCAGACAAATTAAAAGACTGAATCCGGAATGCATTGTGATCGGCGGTGGGTATCACGCCAGTCTTTATGAAGAAGATATCCTGAAATACAGCAATTTTGATTTGGCAGTTATCAACAAGGGAAAGGAGATTCTATTGTCAATTCTGAATCTCGCACAGGAATTAACCCAAAACGGAACGAAATATAGAAAATCTGCCATGCTGGATAGAATTCGGTCGGAAGCTTCAAGATCGAATCTGCAGGGAGTTTTGTATCGCCGGAACGATTCAATAGAAAGGGCAAAAGGGAACCTGAATCTTGCACAAAAGGATTCAGATACGGTGATACCCCGATATGCCAAAAACAGTGGTAAAACAAAAGTGCACATTCTGCTCGATTCGTTGGGCTGTCCCTGGGGAAAATGCAATTTTTGCGTTCATAATCAATTCACTCCCAGCTATCAGACCTTTGAAATTGAAGCGATTTTGAATGAAATTTACTCCATTTTAAAACAAGGCATAGCACTGTTCAGATTTACAGGATCAGACACAACCTACACACATGGAAAAGCAATCGCGGAAGAGATAATAAATAAAGGGTATCGGATCGAATACTCCATGGGTGCGAGGGCCGTGAAGAATTGTTGTAACGAAAAAACCTACAGTTCGGTTGTTGATGCCTATACAACAATGATTAAGGCAGGATTGCGTGCTGTGTTTATTGGTGGGGAATGCGGCAATGATGCTGTTAATCATAAAATTATGAATAAAGGGGTGAAAAGGCAGGATCTAATATCCACCATTCAAGCAATACGTGAGGCTTCGAATCAAGCGAACACACCGATTGCCATCTCATTGGCGTTTATTTACCCGACACCCCTTTTTAATGGAATAACAGGCGATGAGGTGCTGGCTGACAATTTGTCGTTATTGGAAGCTGCCATGCCTGATTCAGCGGTTATTTCCCCTCCCGGTCCTTTTAAAAAATCTGCCTGGTATGAAGAGAAAGATAAATTTGGCTTTGAATTGTCAGATTCTATTATTCAAACCATGATGGAATATGAGTATGTTCTTTACAAACCTCTTTCTATGTGGCCGGAATTGGGGGTTTCATTACATGGCAAAGATTTCAGGGAGGTACTTTTCGAATCCAATCGATTTCAAAAAATTGTTGAAAATGAATTAGGTATCCCCTGCAATCTATGCGATGAACACTTCATGATGATGCGGGCCGCCGGAATACATACCAAAGAAGAAGTTAAACGATTTAAGAGGGAGTCATCATTATCAATTATTTCTGCAGACGGAACCTACCTGCAACAGATTAGTGAAAAGGTCAATAAACACAGTACCTGCCTGGCAAATCAGAACGTTGCCATCATGAACTAAAAACTAAATCAAACCATTTTTATGGGCTCATTAAACGTCCGTTTTCCCAATCAACTCAGATATTTTACCCTTCGTTATCTATTCAGAGTCAAAACCCCAAAAGACCTGATTAGATACATAAGCAGAAAATACAAAACAAAAAAGCTGTTGGTTCAGGAAGGAAACTACAGGACCTTTGCCCAAATCAATGAAAACATAAATCGCTTTTGTAACACATCAAACCTTCTTGGTTTATCCAAGGGAGACTGTGTAGCGGTATTTTTAAAAAACTGTTTTGAGTTTATTGAAATTCGGCTGGCCTGCTACAAGACCGGCTTGATTTTTTGTGCTTTGACAGATGATTTCTCCAACGAGGAAATTGTTAGACAGCTAAGAAACACTCAATGCAGGCTGTTGGTTCATGATCACAGAATATCTCCCGAAAGCGTTAAGGATTTAAAAAAGACAATTACCGGATTATTCACCTTTTTGCTGACATGCGAGCCCTTGCATACCGGCTCGTACCACTCTTTCCTCGAGCAGGTTCAGACCAGAAATCCCGATTATGAAATTGATAACAAGGAAATTTCCGCTATCGGCTTCACTTCAGGTACGAGCGGACACAGGAAGGCCGTTGTTTGGTCGCACCAGGCCTGGATCTCAAGCTTTTACAATTTCCTTTTAACCTCCCCTAAGAGTAGCACAAAAAAGCGGGTCTTCCTTCACACCATGCCTCTTTCCACGGTGGGCAGCCTAAGCATTTTACCCGGACTGGCCTCTGGAGGATTAAACGTTCTCTTGCGGGAATTTGATGTAAAAAAAGTAGCCGAGGCTATCGATCGTTACAAAGTAACAAACCTGGTTATCAGTCCGTCGTTTATGATTGATCTTTGGGATTTTTACTTAAACAGTGGCAATCAATTTGATTTCAGTGCCCTTCGGGTGGTGAGTCTGGGGTCTGCACCCATCGCCCAATCAAAACTCAAGGCTTTGATTGAAACCTTTGGTCCCGTCTTTCAGCAAGGATATGGAATGGCGGAAGTATTGGCGCCGCTATGCGGATACAGGTATGAAACCTCAAGGCTGGAGAAAAACGGTTATGGCACCTTGGGCAAACCCTTTAACTCCAAAAGTATCAAACTGAAATCCCTGGATGGTTCGGGACTAAACAGAATTATCGTTCAAAGCAAGACCTGCTGTGAAGGGTATTGGAATCATGGAAAAATAGATTCTTCCAGCATAGAAAACGGCTGGTTTTCAACGACAGATCTTGGTTCATTTGATTCCAAAGGTCACTTTTTTGTTCACGACAGGATATCCAACATCCTTCGAAAAAAAGGAAAGGTAATCATTGCACGGGACCTGGAGGAAGTCATTCACAAGTGCCCCGGAATCAAAGACGCGGCAGCTTATGTTTCAGATGACAATTTGCGTGTTTGGGTGTCCCCGTTAAAAGCAAATCGTTTAACAGAACAACAGGTCCGTGCTTTCTGCGAACAACATTGTCCGCAACACTGGATACCCGATTCAATCAAGATTGTTACGGAACTACCTTACAACAGTAGCGGTAAGGTACTGAAATATAAAATGCTTAATTCTTGATACCACAACTCCTCCCTGCAATCTTAATGATTACCCCTACGACCTTTTCCTTCGCTTCTATTGGAATATATTCAAACTTCCGTGACCGTTCAATCCGCCGGTAAACATGTTTAGCAGCGGCAGCCCCGGATAAGATGATCTGGCTCCATTGTCACCATTTCGTTATCGAATGCTGCAGAGGATGAAATTCTTTTTTCAACGTCATTTATATGTAGTCCTGTAACATGATACACAGGGGGATTGGTGGGGTTCGGAGTTGCAATGATTCATAATGCTTTTTATGCCGGAAGAAGATATTATCTATCTGTTGTCAATCATCAATTGAATGGGTTCTGAGCTATCTTGACGCATGTTTAGGGATTATTTATCATCCAACTGACTGAACCAAAACAGGAGGAACCATGATTCACGTGCTTGCTTCGA
>JAKSDL010000807.1 GCA_022360105.1 Pseudomonadota bacterium
ACTTGGAAAGGAAAAAATAATAATGCTTAAAGAATTACTTAAAGGTCGCGCAATCTCACCTGGCCTAATCGAAGGGGAAGCGATCGTCAGCCGGGATCCGATCGTGTTCAATTTGGGAATAGATGCAGAGAGCGGAGTGATTGTTGAAAAGGGGCACGATTTAGAGGGCAACAGCACTCAAGGCAAAATACTCGTTTTCCCCTATGGCAAAGGGAGCACTGGGGGCGCATGGACGATTTATCGCATGGGGGTTCGAAAGTCAGGTCCGTTAGCCATGGTATGTCAAAATGCAGAAGTCTTGACCACCGTCGGGTCCATTATAGGCAGCATTCCGGTGGTTGATGGCTTCACTCCAGAGCAGTTGTCAAGTATAAAAACCGGCGATCGCCTTCGCGTTGATGGGAATTATGGAACGATTGAAATACTATAGCCTCCTTGCTGCTGAGCCTGCTGTAAGTATAGAGTTTTCTTTTCAGCCCAACTGGGTAGGGTCGAGAACTGGCGCGGTGCTTTAAAAGTGAGACCACCCCAAAACGGGGGACTCATGTAGAGTTGAAAGAAGTCATGACCCCCAGTAAAACTGGGGACTTGATTGTTAACCGCTCAAAGCGGTCTGTCAAAAGCGCCTAAAGGCGCGGATTATCCAAACTGATTTTAGACAGTTGATTTTTAAATATTTAATTATTTCAATATAATACGGACACATGAAAAGTCTTTGGCACTACCTTTTCAATTTTGTTTCATATCAGCCGATCTCTTTAATCGTTGGTGGTAAACCAACCCGAACAGATTTAAAAATTATGGTAGAACTCTTGCTGGATGATTGACTTTACAACCTCTTCAGATGGTATTGTAGATGGTAATACTCCACCAATTCGATTTCCGCAATGTAGTCGGTAATATCCTCCTGGGAAGTAATGCCGAGATTTTGAAGATTTTCCATGTTCACGATCATGTCGCCAAGTAAATGAGATTTACCGATGATGAAAAACTCCTCACCGATGTCAGTCCCTAAATTGGCAATCGGGGATATTCCTTCTACCGCAGTAATATTTTTAATGGAGTCCTGTACATTGGGATCTTCTTTATTCGCAAGGAAGTCTTGGTAATGAAATTGGGTTTCAGCGTCCCAGCCTGTTGGATTTATCAGGGCAACATATTTCGGATGGTCATCAAGAGAAACAAGATCCGCGGCGCCTGGTGAATTAAAAGTATAGGCTTCATCCACGAAATCACCGTACGTGACCGCGCAAAGTTGCGTGATTGCACCGCCTAAGGAGTGACCGGTGACTATCAGGTTATCACCTGATGCGATATTGCCATTTAAAATTTGGTCATCAAAAAATTGGGTCATAGATTCGAATTGGCCAGGAGGGACAGCACCTTCCGTAAGAAATGCGTCAGCTGTTAAGTCGGATGAGAGTGGGTTTGTACCGGCAATTGCCAGAACTTTGACCACATTGCCCGACTCATCGGTTTTCTGAATCAATGTCGCCTGAAAACCGGAGGTTTCATTGTCGTCATTGATATGAGCAAGGATTTCTATACTTCCGGTGTTAATATAATCTTTCACCACTTGCTGTTCGTCATCATCAGAAGCAATCCACTTTTCCTTTTGGGTGGAATAGGTTAGGCCGGTATAAGAAAAATTTGCGTCTTTAGCGAATTCAATTGTTTTATCATTTATTTATACTGACAGTCATTGAAGAAACCTCCCCCGAATTTTATTTTTTTGAATTGATTACTTTTTCATCAATATATCTATAATTTTGATTTGAATGGATGCTGTAGTATCCTTGATCGGACCAAGATAAGTAATTAAAAAACGGAAAACCAAAAATATGGAGAAAAGAGATCGTTACATTTCTTGATGAAGCGATTATTCTGTTGTCAATTCGATCAAGTACGGCTTTTGTTTTAAATTTCAGTGGAAGTAATGGAAATTTTGTAGGTGGATATAATTTAATACTATATTGAGATTCAATTTTATCAATTTTCATTGATTTCACATGTCCATCCTCACCCAGCCAGAAACGGTGCAAGCCTTTCTCCGGCATGCGCTTTCCTTTTTTCACATCCATTTCAATATAATGAATACCGTCTGTAAAATAATAATTTTTAGTGTTGTCGAAAACACCATATTTATCATAGTAAATATCCATATAAATAGAATCAGTCCGAATATACTCATTAATGGTATCTCCAGACCAGAAAACGGAAGAAGGGATGAACAGTATCAGTGCCAGCACCACGTCCCAGGTAGGGATCAGCAAAATAAAGAAAGTTGGGAGCCATGCATGTTTTTTAGATTGTTTTGTTAAGAAAAACCGGTATATCGAAATAACCAATATTAACAGGTAGACAAAAAAAATTGGTAGTAAAATGATTCCCATTTGTTTAAATTCCCTTTTTTGATGGATATGAAACAGGAGTGGGATTGCCTTCAATAACCGGAACAGGAAATAGCGCGTATCGGAGAAGTGGTCATTACCGGCAATAGCTGGAGACCAAATATATTATATTCAGTGTATCAAACCCACCGTTCAGACCTAATGTTTCTTATGTGTCCATCATTATTGCCCAAAGGTGGTTGATGCGGCATTATTTGAATTGTAATCACCATAGATCCTCTCGATATTATTCTGAATATCAGACTTTTCCAGGGTGTTACCAACACCAGTAAGATGAGGGAATTTGAGAGCCACTTTCAATTTGCATATTGATCTTTGATCTCAATTCTAACACCGATGTCCCCCCACCATGACACCCTGTTCAATCCCGCTTTC
>JAKSDL010000396.1 GCA_022360105.1 Pseudomonadota bacterium
GAATCGTTTCACATCAAATCTTAATCAGCGCTGGTTTCATCCTCCACGGTGACATAAGTCGTATAAAGACTTAACACACCGTCAATATCCTGAAGTCCGGCTACGACATCTTCCAATTCATCAGAATGGGCTTCAGCCACGACCACAATGAATTGATCCTGATGACAGCCGTATGTGGTCATTTCAGGCATCTGCCGAATTGCTTCTTCAATTCGGGACAGATCCTCTTTTAGGGCATGAACCAAAAGTCCTGCAACCGCCATATTTATACCTTTTGAATTTTTACAGCGCAGATCTTGTATTCCGGCTGTTTTGATCCCGGATCGATTGCATCCAGGGTCAAATCGTTGATCATTTTATCGGCATAGTGGAAAGGAACAAAGACTAGTCCTGGATTACAGACATCACTGACCCTTGCCGGAAAATCCATGGTTCCCCGTCTGGTTGTCAGCCGGATGGTATCGCCATTTCTGATTTTAAGCTTTTTCGCATCTTTGTCGTTAACTTCCACATAAGCTGATGGAAAGGATTTTTTGAGTTCAGGCACCTTCATGGTCATGGTTCCTGTATGCCAGTGATCAATCACCCGACCGGTTGTGAGAACAAAGGGATAGTTTGCATCCGGTTCTTCTGCAGCACCTTTGTAGGGTCTCATCCAGATCATCGCTCTTCCATCCGGTTTACCATAAAAGTTGTATTTGCGAGGATGGTCAGCCGGGATATTGGGATCTTTTCCCCTGACGTAGCGAATGTTGGTTCCGGGATGATCTTCAGTTGGGCAGGGCCATTTGATGCCCGATTCCTTCCTGAGACGTTTTCTGGTGATACCATAGAAATTGTAAGGCGTTGGTTGACTAACCCTGCGCCATTCATTCCAGATATCCTCAGCATTTTTGTAATCGATCAGTTTTGGATCCACACCAATTCGTTTTGCCAGATCCATCAGGATATGGATCTCCTCCCGACATTCCCCGGGTGGTTCGATGGCTTTACCCACCAAAGCGTATCTTCTTTCGGAACAACCATAAACCCCCTCTCTTTCGCACCAGAAAGCGGGTGGGAGAACCACATCGGCATATTTCATGGTTTCCGCGTCGGCAAAGGCCTCAATCAAGCAGATGAAGGTATCTTTTCGTGCCAATGCTTTTTTGTGCTTGGCAACATTTGGCAACGAATGGGCCGGATTGGTGCAGAGCATGACCATAGCCTTGACTTTCCCTTCACCCAGGGCGTTATACAGGGCGACTGTGTGAAGCCCTGGTTTTGGATTCAGGGAGTTTTGCGGAATGCCCCAAAGCTTTTCCATCTCATTTCGATGCTCTTTCTTTTTAATCAAACGACCGGCAGGCAACAGATGTGATAATCCACCAGTGTCACGAACACCGCCACAGGCATTCGGTTGACCTGTCAGTGAAAACGGCGTGGCACCAGGTTTACCAATATGACCGGTCAACAGATGCAGATTACTGATCAGGTTATTGGCCCAGACGCCGCGAATTCTCTGGTTGACTCCCATACACCATAAAGACATGGAAGCGGGACTTTCGGCAAACCAGGTCGCCATTTTTCGAATGGTTGCAGCTGGAACACCGGAAATCTTCTCCGCTTTTTCCGGAGTGTAGTCTCGAAGAAATTTAAAATAGGTATTGAGGTTTGCCTTCTTTCCATCTGGAGTCATAAAATTGGCATATCGAGCGTGAAACCTGGGATTATCCAGCTCATCATCAAGAATGTGGTAGGCCATGGCATTGAGAATCGCCAGATCGGTGCCGGGCTTAAACGGAACATGCAGGTCTGCAATTCTCGCCGTGTTGGTTCGTCGCGGATCAACCACAATGATCTTTACATTGGGATCAGCCTGTTTACGCCTCGCAATCCGCTTAAAGATTATGGGATGACACTCGGACGTGTTGGAACCGATAATAAAAAAGCAACTCGCTGCATCAATATCGTCATACGTTCCCATCGGTTCGTCTTTTCCGAATGTGGTGACATAGCCTCCCACAGCTGATGCCATGCACAACCGGGGATTACCCTCCACATTGTTACTCTTGAGACCGGCTTTCCAGATTTTGCTTGCCAGATAGGTTTCCTCTGTCAAGGCTTGACCACTGCCGTAGTAAGCAACAGCGTTCGGTCCGTCGGTCTTTAAAACCTTTTTAAAACGATCGGCAGTGAGATTCAACGCTTCATCCCAACTGGCTTTAACCAGCTTACCGTTTTTGCGAACCATGGGATGGGTTACCCGGTCTTTTGAATAAATGATAGGAACCATCAGGGCGCCTTTCAGGCACAAAAATCCTTCGTTATGGTTTTTGGGGTCCCCTTTGACTTCAACGACCTTTCCTTTTTTGACACCGACCATGACACCACAACCGGTTCCACAAAAGCGGCAGACACCTTTCACCCACTTGTCTGCATTGCTCTTGGCTTCAACAAGTCCGGGAGCACCAATCGCCATCAAAGCAGAAGAAGCTGCTGATGCTTTTAAAAATTCACGTCTTGAAACTTTCATAAGATAGTCTCCATTTTTTGGTTTTTGAAAGAAGCTCTAGTCAAACGAAGTCACAGTCTTCGACTTTACATAGGCTGCATGATGTATTGAGTTGTTATGAAACGGATGACAGCTGTTACAGGTTGGTTCCAGGCCAAATTTCTCTTCCATATGGGCAATACTTGGGTCATGGCACTGGCGACAGGTTGTTTCCGGATCAGGGTTTACCGCCCAGGGAACCGATCCTTTACCGTCGGGCTGGCCATGGCAGACAAAACATTTGACCAGATTAACACCATGTTTACTTTCCAACCAATTCTGGGCAACTTTTGGAGTTGTTTTGACATGGCACTCATAGCAGTCGGATGCTTCCTCGCTACTTTGTAAATGTTCCACGGCTTCACACCTGACTTTCGGGAAAGCCCAGTTCACGTAAGTAACGGCTAATACACCAAGTACCACCAACCCGAAAACAAAACTCACAATTTTTCCGGTTCGAGATTTAAATATTTGCTTCATTATGGTTCTCTTTACAGACGTCTCAGCTAATCCAGACTGAGAGGAAGGTTTTGGGAAAATTTACTGTTAAACGGAAAACGCCGATCGAAATCGGGTAGATGAGCGATATTAAAATGGCAACCAACACAAGTTTTACGCGTGCTGCCATTAATCCCCAAGTAGGCTTCATGGGCCAGACGACCTATTTCCGATATTTGCTCCTGGTTATTAGATGCATGAAAAAGG
The DNA here is from genome assembly GCA_022360105.1 of Pseudomonadota bacterium. The sequence continues at coordinate 3,239 of JAKSDL010000396.1, forward strand.
TCCTGATGACAGCTGCTACAATTATCATCCTGTATGAATCGACGGGCCAAATCCTGCAGGTTGCGTCGATCAAGATTCTCCGGATCACCAAAGGTATGAACCAGTTGATCCTTAACTCCTGAAATCACCTTAACCGCAACATATTTGGGACCAATAGAATTGGGAATATGGCATTGATGACATTCAATAGGGTTGTTATCTGCATCTACTGCATGGGATGATGCGTCCAATTCAACCTGATGTGTCACCATTTCATGACAGGACATGCAATAATCCGTCGATGAAGTGAAAGACATGGTAAAAGAAGTTGCTGCAATAAATAAAACAACCACTCCGCCAATGACCAACAGGAAGCTGGTCCTGGACAAGGTTTTGCGAATCACAAGAATTCTCCTAAACAAACGGGTAACATGTTGTTGCCTTGATAGGCTTTTGAGTTGTGAATCTGAACTGTATGCTATCTTCTCCCACAATTGCAGTTCACTAGAATCTAAGCCAAAAGCTTCAGCAATATCTGTTCCTGTAATATAGTGCTTATATTTTCAGATATTTACGAAGTTTTACGATGAAAAATTGTTACCGAAGGGAAACGATATGCAAGAGGGTTGTTACCGATTGGAAACACCTTTGGGAGTCTTCACAACCACGTCACAAATAGGACATCGGTGTCGTCCCTATGGGACTCAATTGATCCTTCACAATTATTAACTGAATATAAAATCGGAATTATTCATTGATGCCGGAAGGTAGGATGGGTAAATTGTTACCCATCAACCGGATGTCAATGACTTTTGATCACATTCCACCCGATGGGTAACAGAGTTACCCATCCTACGATTCAGCGTTTTACAAACGATCTATTGCAGGCGTTACATATGGCGATGAGTGGGTCGAAAACATTTTCCTAAATAATCAATAATCAAAATTAATACTCGATCAGGATAGAATGTAGGATGGGTAACTTGTTACCCATCAACCGGATGTCAATGACTTTTAATCA
>JAKSDL010000591.1 GCA_022360105.1 Pseudomonadota bacterium
GAAACGTGCCAGTGAGATTCTGCTTGCTGTTGTAGATAAACTGGATGCAGAAGGTAAATCACTATGGACTCGTCATCAAGTATCCGAAGAGGGCTTAAAACAGTCATATAAGCTTTCCGAGCTGGTCTTTTTTAAAGAAAATGGTTATGACATCGGTGTTGTGTTTTTACAGACAGCCGACCCTGATTTTTGGCCCGAAATAGAAGACAACACCAGTCTGTTTTTTCACAAGCTGGCTATTCATCCATCTTATAGCGGAGAAGGAAAGGGAGCTGCAGCAGTTGATTTAATCAAGGATTTTGCTCGTTATCATCAATACAGGTTTCTCCGTGTAGATTGTGATGATCGGACAATACTTAGACAGTTTTACTTGAACCTTGGATTTGATTTGGTTTGTAAAATTAATATAAATAACTATGACCTTGTGAAATTTGAGCTTCCAATCTGAAGATTAAAACGTCGCCTACACCTTTTCTCCCCTATTCATCGGTTTTTGCTTGCAAAACTGTTTTGTTACACCTTATTTCTAGTAGCACAATGAATTTAAAGAATGATGTACTTGTTACCAGCGAATGGTTAATGTGCCATTTGAACAAACCCAACCTGGTTATTCTCGATGCCAGCATGAGCAAAACAATATCGGGTGCTGCGGTTTCCGGAGAAAGAAAATACATTCCGGGAGCCAGAATTTTCGACTTCGAAAAAACCATCTGCGATCCTTCAAATCCCCTGCCTCATTCCATGCCAACTCCGGAATTGTTTGCCAAAGAGGCAGGAAAGCTTGGAATTACCAATCACAGTACGATTATCGTGTATGACAACAGGGGTATCTATTCTTCTCCACGAGCCTGGTGGATGTTCAAGTCTATGGGGCATGATAATGTGGCCGTCCTGAATGGCGGTTTGCCCAAGTGGGAACAATCCGATCTTCCTGTTGAGGACCAGCAATCCAGTCCAACCGGGAAGGGAGGTTTCATTGCACAGTATCGTAAGTCGTTTATTTATTCAGTGGAAGATTTGCTGCAGGCGTTTGGTGATCCGGGTACGCAATTTATTGATGTGCGATCTCCCAAACGATTTTCCGGGAGTGAACCGGAACCTCGCAAGGGATTGAGATCGGGCCACATTCCTTCCGCAGTTAATATCCATTTCAAGGAACTGATAAATGATTGTCAGTTGCTTGAAACAGCAGAATTATCATTTCGATTTGAACAAATTGCCTCATCAAAAGAACAAAAGCTGGTGTTCAATTGCGGTTCCGGAGTGACCTCCTGTATCGCTGCCCTGGCAGCCTATGTGTGTGGTTACCATAATCTGGCTGTTTACGATGGCTCGTGGACAGAATGGGGAGCCAGGGAAGATCTACCTATTTCAACATCCACTAATTGAACTCAATAACTCAAACTATGAAAAGCGGCCTCGTTAAGGGATCGGTAACCAGAAATCTGTTGGTAATATCTTCACCCATCACAATGGGTATGCTCTTCCGCTCCGTCAGAGATCTGGTGGATTTGATGTGGATCGGCCGAATTTCTTCCGAAGCTGTTGCTGCGGTGGCTATCTTCCTCACAATCCACTGGATGGCAGTTGTTCTCAATGAGATCATAGGAATCAGTTCACTGTCGCTTGTTTCACAACTATTTGGAGCGAAAGACAGAAAGCAGACCCAGTTGGTCATAGAGCAAACCATTGCATTTAAAGCCTTTCTGGGAATAATTGCAGCCCTACCTCTACTGGTAGCTTTAGAGCCTTTAGTCTCCTTCTTTACAGATGACGCTGAGGTACTCAAGCTGGCCTTGGAGTACGGATATATTCGAATCATCTCTCTTCCTTTGTTGTTTGCGTTGGCAAGCATCAACACTGTTCTGCGTAGTGTTGGAAATGCCTCCCTTTCCATGTTTATTCTGTTTTTAGCCGCCTTCATCAATCTGATCCTTGATCCGATTTTGATGTTTGAAAGTGTTCCCGGACTTGAAATACCCGGTCTAAACCTCGGTGTTTTCGGAGCAGCCCTGGCCACGGTAATATCCACAATAGTCTCCTTTTTAGTTGGCTGTTACCTGCTGTTATCCGGAAAAGCGAAAGCAAAAATGAGTTTTAGGGGATTATTTCAACTGAACTGGGAGATCGATAAAAAGCTGGTCACGATCGGTCTTCCATCGGGCATTAGTATTTTCTTTATTCACTTTTTTAATCTTTTGGTATTAAAACTGGTTTCCGTTTATGGTACAGGTGCTGTCGCAGCCATGGGGATCGGTAAGGTGATTAATGATTTTGTCACAATTCCTTTGATGGGTTTGGTTTTAGGCGGGACGTCCATTGTCGGTCAAAGCCTGGGAGCAAAGCAACTCGACCAGATAAAAAAGACCATCACGACAGCTTGTATTCATGGCTCTGTATTGATGACGTTAGCCACGTTTGTGGTCTATCTCTTTCCGGAAACCATTATCAAGTTCTTTACGAATGATAGTCAGGTTATTGTAATCAGTGTGACAATGTTGCTGATCACAATGCCGGGACTTGTGTTTTTGGGAGTTTCATCTGGTCTGAAGCCCGCATTTTACGGGGCAGGATTTAACCTGCCTTTTCTAACATCCAGTATTATTTCTCTTTGGTTGGTGCAGTTACCCTTTTTGCTGGTCGTAATTTATCTTTTTGATTGGGGACTCAATGCAGTCTGGTTTAGTTTTATTCTGGCCCAATTTGTCGAAATGCTGGTGTTTTTGTTTCTCTATTGGAAAGGAGCCTGGAAGACAAATCAAATTTGAAAATTAAGGATAAACTAATGAATTTTACACATTATGATTTGGTTATATTTGATGCAGATGACACCATCAGAGAATGCCCTGACGGACGTGAATATCCGGTAAATGATGACCAATGGCAGATTATCCCGAATATGCAAAAAGAGATAGCGCTTTACGACTGGAAAGCCAAACGGTTTGGAATTGCTTCCAACCAGGCACCTGTTCATTTCGAGGAGCTGACGGAAGCGAAATGTCGTTCATTATTGGAAAATATGGTTAGGGAAGTGTTTGGATTCATGCCACTTGTAGGGGCAATTCAATATTGTCCCCATAATCCCAAGGGAGGATGCGAGTGCAGAAAACCTGAACCGGGAATGCTGCAGAGGATCATGAAGTTGTATAATATCGAATGCTCAAAAACCTTATTTGTTGGAGACAGCAAAGTAGACCAGGGAGCGGCAAATAAAGCGGGTTGTGATTTTATGTGGGCTCAGGAAATCAACAAACAGTGAACAATCCGTTTAGAAAAATTGACTGTAATTCACAGGAGAAGAGCAATCAGAAAGCTAAATTGAAATAATAGACAGTTCTGCGATTTTCCTTTGGATCGTCGGCGGTTCCAATTTCTTCGCCGTAGTTGGCCCAGCCCAGAATGATGTACCGATTGAATAGATTCAGCTCCATTCCCGTTGTGGTGTACCCTTGGTTGTAACCGACC
>JAKSDL010000714.1 GCA_022360105.1 Pseudomonadota bacterium
AAAAGCGAAAGCTGGGAAACTATCGTATACGAAGGGTATGGACCTCATAATGTTGCTGTTATTGTGGAATGTCTCACGGATAATAAAAACAGGACCATTTCATCCGTTCGGGCAGCGTTTAGCAAGAACAATGGAAACATAGGAGCTACCAATTCGGTCATGTATATGTTTGATCGCAAGGGGTTGATCGAAGTGGAGAAAAGTACCATCGACGAGGATTCCCTGACTGAACATATTTTGGAAGGTGGAGCCGAGGATATTGATACCTCCGGGGATGACGTATACCTGGTAGAAACCGATCCTTCCGAATTGGGCAATGTTCATCGCTATCTGGAGGAAAATGGTGTAGACGTAAAAACCTCCAGCATCGATCTCATTCCCCAAAATAAGATTGAAATCACCGAAGTGAATAAAGCACAGCAAGTCATAAAGTTTATCGATGCCCTGGAAGACGATGATGATGTACAAAAAGTATTCAGTAATTTTGATATCAGTGATGCCGTTTTGGCGGAGCTAAATCAGTAAGCCCAGGTTTGAATCTGAGATTAAGTTAGGCCAAAGCGGATATTAAAACAGTTCAACTCATCGACTAACGGGGATAGCATAGAAAGCAATACAATTATAAGGATCATCGGCATCGATCCAGGTACCAGGTATACGGGAATCGGGATAATCGACCGCCTGGGTAACAAGCTGAAGTGCGTGCACAGCGAAACCATTGTCACTGTCAAAGAAAAAGAACTGGATCGTAAACTGGCTGTTATATTCAAACGCATTTCAGAGGTTGTTGAAGTTTATAATCCTGTCACAGCTGCAATCGAACAAGTCTTTCACTCAGTCAATCCCAAGTCTTCTTTATTGTTAGGACATGCGAGAGGGGTATCGATGTTGGCGTTAAGTTTATGCGGACTGGAGGTCAACGAATACGCTCCCAATGAAGTGAAATCAGCTGTAACTGGTGTGGGCAGAGCTGATAAAGCCCAAGTCGCTTCTATGGTTCAAGTACTCTTAAACCTGGATCGCAACCTGAAAATGAAAGAAGACGAAACCGATGCCCTGGCAATTGCGATCTGCCATGCCAATACACAGAATTTTGATCTGAAGAAGATTGGATAAAACGAGGAACACCGCATGATCTCCTGGCTTAGAGGGCGTGTTTTAAACGTCGAAGGAAACGAAGTGACCATCAATACCGGCAATATCGGCTATTGTGTCTACCTGGGAGAAAACCGGCTGTTACAAATGGGAATCCAGAAAGACCAGGAAGTCGAACTGGTCGTTTATACTGTCGTGCGAGAAGATGATATCCGGCTGTTCGGATTCAATTCCTTTCTCAGTCGAACCATATTCAGCATCATGCTTGGCGTTAGTGGTATTGGTCCGAAAGCCGCAACAAATATTGTGGATAAACTTGAACCGGCACAGGTAATAGCCGCCATTCAACACGGGGATTATAATCCGTTTTTAAGTATCAGTGGGATCGGTAAGAAAACCGCCCAAAGAATTGTTTTAGAACTACAGGGCAAGCTGGATATCGATCTGAAAGATATTGTGGCTGAAAACATCGCGATTCCCGAACCGGTAAACCAGGTTGCCGGCGATACTGTTTCGCAATTTAAAATTTTGGAAGATGCCAAATCGGCCTTGTCAAACCTGGGATTCACTGAGCGAGAGGCTGACAGGGTGATTAAACAACATATCAAACCGGGCTTAAGCCTGGACGAAATCATCAGGAAATCTCTTGCCGAACTGAGGCAGTAATATTATGAGTAACAAACCGGATAGATCTCGACTTGTTCTTATCGATCAGACAGGAAATTAATTAAAAGAGGAAACGTTATGGGAAATTTAAACAAAGTGCTCCTGATAGGCAGACTCGGGCAGGAACCTGAAAAACGAATCACCCCAACGGGTCAGTCTGTGGTGAATACCAGTCTTGCTACCACCGAATACTATAAAGACAAGTCAGGAAACAGGCAGGAAAGAACAGAATGGCACAAGGTCGTGTTTTGGAATCGACAGGCAGAAATTATAGAACAATATTGTCGGAAAGGATCACAACTTTTTTTAGAAGGAACTCTGCAAACACGTGATTGGCAAGACAAAGACGGCAATAAAAGATATACAACGGAAATAATTGTGCGAAACCTGCAGATGTTGGATTCAAAAGGCCAAGGCGCCGGCGGTGGCATGCAAAACAATCAGCAGTCCAACGGTCAATACGACCCATACAGTTCTCCGACTCCTTCGTTTCAGAATCAGGAACCTGCCCCGGGACCAGGACCTGTTGGGAATGATGATTTTATTGAAGATGATATTCCCTTTTAATTAAAAGGTACATTGCACTTATTGCAATAAACCAACCTCACAGTATCCTACCCAGAATGCAAAGAAGAGGCTTAGCCAGCCGATGAGTCTCTTCCTGAAAGCTTAGCGATCAAACCTTTAAGAATCTCTCCCCTACCCATTGAGAAACATGTGACCAAAGTTCATCGAAATTCTTAATGGGAATCATTTTATGGCCGTTTTTCTCCATATATCGAATAAATGTCATTTGCCTTTTGGCAAATCTGGAAATTTCGACTGTTAATTTTTCAATTAGCTGATCCTCAGAGATTTCTCCCCTGATGAATCGAGAAAGAAACTTGTATTCCAGCCCATATCTTTCCAATCTTGCATGAGACATTCCTCGATCAAGCAGTTCTTGGGTTTCCTTTACCATCCCTTCCTTCAGTCGATGAATAAGACGGGTTGTTATTCTTTTCTTTAAATCCTTTCGATTGGTACTTGTATAAAAAATGCGATAATCAAAGGTCGACTTGAAAGAAGGGAATGTTGTGAGGGGCTTATCCACTCTTATTTGTTTTTCAATAGCCCTGGCCATTCTGCGTTTGCTATCGTTCTCCCAATGATGTGCTTCCCATAAGCCTAAATCTTTTAGTTTTTGGTGAAGGTATGCCGCAGGTTTTGCTTCTAGTTGCAGGGTGTACAGCAGATCTGATTTCTTGTGGTTAAATTGATAGTCATCGATCAGTGATTTCACGTAGTGACCTGTTCCTCCGCACAAAATTGGAATGACAGATCTGCCTTTAAGCTCAACCAAAACCTGCCATGCCAGTTTTTGAAAATCGGATACGGAGAATTCCTTCCCGGCCTCGACCACATCAATTAAATGATAGGGAACACATCCATATTCATTCAGATCCTTGCCAGTCCCGATATCCATCGACTTATACACCTGTCGACTGTCAGCCGAAATGATTTCTCCACCTGTTTTTTTCGCCAACTGCACCGCCAGTTGTGTTTTTCCTGAAGCGGTCGGCCCCATCAAAATAATGGCTTTAGGTTTTGTCATTGCCTGACCAAAGTCGGAAGGAGTTGTGGATGTTTCACGTGAAACATAGCAACCAAAAGCTATGTATTTAAAGAACTGCCAGAGAACAGTATGGATTGAAATTGAAGGGAACACAATGGTCAGGATTCTGGACGGCGAAGACTGCGGGCCAAGAGTTGATAACGTTCGTTTGTTTGCGGATCTTGACTGATTCTCTTTTCGTCTATACGTTCCCAGTATTTTTGGGCTTCAGAGATCCGTTTAAATTCCACTAAAATTTCACAAACCCTGATCAAGTTATCAAGTTTTTCGTCTTCTGATGTATCGGGCAGGTAATAATGCCTTAACAACGATTTGATTGAACTGTCGGGTCTTCCTTTGATAAAATCTATTTCTGCCCTCAATTTCAAAGTTTCCGGATACAAATCCGAGTGACGAAAACGATTTGGATCTCCCAACTCGGCATCCGCTGTATCAAATTCCTTCAATTTTATCAGGTTGTTCACCAACAGGACCTGGGTGTTTTCTTTTACTTTTTTGTTTAGCTTTTGAGAAATCAGAATAGTTGAGCGTTGATGAGACTCGATGTAGTTTCCCTGCATAAAATACGATTGGGCAAGCACAAATTCCATCTCATTTTGACGGTATGTAGTTGCCTTTATGGATAATTCTTGTTGGAGCTTTTGAATGACTTCCTCCTCTTTTTTGATCTGATTTCCGCAATAGCCAAAGAGCAGCAACCTGTCTCTATGTTGATAGGAACTCTCTGCTCTATCGTCAACATCTGCAAGTTCATAACATCGGGGATAATCTTGATTGTTGTAGTGCAGCGCTATGCGTTTCAGTTTTGCTCGTGGTCTTTTAAAGGAATGATTGGAAATATATGCAACCAAAATGCTGTCTGCTTTTTCAACTTCTTGCTGGCGCTGGTAATAGTTAACCAGCAATTCAGTCAGAGAATAACGAATCTCATGCGACAGGCTTTTTTTGGCGAGGATGGCATCAGCTTCCCTGGTAAAAGATTGATAATCTTTGGAATAATAGGCAATTAAAGCAATGTTGTATTGGATTGCATTTACTTGAGTCGGTGTGGATGCTGTTTTTAAAGCCTTATGAAACTGATTTTTACTGGCCGTGAATTGCTTAACACGGTAATGGGCTTCACCGAGACCTAGGTAAAGCAGGAACCGTTTTTGAGATGTCAGGGAGCGGCCGAGCATGCCGTTCGCTTGCGAGATCACTTTTGTATAAAGCTGGTTTTCCATCCAGACCTCCAAAACCAGGTCGGTTTTCTCTTCAATTTTGAAAGCCGTTTGATTGAGCGTTCGCAATGCCTGTTGAGGTTGGTTGTTTTTGAGTAAAGATCTTATTTTAAAATCCTTCAGATCAGCAGTTCTAGGCGAGCTCTTTCTGTTTAGTAAAGAAAGGACAGTGTTATACTTCTGATCATGATACAGGGCCGTGATACCAGCTTCAAATGCACTAATATCGCCGGCCTGTTTCCAGAGTTCAAAAAACACTTTACTTGCTTTTGAATGCTCACCTTTGTTAGCCAGGATATTGCCTTGCATGAACTTTAGTTCATGCCTTCTTTTTTTTGAGAGCTTGCTCAGCTGGACATGTTTTAATTCCCTCAAGTAGTCCGACCCACGATTTAAACCATAAAGCGAGTACAGCAAATGGTACCTAACTCGTGGGTGGTTTTGGGGGGCAAGTGTATGCAAGAGCTCCACAAATCCTCTGCGAGCCTTTTCGTATTCTTTTAATTTAAGGTGTGTGAGTCCCAGGTTGTATTGGGCTAAATGATACTCGCTGCTGTTCAAATCAGCGGATAGCGCTTGTAAGTAATTTCTCTCTGCTTTTGGAAACTGTTTGTTTTGGAAATAGAGATTTCCCTTTTTGAGACTGGATTTAAAAATCATTTCAGGAAAATCGTAGCGAACATCCTGAATTGACTTTAAGAGTTTCGGGTTGGTTTTTGCCAATCCTGCATGGGTTTGGATCAGAAACACGGCATATTTGTAAAAAATAGACGATGTTCGGATTCCGGAAAGATGTTTTTCTACTTGCTGCCATCGGTTGAGTTTTATCAGGCACGCCAGTCGCAGGTATTTGGTTTCATCGCTATCGTCAATTAGAGAGAAGGGCAGTGATTTATGGATCAAATCAAGGGCATAAGAATACTGATCAAGAAAATAATATTGCCAGGCGACCGTGCGATTCAAGCGTTTTCTGTAGGTCAGATCAGGATTTAGCTTTTGAGCCTGAAGGGTATTTTCCAGGCTTTTGGCATATTCTTTTTGTTTGAAGTAGGCGATGCCGCTAATTTCATAAAATTTATGAAAATACCTGGCATGAGCAAATCGGTGCAGATCGCTCTTTTCTATAAAATCGCTGGTGGCTGTCCAACGTCGCAGTGATAACAATGCAACGGCTTGCATCAAACTGACGCGGGCATCCCAGAATGACGCCTCCCTGGTGGATGAATGCTGCTGGTAAATTTCTATGATCTGTTGCCATGCCTGGGACTTCCACAATATAAGTGAAGCCAGGTAGAAAGATTCCAAAGCCGTTGATGGGTGTTTGGCTACAAATCCGGCCTTGGCATAAGCCAGGGCCGCATCGAGTTGCAGTCTTTTAAATTTGGTCCAGGCCAGCAGAAGTGTGGCCTTATCTCCCAATTCACTGGTCGACGGTAGAATGGAAAGAAGCTTTTCCTCGGCTTTTACGTAGTCTTGATTTTGATACAATAGAAACGCATTTTCCAAGGTTCCCTTTTCCTTGAGGAACACTTCTGCCAGACCTCCCAGTGATTTGGTTAATCCGCTGGGAGCAATGTTAAATGAAGCTTTCTCGTCAAATCGGATCTGGCTGATTTGAAAAGGTGGGTAATAGGGTTCATGAAAAGTGGAAGATTCAAGCAGATCGTAAATGTGTCTGTCAAAGGCCGGGAGGTGCTGGTTTTGTTTTTCTACAGATTGAACAATCTGGTTATGAGATTGAAGATCCTGGGCAGTTGTTATAATGCCAGACCCAATCGGGCAAATCAGAATGTATAAGATTAGTATTCTAAAAAATCGCATAATGCTTTGTAACGTCCCTGTTGGAAGGCCTTCGCCGGGGATACCTTTCATGCTTCAGTTTTTTGAATGATAGGATTGCATTGAATTAATAGATTATCCTGCAGAGTTTCCAATCATGTTCGATTGAGCTTTCAGACACTCAATTGGTGTTGATATCCGGTTATTCTATTGTATACTTATGATTACTATACAGCCTAATCCCTTGGATTCTTGGTTTTACATCGCTTTGACACAGATCATAGAGTGATTTTGTTGAAGGCATATTAAAAAAACAAAACCTCTATAATAGGGCACCATAAAAGGCAGTCTGGTTAAATCTTTCGCTTATCAGCAAAGAAAAAGCGCGACCGATGATTAAAACTAGCCGTATAAAACTAAATCAACAGTTGTCGTTTGTGATTTATTTATCCGGTTTACCTACAAATACTCACTTAAAAAGAAAATGAAAATATCCAATAAAATAAAATGGGACGGATCCCGGCAACTGTTAATGGCTGGAAACTGTGTTCTGGAAAATAAGGCCATTGCTTTCAAGACGATCGAATATCTAAAAAAACTAGCGGACAATCTAAAAGTAGATTTTATATTCAAAGCCAGTTACAAAAAAGACAATCGTTCATCCGATCAATATTTTTCAGGGTTGCCTCTGGATGAAGCATTAAGAATATTTGAAGATGCGAAAAAAGAATTTGATGTGCCTGTTGTTTCAGACGTACATTACCCAACAGAATTGGAAGCCGGTGTCGCGGACGTCATGGACATACTTCAGGTACCAGCCTATTTAGCCATGCAAACGGAGCTGGTGCAGGCAATCGCCAGGGTTGGGAAACCGATTAATGTCAAAAAAGCACAATTTCTGGCCCCTGAGGGGATGGCGAAAGTCTGTAAAAAAATTGAATCCGTGGGCAATCAGTCAATTATTTTAACAGAGCGTGGTACCTGTTTTGGGTATCAGGATCTGGTGGTGGACCCGCGGTCTTTTCAGATTATGAAAGGTCTGGGTTACCCGGTTATGTTTGATGCCGGACACTCCATCCGACGATATGGAATTCCAAGTGCTGATCCTTCCGGCGGTAGTAAGCATTTCCTTAAAACCTTAATGTCTGCGAGTGCAGCAACAAATCTTGCAGGACTATTCATTGAGGTGCATCCTGATCCCAAAAACGCACTTTGCGATGCAGCCAGCCAGTTAAGTTTTGATGAAGCCGGTCGCTTGATTACCAGGTATTTCGACATTGCCAATTTTGTAAAAGAGCTGGCTAACGATATTTGATCTGGGACCAGTCTCAACAATCACTTCAAATCAGGCACTTCCCTTTCAATACGGTCATGTGAGGAGCGAATTATCTGCAACTCACCTGGCTTTTTCAAGCAACAAAGCATGTTCAATACTATCGGTATAATAGGTGGAACCGGCCAGATGGGACGTATGTTCCAACGCTATTTCAATATGTTGGGAATCGAAGTACTGGTTTCTGATGAGAAAAGCATTTCTTTTGAAAAAGAACTGGTTGAAAGGAGTGATCTGGTCATTGTCAGTGTCCCAATAGAACACAACGAAACCGTTATCCGAAGAGTCGGGCCGATGCTCGGCAAACATCAGTTGTTTTCGGACTTTTGTTCGGTAAAAAGCAAAATCATACCGGAGATGCTAAAATCAGATGCTTGTGTTATCTCCTGTCATCCCATGTTTGGTCCGCTACCTGATATTACCAAACAAAACATTGTGCTTTTGCCTGTCCGCCCCGGGAAATTCCTTGCCAAATACCAACGCTTGTATCAGGACTTGGCCCTCAACGCCGTGGTGGTTTCCGATTGGAAGAAGCATGATGAATCGATGAGTTTTATCCAGGGCCTCATGCACTTCTTTCATATTGTCTTCACCCAGACCATGCGTTCAAAAGATGTGGACTTGGATACCTTGCTTTCCATATGCAGTCCGGTTTATCAAGCCAATTTTGCATTTACCTGCAGAATCCTTCAGCGTGATCCGCAACTTTACACGCACATTCTCATGGACAATCCGGAAAACATTTCGGTCCTCAATCAATTCGTTAAACAAGCTTCGGAAAGCATAAAATTACTGCAAAAAAAAGATGAAGAGGCTTTTGTTAAACAGTTTCTTGCAAACAGGGAATTTTTAGGCGAACACGGTGTTGAATTCAGCAGTCAGAGTGATTTTCTGGTTGAAAAACTGAAGCAATTTGGGGACTAAACACTGCCTGCCAACTGATTGGTCTTATCTGACTTCTCTTAATATCCGTTTTCGCTTTCGGTTCCTTATTCAATTCTGAAAACAATCCTGAAAACCACATCCGTTATTTCTCCATCCGTACTTCCTTCGAGGGTCCGCTAAATGGAATGAATTCTTATGCTTGCCATTTAATAAATGACATGGCATACACTGATATCATTTTGGCCGTGGAATTAGATATCAACCTATTCAAATCATGAAGGAAATCAATATGAAAAAAGGAGAAAAAGGACTAAGCCTGATGGAAGTTATGATCACTTTGATCATTGTGGCAGTGATAGCAGGCTTGGCATATCCCCGTTATCAACGAATGGTATCCCGATCCAAGCAGACTGAGCCGAAAACGGTTCTGCAATCGATCTATATGGGCCAGGATCTCTATTTTACAATGAATCAGAGTTATACCGGCAATCTTGATGAACTTGACGTCCAGATTCCTGATAACGTGAAGTATTCATACTCTGTCAAGTTGGGGGAAAACGGTACAACATATATGGCGACGGCAATTGCCAACATAGATGGTGATGCCATTTTGGACGAATGGCAGATCGATCAGGATAACAACCTGGTAAACTCAATCAATGATGTTATTGAAGAGTAAGATAAATGACCAATCCCAATTTCCAGCCGAAGAAATATTACATTGAAATCCTGTTAAGCGTAATCAGGCGATAAGTCTTCAATTTTAAGGGATTTACAAGAATTCATTGTCTTGCAAGTCAACAAATTGGCGGCTCAACTGTTGAATTCTATTTGACAGAATCGATTCTGAAACGCTATTTTGCATTGACTGATGAACAAATCACTCGTTCGGAAGACGCCCTGGAAGCAACTTGGCAGGCATCACGTGACATTTTGTAAAGGGGAGTTCGCAGGCTGGCGAGTGAGGCGATTCAAAAAAAATGGCAGGCTTACCACGTAGATCCAATACTTTAGAAAGGAGAGTTAGAAAACTAGAGTATCAGCTATGGCAGGCCTGCCTTTTTTTTGCGATTCATTGAAGCCTTTTGCAGGTTCCGGATGCTTCTTAGTAATCGCTTTATCTAATATAATTATCCTCTAAATAACAATCTCAAGTATTGATTTCTGACAACCTTGACGTCCTATTTTACCAGCAGTTCGAAAAAAATACAATAAAAATTGATAAATCTCACATTTGTCAAAATAACCTAATTGAGTCATTTCTCATTGTAAACTCAACCAGATAGTCCTACCTTCGCGACTCTTCTCATTTCACAAACGTTGTCCTTTTGCTGCTTATCCAGCTTTTTGCAAAGTATTGTTGGCCTTGCTGTTGATAAGTGCGGCAAATTTGTCTCGGCCCGTTTCGATTAATGAATACAAAACGGGAATAACTATCAAAGTGAGGCCCGTAGCGATCGCTAATCCGTAAATCACTGCTTGTGCCATTGGTATCCACATTTGACCCGATTCCGAACCAAAAAGGACAATTGGCGACCTGGAAAAATCGATGTCAAGTCCAACGGTTACAGGTATTAGTGCAAGAATGGTGGTCATTGCTGTCAACAATACAGGCCTTAGCCTTAACATACCGCTTAGGACGATAGCTCTCTCTCTCGCCAACCCTTTTGCCCTCAATTGCTGAATATAGTCGATCAGTACAATAGCATTATTCACCACAACGCCGGCTAACGAAATTATTCCAATTCCACCCATCATAATACTAAACGGACTGTGGTGTATGATCATCCCTAAATACACTCCCATCATGGAAAGGAAGACGGACGTTACAATGATAAACGGCAAAGCCAGCGAATTAAACTGGGTTACAAGTATTAAAAAGATTAAAAAAACCGTTACTAAAAAGCTTTTTGGTAAAAATTCTTCCATCTCTTTTTGGCTGGTATTGGCACCAGAATATTTCAAAGAAAATCCCTCCGGAATGATATAATCCTTTAATTCTTCTTGCACAGCCGACAAGACATCCGATCCGGATTTTCCTTCGGCATCTCCTGAAACAGTAATGACGCGATCGGTTCCAATGTGTCTGATAGATCCCAGGGCCTTGGCGTTGGTTACTATTGCTATTTCTCCAAGATTCACAGATTGCCCTTCCGGAGTTTTTATGTATAGTGATTCCAAACTATTGATTGATTTGCGATGCTTTTCATCCAATCGAACGACGATGTCATACTCCTCTTTTCCTTCTCTATAGGTAGAGACTATCTTGCCATTAAATGCTGTACGCAATAACCCGGCTACAGAAGCTGTGCGTAAACCCAATCGAGCTGTTTTTTCCCTGTCAATTAAGACTTGAATTTCCGAACGATTGGAAACAAAGTTATCATCTAAATTTACCAATCCTTCGACATTTTTAATCCTGGACTGAATATCCAGGGATATTTTTTCCAATGCGACTAAATCTTCTCCGCTAATCTCAATATTGACAGGTTTCCCCGTGGGTGGTCCATGTTCGGCTTTTGTGATCTTGAACACTGCCCCCGAAAAAGCTGCAATTTTTGAGCGAATACTTACTATATGATCCGATGGTAACGAGGTTCTCTCTTGCCAATTTGGGAAATTGACTTGCAAATGACTTAGATGAGTGGTTTTTCCCGAAGTCACCATTGAACCGGCTGGTTGACCAACATTAGCTATCACCGAGGTAGTTTTGTCGTAGTAACTCTCAGTGACTTTTTCGATCTTTCTGGTCAATTCGTCGGATCTTTCCAAACTCGATCCAAGTGGAGCTTCGACATGGATAATGGCATATTCAGGTTCTGATTCGGGAAAGAATTCTGTTCCAGCAGAGGGACTAACTTCCTTGGCATAATACTGGAAAAGAAAGATCCAGGTCCCGAAAACTAAAAAAACAACGACTAAACGATGTGCCAATGCCCACTGCAGGACTTTGCGATATATCCCAAGAATCTTACTGCCCTCGGCAATTGAGATTTCATCATTAGACTTCTTCTTTTTGGGGTTTTTCATAAACACGGAGCATAATACCGGGTTGATTACTAACCCCACAAAAAGCGAAGCAGAAAGAGTAATAATCAACATTTTGGGCATATAGCTCATGAAATCACCCATAATTCCCGGCATAAAAAGCAGGGGGAAAAATGCGGCCAGGGTGGTTAATGTCGAGGTAGACACGGGTATGGCTACTTCACCAACACCGAGTTTGGCAGCGATTTTAGGTGGATAACCCAGTTCCAGATGGCGATAAATATTCTCTACAATAACGATCGCATTATCCACCAGCATTCCCAGGGCCATGATGAGAGCAAACAGCACGATCATGTTCAAGGTTATGCCAAGGGACTGAATAATCAAAAAACTGATCAACATGGAGAAGGGGATCGCTGCAGCCACAAATACGGAATTTCTAAAACCCAATATAAAAATCAAAACCAACAATACGGAAACCAGACCGGAATACATGTTGTTTTCCAGGTCGCGAATAAACATTTTTACGGTATCGCTATGATCGCTGAGGATCGTATATTTAATAGTGTTGGCGTTTTGGTTTTTTGCCTTTTCAATAATTCTTTTGATTTCACCAGTTATTTCCAGCAGATTTTCACCGGAGCGCTTTGAGACAGAAAGAGAAACCGATTCCGTTTTATTTAAGCGAGAACGGGTTGTCACTTCCTGAAAGCTGAACTGGGTCCTTGCCACATCCCTGGTGAAAACCGGAATCTGGCCAGGCGCTGTGATAATCATGTCGTCAATTCTTTCCGGTGCCTCAATTTCACCGGGAATTCGAATCATGTATTTTAAGGGGCCGATTTCAATGTTACCGGCAGGCGTATTGGTATTCTCATAGGCAATAGCATTGGATACCTGGTTCAGATCCAGGTTATAGTATCTCAATTTGTCCGGATCGACGTTGACTTGAACTTCCCGATCCAATCCACCGGCCCGTTTCACTTCCAAAACACCTGGTATTCCCTCGATGTCTTCCTTTAAATCCTCGGCAGCTTCTTTCAGTGCGTAAAGACCAATCGTTCCGGAAAGATTGATAATAATGATGGGAAAATCCGCCGTGTTAATCTCAGTGATGATAGGATCTTCGGTATCATCGGGCAATTCAGGCGTAACACGATCCAGGGCTTCCCGGACTTCAATTTTTGCTTCATCAATGTCGGCACCCAAGTCGTATTCCAGTGCCACCATGGCGGCACCTTCGGTGGATGTGGAAGAAATCTCCTTCAGATCATCCAGATTTTGCATCTCCGATTCCAGTTTGTTTACTATCAGAGATTCCACGTCTTCCGGTGAAGACCCCGGATAGGGAATAGTGACAATCAGATACGGAATCTGAACTTCCGGAAACGCTTCTCGAGGAAGCCCTCGATAAGCGATGAGGCCCATTATAAAGATCAGGATCATCAAAATGAATATCGATGAAGGTCTTTGAATGGCTATATTACTTGGTAAAAAGCCCTTTTCCGTTTCGTCGTTTAATTCTTGATTTGAGTTAGTCTGGGATGATTGCATTCCTGTCTCTTTGGTACGATTTTTACCCGATCCTATTCCTGTTTGCTCACCGAAACAACTGCCACTTTTTCATTGGGAGAAACCAGTTGTTGGCCGGTTTCCACCAGCATGTCTCCAATTTTAAGTCCATCCAATACTTGAACCTCTTGATCGATACTCAGTCCGATGGTGATATGTTTTTTCTTGATCGTGTCGTGGTTAACTATATAGACAAAGCTTCCCTTTTCTTCCTCCTGGATTGCATGGCGGGGTATTAGAATTTGATTTTCCAGATGAATCTTAAGCAGTTTTGCCCTGATAAGCATTCCCGGCAGTAGTTTTCTGTCCGGATTTTCGACTTCAACTTCAACTTCAAAAGTACGGCTTCTCATATCAGCTTCCAATCCCCTTGTTGTCACCTTGCCTGGAAACATTTCTCCCGGTATGGCGTCCAGGGTAAGATTTACTTCCTTTCCCAATTCAATATATTGGATTTCCCGTTCCGGAATATTGATGAGAGCTAAAACCTTTGTAATATTTAATACTTCCAAAATCTTGTCGCCAACTCGAACGTATTCTCCCATTTCAATGGCTGGGTTGCTAATAACGCCATTAATGGGGGCTTTGATACGGGATTTTATGAGGTCAAGCTCGGATAATTGCAGTCGTAACCGATTGACTTCCAGTTTGTTTTTTAAGTCAGCAACCTTTGCCGGAGTCGACAGTCTTTTGCTTAGCAATTTGGTTTCCCGGGTATAATCTTTTAACGCTAAATCATAGTTGGACTTATTTAAGCGATTGTTTAGCAGTTGCCTTTTGGTATCGATCTGAACCAGGATATCCCCTTTTAAGACCCGGGAGCCTTGATCTACATTTAGAGCCTCAACCACTCCGGCTATTTCAGAACTGATACTGACCTTGGTAATCGGTTTCAGATGACCGACATAGGTTGAGTAACTTTTTAAGGTCCTGGGTACAAGTTGTAACACTTCAATCTTGGTTCGAATCGGTTGGGACTTATCTTTAGCGAATATGGATTGAACAGGGAAGACCAAACCAAAAAAGATTACAACCAACATTAAGATACGAGACTGCAATATTACCTTCATAGCAACTCTACGATTTATTACATCCTAGATTATGTTAAAATATCAGGATATTAAGTTTAATTATTCCACACTGGGTAATGAATATTCAGCAAAAATCTTTCCTGTAACTATCAGAAGTTCCAAGTATGATTTTTCGTAGTTTACTTCCGATATGGTTTTGTTTTTTTCTGCGTCCGTCAAATCTTGTTGAACTTGCGAGACACGAAAACTGGTGCTGTTGCCGAGATTAAATTTTTCTGTTTCTTTTTCCAGGAGATCCTTGGCGAGCTCCACACTGGTCGTGGCCAGTTTGATTCCCTGTTCGGCCAGTTTCAGGTTTCTGATTATCGATTGCAAAGTGACTTTTAATTGAGCCTTTAAATCGCTTATTTGGAGCAACAGTTTGGAGTTCTCCAGATTCCTTTGCCTGATTTCCTTAGGCGTTTGCTTATCAAACAGGGGAATATTCCAGGTCAATCCCACCTGGTAATCATTATAACCAGACTCTCCCAAGGATGAGGCGGCATCGGCAACAGATTTTCCATACCCGTACAATTGGTATTCAACGCTAAAGTCCAAATCCGTTTTTGCTTTATTATGAGCTTCTTTTAACTGAATTCCGTTCAGTTTTAACTGTGACTGCAACAATGCCAGATCCTGGCTGTTTTCATAAACCTGTTTCAAAAGCACATCAAAATCGAAATCTTGTTTCCTTTGGGCCATTTTTTCTGTAGCGCGGTACCCATAGGGAAGATCCTGGAGATTTAAGGCGACCTTGATCTGATCTTCAATCTGCTTTTTCTTGAAGTTTTCTGTGAGTAAACTTTGTTGAACTGTCAGCAACTGGCTTTCTCCCTGTTTTACTTCAATGGGATCAAGCACACCCAGTTCCATCTTGATTTTGGTATCGCTAACAAATTGGCGCGAAAGAGCTTCGGATGCCTGCAAGGAAAGAATATTTTTCTCAACACCGACCAAATCCCAATAAATACCTGCAACAAGTTTCAGCAACTCCAAAATGGTTTTTTGAGATTGATACCCGGCCGTTTCCAGACCGATTCGACTCTTGTATTCGGGAGCATTGTTGATATCCCCCCAATCCTGGAATATAGGAATGGATACAGAAGCCGTAACCTGGTCTGAATAAAGAGGATCATCTGACTTGTCCCAGCCGCTGAAACTGTCGTCTTCCTCAACCTTTTCCCCGGTATTGGTTTGGGACGATGCCTTGGTATACCCAACACTGTAGGAAATACCATTGGTAATTTTCTTGCTCCAGGTTGCTGACAAAGAACTTGTGTCTTGAGCTTGTAGACTCAGAAATGAGGTCGAAGAACTACCGGATATATTGGTCCCTGTCGCTGTCAATGAACGTTGCACTCCCACTGAAGTGGACAGGGAAGGATTATACATCTCCTTGGCAGCCAGGTAGTTTTCCGATGCGATTTCCCGATCGATAGCCAAAATGTCGATAGTCGTTGCCCTTTCCAGTGCTAAGGTCAGCAGAGCCTGCATACTCACTTCCACAAGAACCTGACCGTCTTCGGTAACGAAATTGAACTGTTTTAACAGCTCAGGATCCAAGTTGACTGTCTGGGCACTTACCTTTGTCTGCGCAGTACCAAATGTTAAAATAGACGCTGTTATCAATAACACAACAATCTTTTTAAACGTGAATGCAGGAATGTAAAACACCTTAATATTCATGATTGACAAGCGGGAGTAATCGTTGCTGTTGAATTTGAAAACAATAATAAATGTGTCGGATATGCGGATGATCGGGCAGAACAAACTGGCTCTGATAAAATCTGATCACTGATTAATTATTATGTCTAGAGGTGTTAATATAAAGATGAAACAATTTTTGACATACGTCCGAAACCATCTAACACTTTACCTTTATTTATTAAGGGTCAACATATTCAGCAATGTTCGTTGATAGAATTTGTAAAATTAAAAAACTGAAATTACTCTCTTTTTGCTGGTGTGGACCTTACGGCTTAATGTAACATGAAATAAATGGTCGATTTGATCTGCTTTTTTATAATGGTTGAGCAACAGCAATGAAAGGTCAATTCAATCGATCATGCAGCAAATTTAGTCATGAGGTATGAAAAGCTTCACTTAATTAACCACCTAACTAGCGCCCTTCACCCATGTCCCAAAGATTGATCATCGGTATTTCCGGAGCGTCCGGTGTCATTTACGGCATTCGCATTCTGGAAACACTCAAACACTATGAAACGATAGAGACCCACCTGGTGATGACCTCTTCGGCGGAGCATACCATTCAACTGGAAACGGATTATTCGGCAGGCAAGGTTAAAAAACTGGCTACCATCTGTCATGATCCGGAGAATATGGCAGCAGCTATATCCAGCGGCTCATTTCAAACCATGGGCATGGTTGTTATGCCATGCTCGATCAAAAGTCTGTCCGGCATAGTGAATTGTTTTAACGATAATTTACTGATCAGGGCCGCTGATGTGACCTTGAAGGAAAATCGAAAGCTGGTGCTTGTTCCACGTGAAACCCCTCTTCATAAAGGTCACCTGGAGCTGATGGTTCGTTTTGTCGACAGGGGCGGTGTCCTGATACCTCCTTTCCCGGCTTTTTACCATGCTCCTCAGACGGTTCATGATATTGTGGATCAGACCGTGGGAAAAGTCCTGGATCAATTTCAAATAGAACACAATTTGTTTCAACGTTGGAAATGATCTGATTGTTTCCTCAGCCCACCGGGTTGAATCAGTATTGTTCATGAGCTGGCTCATTTTGGCCTTTCAATGAATTGTGCATATAATTAAAATTCACATGGACAATTGCTCAAAGTAAATTCAGTCCTAGGCGTTCACAAGGCACACATCGGACGAACAATAACCCGTCAGGCATACCTAAGGACATAGCTTTAAAACCTCAAAAAGGTAGTCAAGTCCGCGAATTTCAGCCAAAGCCTGCATTAAAAATTATAGATTTTCATGTCAACAGAAGCAGAACTAATACAACACGTGGCTCAACGCCGCACATTCGCAATCATCAGTCATCCTGATGCAGGGAAAACCACAATCACAGAGAAAATCCTGCTTTACGGGGGAGCCATTCAAATGGCCGGGACAGTAAAAGCCAGAAAATCCAAGAAATTTGCCACTTCGGATTGGATGGAAATTGAAAAACAGCGCGGTATCAGCGTTACCTCTTCGGTGATGAAATTCAGCTACAACGATTTTGAAATCAATCTGCTGGATACTCCCGGTCACCAGGATTTTTCTGAAGACACCTATCGAGTTTTGACTGCCGTAGATAGCGCCTTGATGCTAATTGACGGTGCCAAGGGGGTAGAGGCACAGACTAAGAAGTTACTTGAGGTCTGCCGTATGAGGAACACCCCTGTGATGACGTTCATGAACAAGTTTGATCGGGAATGCAATAATCCCTTTGATCTCTTGGATGAAGTGGAAAATGTATTAAAAATCCAGTGCAGTCCACTTTCCTGGCCCATTGGCATGGGGAGGGACTTCAGAGGTATTTACGATTTAACGTCACAAAGCCTGCGTATCTATCACAATCTGGAAAAGAAACATGAATTTGAAACGATTCCGCTAACAGATCTGGATGATCCGAAACTGGATGAAACAGTGGGTAGCGATTATGCCGATCAATTGCGTGAAGACATGGAGTTGCTGGAAGGTGCCGGCACACCGTTTACCAAGGAAGATTATTTAAGCGGGAAGATTACCCCGGTTTTCTTTGGTTCTGCCTTGCGCAACTTTGGAGTATTTGAATTTTTGCACCAGTTTCTTAAACATGCACCTGAGCCTCAAGCCAGGGAGGCTGTAGAGCGAGTTGTTACTCCGGAAGAATCCAAGCTTACGGGATTTATCTTCAAAATTCAGGCTAACATGGATCCTTCCCATCGCGATAGGATTGCTTTTATGCGAATCTGCTCGGGGAAATTCAACCGGGGAATGAAGCTCTATCACTGTCGCTTGCAGCGAATGATAAAGATGAACAGCACAGTGACCTTCATGGCTAAAGAACGGGAAACACTGGATGAAGGTTATGCCGGAGATATCCTTGGACTTTACGACCCCGGTATTTTTAAAATTGGAGACAGCTTTAGCCTTGGAGAGAATCTCAGTTTTAAGGGCATACCAAGCTTTTCCCCTGAAAACTTCATGAAAGTCCGCCTGGCTGATCCGCTCAAGGGAAAACAACTTGAAAAGGGACTGATTCAACTCACCGAGGAAGGTGCCACCCAGGTATTCAAGGCGGTTGCCAGTAACGATCATATTCTCGGTGTTGTCGGTGTACTGCAATTTGAAGTGATCAAATTCAGGCTTCAGCACGAGTACAGCGTGGAAGGAGTCTTTGAATCCGTCCCTTACACCTGCGCTCGTTGGTATCATAGCGATGACGACAATGTCCTGAAGAAATTTGAAGAACGATACATCGCCCAAATCGCCCTGGATGTGAAAGAGAAAAAGATCTTCCTCTGCAATACCACCTGGGATCTGGAGTACGCCCAAAAGAAATTCGAAGGGATCGAATTTTATCAGAATTCAGATCACATTCCGGTATAATTCAGTCCGATTATTTATTTTTTCGCACATCACGTTTTCGTCAAAAACGAAATTAGTTTTTGGATGACGTAAATGTTTCTGCTTCGTTAGCTTTTTTTTGAACAGCTTATTGTTTTGCTGAATCACGAACCCAGCAATCAGATTGTTCTAAACTTAAAATCCCCAAGGAGTGACATGCACAAAATCTTGACGATGAATCAGATTTCCCCCAAAGGATTGGATCGTTTTTCCAGAGATAAGTATGAAGTAGCGAGTGAAATCAGTACTCCTGACGCCATCATGGTCAGAAGTACTCCTATTAAACCGGAAGACCTGCCATCGTCCCTGTTGGCAATAGCCAGGGCTGGCGCCGGTGTGGACAAGATTTGTGTTAATGATTGTACTTCGCGGGGGATTCCGGTTTTCAATACACCGGGTGCCAATGCGAATTCGGTAAAAGAGCTGGTTATGCTTTCGCTGTTACTGGCCTCTCGAGGAGTTATTCGCGGTATACGGTTTTTGGATCGGTTAGCACGGGAATCCAGCGACCCGACGGAAATTACCAGGGTAGTGGAAAAAGAGAAAAAGAACTTTGCAGGTAGCGAGATTATTAATAACACCCTGGGAATT
Source organism: Pseudomonadota bacterium (assembly GCA_022360105.1). The sequence continues at coordinate 19,392 of JAKSDL010000714.1, forward strand.
GTCGGATTGGGTGCTATTGGTTCCAAAGTGGCTGAAATGGCGATGGGAATGGGAATGAATGTATTGGGATATGATCCCAGTATCTCCGTAGAATCTGCCTGGAGATTGCCAAATTCGGTTGAGCGGATCGAGAATCTGCCTTCACTCTTGGCAAAATCGGATTTCATTACCCTGCATATTCCCATGCTGGAATCCACCAAGTATATGATCAACGAGGAGTCTCTCCAGTTTGTGAAGAAAGGTGCCAGGTTATTGAACTTCTCCAGGGAAGGCATTGTAGAGCCGAATGCTGTTGTCAAGGCATTGGATGCAGGGCTGCTTTCAAGGTTTATCACCGATTTTCCTCATCCGGTCTTGATGGGCAGGGAAGATATTATTTTGATGCCTCATATTGGAGCCAGTACCAAAGAAGCAGAGGAAAATTGTGCTACTATGGCTGCGGATCAACTAATCGATTTCATCGAAAACGGAAACATCATCAATTCCGTTAATTTCCCAAGATTGATCCTTGAGCGATCCAGCGACCATCGAATAGCGTTTTCCAATAAAAACGTTCCCAACATGCTGGGACAGGTGCTTCCCATTCTGGCGGAACACCATATCAACGTCTTGGACATGTTGAATAAAAGCAGGGGAGAGATCGCATACAGCATCCTGGATCTGGATAAATCGATCACGCCGGATACAGCTGACAGGATTAAATCCATTGACGGAATATACTCCTTAAGATCTCTATAATCTAAATTTGAATGGATTGATTGCCCAACCATAACCCCCAAAGCGAGAAAGATTCATGAAAGAAAAAGTATATAATTTCGGAGCAGGCCCGGCAAAACTTCCTTTTCCCGTGATTCAGAAAATCCGGGAAGATTTTCTCGACTTCAAAAACATGGGATCTTCTGTTATCGAAATCAGCCACCGCTCCAAAGAATTTGATGATTTACTTTGTGAGACTGATGAGCTGTTTAAAGAAGTCGTGTCGCTGCCTGACAATTACAGAATTTTATATGTACATGGCGGTGCACAGATGCAATTCTCGGCCATTCCCATTAATCTGATTGGCAGAAAACCAGCTCGCAGAGCTCTGTATTACGAAAGCGGAAACTTTGCCAGGGTAGCGGCAACCGAGGCAAAAAAATACGGCGACATCGTTATTGCAGGAAACAGTTCCGATACCAACTACGACAGGATTCCTGAATTCAAACCGGCAGATCTGGATGATGAGGCATCATATGTCTATATCACCAGCAACAATACAATCTTCGGAACTCGCTGGCATGAATTCCCGGAGACTGGCGATATCCCCCTGGTTGTAGATGCAACCTCTGAAATTCTTTCCAGAAAGATGGATTATTCAAAATTTGGATTGATCTTCGCAGGCGCCCAGAAAAACCTGGGACCTTCCGGAATTGCCATGGTTGTCATCCGGGAAGACCTTCTGGAGTACGCCCCGGCTGATACCCCTAAATTGCTGCATTACAAGCTGTATGACGAAAAGCATTCGCTTGCTAATACCAACAATACCTTTGCCATTTATGTGATCAACCTGGTTCTGAAATGGCTGAAAGAAGAGGGTGGGGTGGAAAAAATCCAACAAATAAACGAAAAGAAAGCAGCGTTTTTGTATGACTATCTGGATGCTACCGATTTTTACAAGGGCCATGCGCATCCGGATCATCGTTCCATTATGAATGTCACATTCAATTTGCCATCGCAGGAATTGCTGGATCTCTTCCTGAAGCAGGCAACAGAGGTTGGTTTAACAGCATTAAAAGGGCATCGTAGTGTCGGAGGGGCCAGAGCTTCGATCTACAACGCTATGCCAATGGAAGGAATCGAAGCACTTGTTTCCTTTATGAAAGAGTTCGAACAGAAAAACGGCTAGTTACACCAATAAGCATAGAGATAAACCATGTCAAAACCTGTTTTGGTAGGATGCGGAAACATGGGCTCTGTGCTGGCGGATGCCATTATTGAAAAAGGTATTTGTTCAGCGAAGGAGCTTACTGTTATTGAGAAATATACAAATCAATACACCCAAAAACTGCAAGAGAAAGGAACACGTGTGCTGGAGCATTTCAGCGAACTGTCCGGTAATCAGGATTTGGTGATTATTGCTGTAAAACCCCAGGATTCCTCGGAAGTTTTGGATGAAATAGTCGCTGGAGTTGATGAGAACACGCTTGTTATCTCCATCATGGCTGGGATTACTTTGGAAGTTTTGAAAAACAAACTTCCGGAGGCTCAAATTATCCGTTGCATGCCTAATACTCCCTGCGCCATACAGCAGGGAATGGCTGTTTATTGCGGGAATGGACGGGTCTCAGACAAGTCTTATGTAATTGCGCAGTCAATTCTCTCAACCATGGGAAAGGCCTTCCGGGTTAAAAAGGAGATTATGATCGATGCGGCGACAGGAATTTCCGGAAGCGGTCCGGCCTATGTGTTTTACCTGGCGGAAGCCTTGAAAGAAGGAGCTATCAAGCTGGGATTCGATGAAGAACAGGCCGATTTATTGGCCACGCAAACCTTGCTGGGATCTTCAACCCTGCTGCACCAATCGAAAGATTCTCCGGAAGAACTCCGCAGAAAAGTAACCTCACCCAACGGAACTACGTTGGAAGCAACCAAGCATTTCGATGCCAAAGGTCTGAAACAGATTCTGATAGAAGGATTTGAAGCAGCCTATAATCGTTCTATAGAGCTGGGGAAACCAAAAGAGAATTGATTCCATTTATAATCCTCATCCCCGTTCAAGTTTCTCTACATAAGCAATCACACCCTGGATATTTAGTTTGATATCATTATCCAGCGACCCCTTTTCCGGGATATCACCCGTTACTCCCAAAGCAGCCAGCTCAGAATAAAGTCTTTCCCTGATAAATTCGAAAAGCTTTTCAAAGGACCTTTCTTTCTGATAATGCTTGGCACAATCGTCCCCAAAAAAACTAACCAGTTTTTTAGCCTGTTGAAGCAGAGCCACTCCGTTTTCTGCCATACCATAATGGGTAAAATAGACTCTCTCCGGATTCAATGAGATCAATCGATCCATGGTTTTTACCATGATTTCAGGAACAAACTGGGTCGGAGCCGTGACAGGCAGGGAAAAGGCAATGCCCTGATCATCATACAACTGACGAAAAAATATGCCGGCGTTGTCCCCTGAAAAAAGCCCTTTGCTTGTCGGATCATTCACGACAAGATGATGAAAGGCGTGTCCGGGTGCATCCAGAAAATGCAAAATTCGATTGTTACCAAGATCCAGGGTATCTCCATCTTCCATCACTTTAATTCGTTCTGCAGGAATGGGGAGGATTGGTTTGAAGAGTGAATCAAAGGCATTGCCGTAAACTTGACGCGCCCCTGCAATCAATTTTTCCGGATCTGCCATATGCTTGGCACCCCGCTGATGAACCAAAAGTTTGGCATTGGGGCACTGCTCCATCAACAAACCGGCACCACCGGCATGATCCAGGTGGATATGGGTGACGGCAATGTAATCCACTTGTTCAGGTTGGATATCCAATTCTTTCAAAGAGTTATGGATTATGTCGTTGGAAGGGGCTGCACCGGTTTCAATCAAAATGGTTTTCTCTTCCTTAATTACATAACCGGTGGAACGATAAATTGTTTTTAAGTCAACTAAAGGAACCTGATAGATATTATGATCAAGCGATTCAGTTAATAGCATGAGTTATCCGAGTGAACGTTATCTGCGTCATATTACCGAACAGCCGCCATTGATTTGTATTAACATACTGGCGATTGTTCTCCAAGGGAGCCTCAATGCTAAGAAATGCAGATTTTGATGTCAAACTGTTGCATTATGAAAGATAGTCATATCTCGTATGAATAATTTCAATTATACTTAGGCCATCCTATCTGATATTGATAAACAAAATGGTAAATATCACCAAAGGTTTGATTACTCGCTTATAATTGTTAAACCATTCTAAAAGGAGGCAGAATATGTCTTTAGGAATTTTTAATGTACCGGAGCCCAAAAACGAAGATGTGAGATCCTATCTGCCCGGATCAACTGAAAAAGTGTCATTAAAAAAGGAACTTGAGAAGCAGAAAAGCAATCCTATTGAAATTCCGTTGGTCATAGGCGGTGAAGCCGTCAAATCAGGAAATACAGTAGATATCAAAGCACCCCATGATCTTTCACTAAAATTAGGGTCATTTCATCAGGCCGGGGAAAAAGAGATCAATCAGGCGATCGATTGTGCTTTGGAAGCCAGTAAAACCTGGTGCAAAACTACTCCTGAAGACCGTGCCTCCATATTCTTAAAAGCTGCCGATCTTTTAACCGGACCTTACCGCGATGTCTTGAATGCTTCGACCATGCTGGGGCAGAGCAAAAACGTTTTCCAATCGGAAATTGAAGCAGCTTGCGAGTTGGCAGACTTCTGGAGATTCAATGTTGCCTACATGATGGATGTCTATAAGAATCAGCCTCCTGTCAGTCCTGCTGGAATGTGGAATCGTTCAACCTATAGACCATTGGAAGGATTTGTCTTTGCCGTAACCCCATTCAACTTTACTGCAATTGGCGGTAACCTTCCCACTGCGCCAGCGCTTATGGGCAATGTTTGTGTCTGGAAACCATCCAGTACGGCAGTGCTCAGTAACTATTATTTAATGGAGCTGTTTAAGGAAGCCGGACTTCCCGATGGTGTAATTAATTTCGTTCCGGGTAAAGGTCGAACAGTTGGTGATCCCGTATTGGCCAGTCCTTATTTCTCAGGCATCCATTTTACCGGATCAACCGCTACTTTCAATTCCATGTGGAAGACAATCGGTGAAAACCTGAGTAAGGGACTCTACAAGACATATCCTCGCATTGTAGGTGAAACCGGTGGAAAGGATTTTGTATTCGCCCACCCGGATTCTGATGTCAGATCTCTTTCGGTTGCTTTGATCAGGGGAGCTTATGAGTACCAGGGCCAGAAGTGCTCTGCCGCCAGTCGTGCCTATATTCCCGAATCAATTTGGCCGCAGGTACAAAACGATTTAAAGCAAATGATTGCTGAAATCAAAGTGGGTGATGTCTGCGATTTTGATACCTTTATGGCTGCAGTGATCGACAAGGCGTCATTTGATAACATCGCTTCCTACATCGATTATGCCAGGAAAGCCGATGACGCTGAGATTGTTGCCGGTGGCGAATATGATGATTCCAAGGGGTATTTTGTACAGCCTACCGTGATCCTGACCAGCAATCCCAAGTTTAAATCGATGGAAGAAGAGATCTTCGGTCCGATTCTGACTATTTATGTTTACAAAGATAGCGATGTCGAAGCCACATTGGATCTTCTGGATGAAACCAGTCCTTACGCTTTAACAGGCTCCATATTTGGAAAAGATAGACTTGCATTGGCCAAGGCTGCGGATCGATTGGAAAATGCAGCCGGTAACTTTTATATTAACGACAAACCTACTGGCGCAGTGGTCGGTCAACAGCCATTCGGTGGCGCCCGGGCAAGTGGGACCAATGATAAGGCGGGAAGTGTCCTGAATCTTTTGCGATGGGTGAGCCCAAGGGCCATCAAGGAAACGTTTGTTCCGCCTACGGATTTCAAATATCCTCATATGGCAGAGAAGTAATGTCCGAAAAAAGTTGGGGATGATAACCCCAACTTTATTCAACTATACGGGCATAGATTGTCTGTCATCCTGAACGAACGTGAAGGATCTGACAGAGCCTAACAAAACGACGAATCCACCTCTGAGTTGAAACAATACCCATCCTAATTTCCTTTTCCCTGTTAATTCAAATATCAATCCATCTTCCCAATTGCGAAATCACCGGCAGCAGACTAAGATGAGGTTATTCTTGTTTGCGTAAAAATATGGTCTAAGTAAGCATTTCTTTCGGGATAATATTATGGATTCTTTTCGAGCTGACTATTGGCATCTGGGATCGGATGGCAGGATCGAATGCGAAGTTTGCCCCAGGGCTTGTAGGTTAAAGGATGGACAGCGTGGTTTGTGTTTTGTCAGGCAGCGAATCGGCTCGCAGATGATTTTAACCACGTACGGTCGAAGTAGCGGATTTTGTATCGATCCGGTGGAGAAAAAGCCCCTGAATCATTTCTATCCCGGTTCTCCCATCCTTTCCTTTGGCACCGCCGGATGTAATCTCTCCTGTAAATTTTGTCAGAATTGGGATCTTGCTGCTTCAAAAGATTTTGATCGGATGACTGACAAAGCATCCCCCATGGCCATTGCCCAGGCTGCCAAGGATTATGGGTGCTCCAGTGTTGCTCTGACCTACAATGATCCGGTTATCTTTCTTGAATATGGCAGAGATGTCGCCCAGGCTTGCCATGAACTGGATATCAAAGTGGTAGCCGTTACCAATGCTTATATCTGGAAACAGGCCAGGAAGGATTTTTTTTCTTTTATCGATGCTGCTAACGTAGATCTAAAAGCCTTCACGAATGAGTTTTATAAAACATTGACCGGAGGAGATTTACAAACGGTTCTCGATACGCTGGTTTACCTGAAAAAGGAGACAAAGGTCTGGATTGAGTTAACCACCCTGATTATTCCGGGAGAAAACGATAGTGAAAAGGAACTGACGGAGCTTTCTCAATGGGTGGTAAACGAACTGGGACCGGAGACTCCCATCCACTTTTCCGCGTTTCATCCTGATTTTAAAATGAGGGAAAAGTCTGCCACGTCACTAGACACCGTGGTGACAGCACGCAATATCGCCCTGGATCAAGGACTTTTTTATGTTTACACAGGCAATGTTTATTACTCGCCTGGTGACACAACCTATTGCAAAAGCTGTGGGAAACCTTTAATTGAAAGAGATTGGTATAATTTGACTTTCTATCGATTAGACGCCAACGCCAACTGCATTCACTGTGGAACCAAAATCGCAGGGAGATTTGCTTCCACACACGGCAATTGGGGTTCCAAAAGAAGACCTATAAGGGTTTAGAATTAAGCTTTGCAGGGTGGTTAAGCGAACAGACATTGTCGCAATACAACATTCTGTTCTCAGTGCAGAGAATTTGATTCCTTGTCATTCCGGGCTTGACCCGGAATCCATTTGCAAATAATTAATGGACTCCGGATCATGAGATGCAAGGCTTGCAGCATGGATCGGAGGGATAAGTGTGACATTTCGTCTGTTAAATTAAAAAAATCATAGACTTTTCGATTGTGACTCTTTCTGAAAGGAGGCTCACCACTGCTGATCTAAAAGTCCAGCGACACATCTTCAAAGTCAATTATCCACGACAAACTAAATAATATACATTTCAATCATTTAAATATCATCCGGGAGTTGGATATGAGCCAGTTTATAGTGAATGGTGGAAACAAACTGCAGGGCAGCATTGTCCCTTCAGGAAATAAAAACGAAGCGTTGCCTGTATTAGCCGCTATTTTGTTAACAGAAGAGCCGGTAACCATTCACAATATTCCGAATATAGGAGATATCGGTAGTATGAAATCCATCCTGGAGGAGCTGGGAGTAACCATAACCTTCAAAGGAGATAACTCATATCAATTCGATTCTTCAAATCTAATTACATCCAATCCCAATAAGCAACTTTCCGAATCGATTCGCGGATCATTTCTTTTAATCTCCCCCCTGCTGCATCGATTTAAAAATGCAAAAGTTTATATTCCCGGTGGAGACTCTATCGGTCGAAGAAGACTTGATACCCATATCATTGCCCTGGAGCAATTGGGAGCTGAAATCAGCAGGGAGCAGGGATGCTTCAATGTCAATGCTAATTCACTCAAGGGTGCAGACATTTTACTGGATGAAGCCAGCGTCATGGCCACTGAGAATATCATCATGGCAGCCGTGTTGGCCGAGGGAGTCACCACGTTATACAACGCAGCCTGCGAACCTCATGTTCAAGGTCTATGCAACCTGCTAAACGCCATGGGGGCAAATATTCAGGGCATAGGCAGCAACCGGCTGACTATTGAAGGTGTTGATAAACTCAACGGTTGTGAGCACACCATTAAATCGGATCATACCGAAGTGGGATCTTTGATAGGTTTGGCGGCCGTTACCAACAGTGAACTAACCATTGAAAATGCCGGAGTGGAAAACCTGGGATTGATTCTCCACTTTTTTGAGAAACTGGGAGTAAAAACAGAAATTAATGGAAGCAGTCTATTGGTTCCTGCAAACCAGGAACTGGTTATTCAAAGCGATATCGATCAGTCGATTCCGAAAATCGATGATGCCCCCTGGCCCGGCTTTCCGGCGGATTTAACGAGTATTATGACGGTTGTCGCCACCCAGTGTAACGGAACGGTGCTGATTTTTGAAAAGCTGTTTGAAAGCAGACTATTCTGGATTGATGGGTTGCTACGCATGGGAGCAAAAATTGTCTTATGTGATCCTCATCGTGCTGTGGTCGTCGGACCTGCCAGATTGACTGCTACGCAGCTCTCCAGTCCGGATATTCGTGCCGGGATGGCATTGTTAATTGCCGCTCTTTGTGCCGAAGGAACCAGCGAAATCCAAAACATTCAACAAATCGACAGAGGTTATGCCCGTATTGACGAAAGGTTAAATGCATTGGGTGCTGATATTCAGAGGGTGGCTTGAAATTTAGCAGCTTAGCAAATGATCTTGTTTTCAAATTGAGTTGGGGCCAAAATCACTGGTGCGTATTGCGCAATGTGCCCTATAATTGAGCAGAGTAATATTAGTTCTGAAATGGCTTTGCGATTATCAAAAACATTGGGAAGATCGCCAGAAAGTTGGATGGCTATGCAAAGCAAATAATCTTTGGGTTGCCAGGCAGAAAGTTAATTTGGATGACGTTGAAAAGCTTGCCATAGCTTAAATTTTCCGACCCATTTAATAAAAATCTTCAATAATCATTAAATGCTAATCACATTCGAAGGGATCGATGCTTGTGGCAAGTCGACCCAGATGGAACTTCTGGCAGAAAGGCTGGAAAAAGAAGGACTCGATTTTATCAAAGCACGTCAGCCCGGAGGAACGTCTATCGGGCAAGCCATTCGCAAAATTCTACTCGATCCGGCCAATACGGAAATGATTCCGGAAACGGAGGTTTTGCTTTACGTTGCAGACCGACTTCAGCATATCCAACAGGTCATTGAACCAGCCCTGAAAGAACAAAAAATAGTGCTTTGCGATAGATACCATGATACTGCCGCGGCATATCAAGGGGCTGGCAGACAGCGGGATCTTTCCTGGCTAAAACCGATAGAAGATAAGTTCATCCGAGTACCCGATCTGACCCTCTATTTTGATATAACAGTGGAAACTTCCCAAAACAGGTTGGAGGAACGAAACAAAACGTTGAATCAGGAAAATTGCAGACTGGAGCAGGAGGATGTTGATTTCTTTGATCGCGTTCGCTTGGCCTACAAATCATTTGCGGAGAATGAACCGCAACGATTTGTAATTGTCGATGCTGAAGGTAATATAGAAAGCATTCAGGAAGAAGTTGTTCAGATAGTTCTGAAAAGATTGGGGAAGACAACATGAACTTCTCCGGAATTTACGGTCATGACAAAGTAAAAGAATACCTGTCCAACGCCTTTGAGCTTAACAGGGTTCCTTCTGCTTATCTTTTTCTCGGGGAAAACGGGATCGGGAAAAGCTCCTTGGTCCGTGAATTCGCTCAATTGCTGAACTGTGATACACACAATCTCTGCCATACCTGCGATAACTGCCGCTTGTTTGATTCCGGCAAACACCCGGATTTTCATCTGGTGAAGCGCAATGGTCAGTTTATTCGAATAGCCCAGATTCAGGAGCTGATTTCCCGGTTAAGCCTGAAACCGGCTTATGCGACCAAGCGAGTGGTCTTAATTCAGGAGGCGGATCGCCTCAACCAGGAGTCTGCCAACAGTTTTCTGAAAATTCTTGAGGAACCACCACTGGATACCTTGATGGTTTTGACTACCTCGGAAGAAAACATGTTGCTGGAAACTATCCTGTCCCGGTGCCAGAAAGTGTCCTTCTCGCCACTTTCCCAGGAGGTTTTAAAGCAAATTATATCTGAGCGATTCGATATCAATACCAATGAGATAGGTTTTATCATCAACTATTCCAGAGGTCGAATCCGCAAGGATTTTATCGACAAAGTAGCTGTGTTAAATACCATGCGCAGACAGGTGTTGAACATGCTTTGCAGTTTGACTTTGGAAAATATGGTTGCTCATGCAACCCAGGTCGAACAATGGGTGAAAAAAGATCTGCATGAATACTTTCTGGAGTTCAGTGCTACCTGGTTGAAAGACTTTTTGTATCTCAAAATGGGAAAACAAGAACAAATGTCAAACAGGGATTTGATTGACGAAATCGATGTCTCTGCCATTCACGCTAACCAGGAGCAATTGAACCAGGCATTTGATCTTGTGATTGAGACTGAGCTGGCAGTGAAAGCTAATGCCGGTAAAGTGCTGGCGCTGGAAAGCCTGATCATCCAATTGAAGCAGGTATTTCAAGGGGTGATGGTTCTTTAATCAGCGTGTTCTAAGATCCTGGTGAATGCCTGTTAATTGTGTTCCAACCTTGAAGCTTTCGGTTTTCCCATCCTGGGCCGGTTCAACATGTTTGACCAGGCAAATCGCTTTGTAAATGACATCCTCTCCTACGATTCCCAGGGTAATTTCCTCATTGTGTTCCAGTTTTTCATCAATCTGGATTTTCATACCCATTTCACTGATATCCAGGATCAGGATTTTTACACTTTTCTTTTCCTTGGATGCTGATGACAGGTAAACATTGGTCATGACAGGGTGTCTTTCATGCCTTCTGCGTTCTTCGCCCGGGGTTGATCTGCCAATCAAGTCCTTTTCCGGGATCAGTATTTTAGGTAATAATGATATCAGACAATTAGGGCAAATGTGTTGGGAAACATTTGCAACTGCTTTGTGGTCATTTGACAAGATAGTTGCTTTGTTACACCAGGCGCAATTAGCTGTTAGCATGAGGTAGACTAGATACGGGTTAGATTTCCTGTTGGACGGGTTGCATATCGTCCGTTTCGTTGTAAAGGAAGTTTAAGTTATCCAGCGGGAGTACTTCTTCCAGATCGCTGACGAACTCTTCTGTAGGGCAAATCCTTTCCGGTAATTCGATATCCACTCGACAATTATTTTCCGATTTAAGGGAAAGATCCACATAACATTCGCCAGGGTATCTTTCCATGATCTGTTTTATCGCTTCAACTTCAGTTTTTTCTGCTGATTCCGGTAGCTCCAGCCTTAAATGAGTCGAATGCTCGGCCCGAATATCGGGGATGGATTCGACGGTTTGAGCAATCAACCTGCGGGAATCATCTTCGCTTTTGATATACCCTGAAATCAGAACCGGATCATCAAATTCTTCCTCGTCCAGTATATGGGCCGCCGCTTTGAAGGATTTTGCGAAAACCAGCACATCCATGGTTCCCCACAGATCTTCAACTGTCAATAGCGCCCACTTCTCATTGTTCTTTTTAGACAGGCGGATCACTTTGGTTGTAATGACTCCGGCGATATTAATCACCTCCTTAAAACCAAACCGTCTATCTGGCGCTTTTAAATCGACAGTTCGATGAATCTTGGTGTAGTGGTTGATTTCTTCTGAATAAGAGTGCAACGGATGACCTGAGATATAGAAACCAAGGGCTTCCTTCTCAAACTTCAGCCTGATTTTGGTTTTCCAGTCCGGTACATTCGGAAGTTCAATTTTGGTGCGGCTTTTCTCAATTTCATCGTCAGAAAGCAAATCAAAAAAGGAAACCTGGTTTTCGCGAATCATCGATTTCTCGGCGTTGGCAAGAGTCAGAATCTGATCCAGTCCTTCCAGGATACATCTGCGGTTGATTTCCAGGGAATCAAATACACCGGCCTTAACCAGGGCTTCCAACACTCTTGAATTTACCTTGGAGGTGTCGATCCGGCTGAACACATCAACCAGGGTTTCAAATCTTTCGCATTCCCCTCTGGCCTGGAGAATACTTTTTAATGCTGTTTCACCAACATTCTTAATGGCATTCAATCCGAATCGAATCCTGCCTTTGCTGGCTGTGAAGATCAAATCGCTTTCATTGATATCAGGCGGTAGCACAGGAATGTTCATGTCCTGGCATTCGCTGATCAGCTTTACGATACTTTCAGGTTTGTTTCTTTCAATGGTTAATAGCGCCGCCATGAAATCCACGGGATAATTGGCTTTCAACCAGGCAGTCTGGTAACTGATCAGGGCATAGGCAGCGGAATGGGATTTATTAAACCCATATCCGGCAAATTTATCAATTAAATCAAAAATATAATCAGCCTTTTCAGCGTCGATATCATTTTTTGCACAACCTTTTTTAAAGGTATCCCGCTGTTCCTGCATCACTTCAGGAATTTTTTTTCCAATAGCTCGCCGCAAGATATCTGCTCCGCCCAGTGAAAAGTCAGCCAGGACCTGCACCGTTCGCATAACTTGCTCTTGGTAAACCATCACGCCGTATGTTTCCTCCAGGACGGATTCCATCAGGGGATGAGGATAACTTGCTTTTTGCCGACCATGTTTCCGCTCCACATAGTCATCTACCATACCTGAGCCAAGCGGCCCCGGTCGGTACAAAGCCACCAGTGCAATAATATCCTCAAAACAATCCGGTTTGAGCTTGCGGATTAAGGTTTTCATCCCTTCCGATTCCAGCTGGAAAACACCGGTCGTGTCTCCACGACACAATAATTTAAATGTCTCGGCGTCATCCATGGGAATCAGGGAGATATCCAACGGATCTTCCGATTGCCTTTTGTTGATCAGTTCAACTGTTTTGTCGATGATGGTCAGGTTACGCAGGCCCAAAAAATCGAACTTTACCGCTCCCTGATCCTCCGCGTATTTCATGGTGAATTGTGACTGAATGCCATCACCCTTGGTGGGGGTGCAGGTCGGCATCACTTCCGTGATGGCGGAATCCATAATAATGACTCCGGCAGCGTGGGTGGAAAGGTTGTTGTTCATTCCTTCCAGTGCCAACGCAATTTTAATCAGTTTTTGCTCGACTTCAGTACCACCGGTGGCCATTTCCTTAAGTTTGGGCTCCGACTCCATCACCTTGGTCAGGGTGATACCCAGATCGTCCGGTACTAATTTGGCTATTTTATCCGCCTCGGCAAACGGTATATCCAGTACACGAGCTACACCCCTGATAGCACCTTTCGCTTTAAGCGAACCAATCGCCGAGATCTGGCAGACGTTTTTATCTCCATATTTTTGTTTTACATAATCGATCACGCGTTCTCGTCCTTCAACTTCGAAATCGATATCGAAGTCAGGCATACTCACCCGCTCGGGATTGAGAAAGCGCTCAAACAGCAGGTCATATTTTATTGGATCAAGATCCGTGATCTCAAGGGCATAAGCCACCAGAGAACCTGCTCCGGAGCCACGACCCGGGCCTACGGGAATGTGTTCCTTTTTTGCCCATCTAATAAAGTCAGACACAATCAGGAAGTAACCAGGAAAGCCCATCTGGTTGATGACTTCCAATTCAAAATCCAGACGTTCTTCGTAAATACCTTTTTGCCCTGCTTCCTGTTCAGGCGTCCAACCATAAAGTTTTCTCAAATAATCAAAACGACTCACCAATCCGGCTTTTGATTGATCGATCAACTCCTGGTCCAGGGATTTCCCTTCTTCAACAGGGTATTCAGGCAGGTAGAGTTTCTTATTATCCAGATCCAGTTCGCACTGGTCAGCAATAACCTGTGAATTGGAGATACAAGCGTCAGGCAGATCCTTAAACGCCTCGGCGATTTCATCCGGATTTTTAATGTATAACTGATCCGTATTTAATTGTTTCACATCGGGATCAGTCACTTTCTGCTGCCAGCCCATGAGTTGCAGAATATATTGAGCTTCGGCCTCTTCCTTTGTTTTGTAGTGGCAATCACACGTCCCGATCAAAGGGATTTCCAGTTCTTTTGCCAGTTCAATTAATTGAGAGTTTACTTTATCCTGGTCGGACAGTCCGTTGTTTTGTAATTCAATGTAGTAGCGACCGTCAAACACCTCTTTGTACCATTGTGCCGTTGTCCTCGCATCGTCTGTCTCACCATTGAGCAGCCTGCGAGCCACCTCTCCTTGCAAACAGGCTGAAAGGGCAATCAATCCTTCGTTATGCTCTTCCAGAGCTTCTCTATCAATCCTTGGTTTTCCGTAGTATTTGCCTTCGCTGTAACCAATGCTGCTAAGCTTGATCAGGTTGTTGTATCCGACTCGATTCTGGCAGAGCAAAACAGTGTGAAAGGCGTTGGGTCCAGGTTTGGAATAAGTCCTGTGAAAACGATTCACTCGGGCTATGTAGGCTTCCATGCCGATGATCGGCTTGATTCCGGCTTTTTTTAAATCCTTTTCAAATTCCACAATTCCATGCAGATTGCCATGATCGGTAATTGCACAGCTCTTATAACCAAGATCGTTGAGATAAGGCCCCAGACCTTTTACTTTGATGGCACCGTCAAGCAGTGAATAGTGAGAATGAAAGTGAAGATGGGTAAATGGTGCAGACATGGCAGGTTCTATTTCAAACAAGTTTCGATTTTTGCTCTCAAAGTAGATGGATACGAGTCAAAGGCTGTTTTAAGTCCGGCCTTTCGATCTATCATATGCAAAATCAAATATGATTGAAAGCTGAATCCTTTGGGATTTGTAAAGCTGTATTCAATGGTAAGTCACAAAAGTAATATAGCGTTGGCACATGGAACGAATCCATACTTTGGTGGGAAGTGGAATCACGTGTATCTTGAAGAGCCTAATTGGACTTTGGCAAATTGATAAATGATCCGAAATTTGCCGGTGTACCTATCCTCAATAACTCCCGGATCAAATACTTGTTGACAAAGCCAGTAACGATGAGCTTTTTATTCATGCCGGTGGGATACGAGTCATTCAACTCGGGTGAATGACCCAAAGTACGGTTAATCCTGTAGTTTGTTGATGAATTCTCGAATACAGAGTTCAAAGGTTCTATTCACGATAACACGAATGTCTGCCTCTATATTTTCAAAACTATTATCCTGCTTTTTATCAAGTCCCCGCAGAATACCTTCTGTAATCAGCAGTTCTGTTGCTTTCAGATTCATTTGACCCGGCTTTTTATCCGGCAAGCGGTTCAAAGCATCCTCAAAAGCCCTGGCCTCTGTTTTGAGGTGTTTGGCGAGGTTATGATTAATCGATTTTAGCTTTTCTGTCCGATAATCCAATCCAAATCGGGCAAGACAACCGTACCAGGATTTCAGAAGAAACTTTTGGAAATTGAAGTCAAAATCGATGGGAATCTGTGGGGGGACCAATTCTGCCTTCTTAGCCTCAATGGCATCTTTAAGGGCCTGTTTCTCTTCTTCTATCTTTTGCTTATAAACCGATGAAATACTTCGTGTCAGGTTTTCGAGCTGTTCTGCCTGTTCCTTTGAGTCAATCTTGATACCAAACCTGATAAAACGCGGCCTGGCATTATAATTCTCATACATTTTGTCTACTGCGTCTTCTGTAGCGCCGATCTCCAACATCATGTTGAGAATGGTTGTGTTAACAGAAACAGCAAGTTCGTCACTCCAACTTCCGTTTTGGATCTCCTCGTTAACAAGATCCATCAAATATTCAAGCTTCTTATAAGAATCGAATTTGTCGTTATTGCGAGTGATTGTTTTTCGATAAAGAAATTTTTTGAATTCCAATTCTGCTTCGTTCAGGAGCAGACCATAAACAAGTCTCACGTTTCGAACAGTCCCGGAAATATTGACTACCTTCACAGCCTTTTCTTCAACGGATTGAAAAGAAGCATCGATTTTTTGCCCCACCAGCTGCCTTTGAGAATTAGCTACTATCTTTTTGATGTGGTAGTAGTCCCCGGGAACTTTTGAAAGACGCTTGGCATATGAAAAACCGGTGTTGCTGATATCGCAAAGACTGCTGGAAATTCCGTTGACTTTTAGTTCAACTTTGTTCAGGCGGTTGGACATCAGATCGAGGCGTCTCGGACGATCTTCATATTGCGGATGAGTGTAGGCAAAAAAACCGTCGCTGGAAATGGAAGGCGGGGGCTTTAAACCGGGTGAGTTGGGACCGTATAGCGTTGTAAATCGGGTGCTTTTGTTTGCATCATCATCTCTATAAACGATTGATGAACCCATAACGGTCACTTTTGGGCCTTTTGCCTTGGTTGAATTTTCCTGATCCGGTTTATTGTTTTTCTTCATCGTTTTTCCTGGGCCGATTTTTACAAGTTAAATTTTGTATCTGATATTTTAGTACACATGTGAACTGGGTCCAATGAAGAATCGATCCATTACCAATGATGGTCGATAAGCTATTGATAATTTAGAGCTTATTTTTGTGTTTTTTTTCAAAGAACGGGCTCTGATTATGCGTTTAATTTTGTAAAAAAACAACCAATAGAATGAATGTGTTAGATGATAATGGAATTGATTGTGAAAAAACGATAATTTGAATTTTATGATCAAAATTCTTCAAAAACCCAGGTTGTGAGCATTGGTGAGCTGTTGGTTTGAAAAACTTGTCTTACCCTACAACCCCATGTTATCTATATCCTGCCAAGTTTAAACCGGTACCGATCAAGATTACCGGTACAAAGTTATATTTATATCGCAAGCAATTCGCTACAACCAAGGAGTCGTGAATGAAACATGTCATGTTGGTAACTGATTCTGATTTTGATGAGAAAGTGTTGAACAATCAAAAGCCCGTATTCGTGGATTTTTCTGCGGAATGGTGCGGTCCCTGTAAAACCATCGAGCCGTTTATTGAAGAACTGGCAGCTGAACATACCGATAAAATTACCTTTGTGAAAATCGAGACGGACAAAAACCCAACCCTGGCTGTGAACTACGGTATAAAGAGTATGCCGACTTTTATGATGTTCAATAATGGTGAGCAGACCGATTTGTTAATCGGAACCAATCCCAATAAAATCAGGGACATGATCAATAAAGTTTAAAGACAGAACCGATCTCTCGATATTTATCTAAACTTGTTTTTCGTGTGTCGCTCTAACCGTAGGGCGGGTTATTTGCTGCGAGTCTCGCAAATTCAGCAACCCCGCCAGCAGGCTTTACTTTAAGTAACCATTCATTGTCCAATTCTATTGTGCTACCCAAATTTCGGTAGAGCTTTATCCTGAACAGTTGTAGGGTGGATCAAGCGAAGCGGATCCATCAACTGGCGTTATGACATAATCCAGCAGTTAAGAATCTTTCAGACCCTACCAGAGATTCTTTACAAAATTTTCTATTCCAATCCTTATTCCATTCGTCAAATTCACCAAAATGCTCTTCCCAACAATGTGGAACCGGAACTTTCGTTTTGATAACATGAGAGGAAAAGTATCCTAAACCGTTAATTTTAAAGACCCAGGGATTGTTTTATGGATCAGATCTGGCGAAAGAGAATAGAAATGCAGGCCTTTCACATTTTGGCTTATGTTGTTTTAGGTGCGATTCAGTTTTGGGCGATTAAAAATTTGCAGATTGGTTACGGTCAAGCTTGGGGGCTTTCCACTATTGGATGGGTAACCTGGTCCTGGATTTTTGCGGGGTTGTTTCAGTTTTGGGTTGCTTTTTTCTGGAGGATGGAGCTTCATGGCGGCTGGGTTAACAGGACTTTTGGTAAGGCCGGTTTTGTCATCCACCAAATTGGTTATGGTGTTTTGGGATTAACCAGGTTTGTTATGCTAATCCCCATCTGTATCTCGACCAGGGCGACTCTGCCACTTTCACCGATGCTGTCGATCGCGATTATTGTAATTACCACACCCCCAATTATATGGGCTTTGTATAGCGCAACCGTTTATTTCGGCTTTGCCCGTGCCGCCGGCGCAGACCATTTTCTTCCTGAATACAGACAAAAGGGGTTTGAAAAAAAAGGCATGTACAAATATGTACCCAACGTTATGTATTCGGTTGCCCTGTTTGGACTCTATCATGCGGGCTTGTTATGGCTGAGTTCGCTGGGACTTGTTGTCACTGCCTGCCACCACCTGTTTGTCTGGGCTCACTATTTCTGCACCGA
>JAKSDL010000177.1 GCA_022360105.1 Pseudomonadota bacterium
AATTTCGCTACCTTGTTCACCGTTGCGTCATCCGCTAATTTGAATGTCCAGGTTGTGAATGGGGTCGGTTTGAATATTACATCTGCAAAACGAGCATAAACGTTACTATCAAGAATAACTTTTCCTTCCTTGTCGTACGTAATTGTACGAATGAATGGATTGCCGGAGAAAAGGGCCGTTCCACCCGCTGGTACAATATCACGATAAGTACCGCTTGTGCCGATTATAACAGCATCGACCAGAATGGGCTGATCACTTTTATCCAACAAGGCTATTTCGATTTTATCAATGCGAATTCTGGCGTACGGTTTGAAAACTGCGTTTGTTACGTCAATCTGTACCACAATTGCATCACCGACACGCTCATTGTCATTGATTGGCAGATCGATGGCCATAGGATGCAATGTTTGCGGGATGGGGTTTAGTTCTCCGAGAATCAGTTCAAGGCCGCTGATTTTTGCGCTTTCATCAATAAAATCACGAACAGGTGCGGTGATACTGGGCATTACATTTTGGGATTTGCTCAGGGTGAAGTAATAACTGGCTTGTTGATACTGTTCCAATTGGAGGTAAACTGCCCGTTTAGCATCCAGTATCCGTCCGAAGGCATCTTGCTGCAACTGCTCATAGAGCGCCTCGTTGGCTTCGAATTCTTTTTGAGTATTTTTAGCCAGATCGACACTTCTTTCTGCAGCATCCGTTTGCAGTTTTGCTTCGGCAAGATTGTTGCTTGCTTCTGCTACGGCTAAGCGGGCAGAGCAATAAGCCTCACCACCAATGACCAGTTGCCGGAATGCCACTCGAAATTCGGGTCCGCCATAGATGTCGTTCAACAGCTCGTTTTTCATGGAGAAAACGTCATCCATGGTCACCTCTAAGGATTCCCACACCTGCTTACCGCCTGTAACCGTATCCAGTCCTTTCAGGGGGGATACCGTGAATGTTTGATCCAACGCACTATCGACTTTTTTTAAGGTGTCATCTGCCATGGTATTCATGGCATCCGCTGTTTTTCCAATGTCGATGATTTTGTTTACATCACCTACAATAGCGACGGCCGCGCCACCCGCTTCACCGATGGGTCCAGCCAGATCTGTTACCTTATCCAACTGAGACGAGACTGATTTTGAAGCGGCACTTGCCTCGCCCGCACCTGCTGACGCACCCGCCTCGCCCGCTCCTGACGCAGCTCCCGTTTCGCCTGCACCCGGTACAGCAACCATTGCCACCAGTTTACCTATCGCAACGCCAAATTTTACAATGTCCAGGACGAGGGTGAAAGCAGCCGATATTTCATTGTGGCGTTTCCATATTTTTACGCCTGCTTCAAATTCAAAGTTGGCATTCACAAGCCTTGCCTCCAATGCTTGCAACTGGGAAGCTGCTTCAGATTCAGCGTTCTGTGCAATTTTTAGTTTTGATCTGGCCCGTTCTTCCAATTGTGTTTGCAACGTGGCTTCGTTTTCTTGCAGGGCTACGGTCAATTTGGCCTGAGTCAGCCAGTTGTCGTTATCCCTTTTCATGTCAACCCATTTGTCATAGGAAGCAGAAAGGGTTTGTAAGACTTTCATCCGTGCCTTGGCTGCGTCGCGATAGACGCTGAAATCCAAGGGCGGTACCAGGACCAGACCTTGATTTTCCTTAACGACCCAACCCAGCAACGTGCGCGCCTGACCCGCCATCACACGGGTAGCATCCCCCACATCCGCAATTGCCGCAACCCACTCGAGTTGATTAATGGCAAGTTCCGATGGCGTTATCTTGAACGCCGAAAGTGCCGTCAAAAGTTCTGGATCAGAAGATGATGCCATCAAGCTTGCAACCTGGAAGGTTGTAACCATGCCTAATCTTAGCGTTTCCCCATTGGCCAGATTGTCACCAAAATTGCTGATGATGCTTTTTGACGATGTCCATACGGCAGTTTCCAAAGTTGAAGGGGTATTTAACGTAAAAATAGTTGCCGCTCTGTTTGCATACGGAGTCAAGGTAACGTTCGTGGGGGCATCCGCTTCATTGGCCGGCATAAATGCGGCTTGCAGGGAAGCGGGTTCGTTGTTCTTTATGATCTCCTGGGTAACAATCGTAGCTGATGTGGTTTTGCTGGGGATAAGAAAAGAGATATCCGCTTGTATTTCTATGCGCCGAGCGAAGAGGTATAGTTGATCGTTGATTATCGGATTATCATCCAGAATCAGCACATCACAAACCACGTACCAGATCTGATCCGAAGGATCAGGCGGTGGGTCGAGGGCCCTGAAGTTCTTTTCCATCTCCGTCCATGTCAGCACCAGTCCGCGTGCGTACCCCTGGTTGTTCAATGAAGCACTTGCCGGAAGTCCCCATTTCACAACATTTTTGTTTGAATAAACAGTTTTCCATGACATAGTATGGTTCCTTTTTATTGGTTAACAGACGACCGACATTCAAACTGAACCGTTTGAATGTCGGTGAATGCAGTGATAAGAGGTTCGATACTAGGACGGTTTTTCCAACTTCTCTGCCTCTGCCACAACTTCTTTGGCAAACTCGGCCATATTCACGGGATCCGGCGAAACGGTGATATAGGGATTTGTCACCATCTGGTCAATGGTTGGCTGTATCTCGGTCCATCGCTCTTGGGCTTTTTTCATGAAGTAAACGACGGCGTCTGTGGCCGCTAACTTCTCTTTACCATCTTCCGTCCGGATGGAGTAGGAAACTTTGTCAGAGATATATGACAGCCCGGTAGCCATATCACTCCATGAGTTCTGCACTTGTGTTACCTTATCGATGGCAATGTTCGTGTGATTTATCGTGCTGTTGAGGCTGTCCTCGGCAAGTGTCACCGTATTTTGTGTTGCAACGGCAACCTGCAGTTCATGTTCTGCCGATGAAATCTGCGCTTCCAGTTTGTCTATGGTGTCCTTCATATCGACAGCTCTCTTGCCATAGATACCTGCAACAGTAGCAGCCGCAATGGTACCAAACGGAAACACCCAGGCGTACGTGACAGTGGTGGATGCGACAATTACATCATGCTTGTATTCCGCCTTGTCGGTATCCAACATGGCCCGCAATTGTGCGATAGAGCCCATAACATTCTCATCACCCGAAAGTTTTTTGATCGTCGCTTCGGACGTCCTGTTATCATCGTCTACATCTGTTTTGACAGATGTCATGCTGCTTTGGGCATTGACCAGCTTGGTTTTGTACGTGGCCAAATTGGTCTTGATCTGGCCTGCCAAAGTAGCATTGTTAGCGGCGGTAGTCTTGAGATCGGAAAGAATATCGAGGGCGGCTTCCGGATCTGCCTTGCTGCCGTCCGTTGGTTTCACAAGCGAGCTAATCAGCGTAAACGTACTGTCTTGACCGGCGACATCCGTTGCGTAACTCTTTAAACCGTTTCCTAAAGAGGTCATTTTATCAAAAACATCGCTGAAGAAAAACTTGCCGGCCTTGTCAAGTATATCGTAAGCTTCGTACATGGCATTAAACCAACTGTAACCGGCGGCCTGGCTGGGCGTAAGGTCCAAAGTCGCCTGCAGTGCGCCGGCCGTATTGGGCAAACGCAAGCAACATGTGGCATAAATCTGCAGATAGACCCAGTTTCCTCGTAAGGTAGGAATATCGTCGTTAGATCCATTCAGGTAGTCATTAAGTGCATCAAGTGCGTTGTTGAGCTTCTCCAGGCTCGGTTGATCGTTTTGGTCGGTCATTTTTGTCCCCTGTTAAAATTATGAAAATGTAAGTGAGTGAAACCAAAAGCTGTTCCTGCCGGCCCAAGAACTAAGTAGGAAAGACGTTCTGCCACTCAAGTAACGCATTCATATCATTCTCGAATCGCTTGTGGTAGAATTCAGCAACCTTTCCATTTTCCTGGCCGATGATGTGCTCGCCATCATGTTCTGTTTGTTTTGCAAGCGCCATAAGTGACTGCATCGTGTTTTCCAAGGCTACGATACTGGTATCCAAACTATTAACCGAACTTAAAGCTGGATCTATTTGGTTAATGGTTTGTATGTCCTGCTGAGTTTGCAGAGATTTTTGGTTGAGCTGCTGCAACTGGCAATTATACTGGCTTCGCAATGCTTTTTGTTTGCTGAGTTTGTCTCGAAGACCTGAATAAATACCGGCCGTAATTCCGGTCAGGAACCCTTGCCAGAACCCACTTGATCCGCTCAATTCATGGTTGATGTGATTGATTTCATTAGAGGTGGCATTCAGCTCCGATTCAAGACGCCGAGTCTCTTCTTGTTCTGTCTCCAGTTGAGCATGCAACCGTCGAGAGACTGTACTCAAATCTCCAATCACTTCATTGGCGGCAACGTTTAATTTGCTGGAATCCTGTTTAAGGCGATCAAGTTCCTCTGAAGTCGTTTCAATTTTCAGGACCATGCTGCGAATCAGAATCTCTGCCAATACATCAGGCGCTCTTGGTTGAATTTGATTCCAGGTGGCGAATAGATCGGCCAAATCTTGGCCTAGGATTTTTGCATCTGAGTAGGTTTTTTGGCACGCGGTAAACGTGTCGGCGAGATTTATGTCGAAACGATTTGTGATAGCTACATATGACGGTTCTTTCTCAATGAAACTGAGAATACTCTGCAGTGCTGCTCTTGTTTTATCCGTATCTGCTGACATGTGTCTCCTTAAGAAAAATAATTATCGTTTGTTTTTTCGGGCTGTCAGACGTGAAAAAACGAGCTGGTAGGTCAGGTAGCACAACACTTGACGATATGGATCACAAGTTTCCTCGTTTCAGTTTTTAAATTAATCTAACTGAAATTTTATCAATCATGAAAAAATTATTATTTCATTTAACCTCCTGTTTTTAATATTTTCAGCCACAATTATTTTTTAGATTCATATCAGCGGTGGCAGGCACTGATATAAACACCAAAGCACAGATTTTGGGGCACGGTTAAATCGCATATCTGCATTAATTGTGAGCAATTTCCATCAATCCTCTGTAAACGTTCAGAGCTTCGACGCGAATTACA
>JAKSDL010000482.1 GCA_022360105.1 Pseudomonadota bacterium
TCGAATGGCCCTTGGGGAGATCTCCGTTTCATTTTAATCATTAGGTTGAAGGTGGTAAGGCTGAAGGATATTTAGGTAGAAGGGGTTTAGGCTGAAGGCTGAAGGATATTAGGTAGAAGGGGTTTAGGCTGAAGGATATTTAGGTAGAAGGGGCTTAGGCTGAAGGCTGAAGGATATTAGGTAGAAGGAGCTTAGGCTGAAGACTGAAGTTACTTACAAATGGAGGATTTGCTTTGCGAGACCATAGGAAACTAAGGGCTTTTGAGTTAGCAGATGAGGTTGCAATTCTAATTTACAAGATAACTGCTGAATTTCCGAAACAAGAAACGTTTGGATTAACAGCCCAAATGAGAAAAGCTGCTGTATCAGTACCATCGAACATTGTCGAAGGTTGTGCACGAGATAGCCAACTGGACTATGTCAGATTTCTTTCAATTGCTTATGGCTCACTGAAAGAGTTAAACTATCAGTTTAGCCTTTCCAAACGTCTGGGATATGTAAAGAAGCATTATGATCAAGTTGAAGAGCTATTGGTTGAAACCGAAAAAGTCTTAAACGGCCTGATCAGATCACTTAGAAAAAATTAGCAATACCATGAGTAGCTTTAACCTTACTTCAGCCTTAAGCCTTCTGTCTAAAAACCTGTCATTCCTCACTTCAGCCTTAAGTCTTAAGCCTAAATACCTATCAACACCTGCTTCAGCCTTCAGTCTAACCCCCTTTTTCCTAGAATCCTTCAACCTATTTTTCAGCTTCCAGTCTAAACCCCTAAAAACCAACATTCTGACAGTACTTGCTGCCATATCCCTCTCCTCCTGCTCCACCCCTGATCCTGTTCCTCCCATGGTCATCGGAGGCCATATCGATCTCCACAAGTGGGATTTTGAGAATCATGGTCCGGTCAAACTGGATGGAGACTGGAAATTTGTCTGGAACCGACTTGTCGGTCCAAATAACAGTCAAGAAATAGATGACTATATTTATGTCCCCAAAAACTGGAAACATGAAACAAGGTCTGGAATAAATTTAACACCGGAAGGTTATGGGACGTATGCTTTGACCATTCGAACTTCAAAATCCGAAAAACCATATGCGCTTTATGTACCCATGATTAGTCATGCGTGCATGATCTGGGTTAACGAAAAACTTGTCTATCAGGCAGGTGTGGTGGCAAAAGACCGCGTAACCATGAAACCTGCGATTTCCAAAGACGTTCTGGTCGTGGAGGCATATGAGACGGAAATCAGAATTTTAATGCAGGTATCCAATTTTGTGCATCATATTGGCGGAATTGATCACAGTTTCTTGTTCGGACCTAAGCATCAGATTAAGCATCTCAGAATCAAAAATGTTTCATTTGAGGCATTTTTAACCGGAGGCCTGGTATTCACAGCCATCCTGTATATCATGATCGCTGTGTTGTTTAACAAGAAACGAGCGGCTATTCTATTCTCACTGATCTGTTTTGATATTGTTTTTTTGAATCTGGTTAATGGAGAGAATATTCTGCCATACCTGCTCCCTTCCTTGCCCTGGTCAATAAAAATTAAAATCGACTTCCTGTCTGCTTTCGCCCTCCCCATTCCGCTGATAGCTGCCTTTATTTATGATCTTTTTCCCAGGCCCAGAACAAAACCAATTTTGATTCTAATATTGGGTATCGGATTGCTGAATGCGATTTTTATCATTTCGGCACCGGTGCACACTTTCAGCCGGTTTTTAACCGCCTTTGAAGTACTGCTGCTGGTTCAATGTATCTACATGGCCTATCTGCTTCTGGTGGCAATATATAACAGTATGCAGGGAAGCCTGGTTATCTTTCTGGGAGGGCTTGTTCTGCTTGCCTCTGCCATTAATGATATCCTGTACTATGAGCAGATAGTATCCGTGGGTCCCTTGGCGATCATGGGATTCTGGTTTTTTCTATTTAGTCAGGCATTTGCCTATGCGATTCAATTCATGAGTAATTATAACAAGCTGGAACGGTTTTCCGAAAATCTGGAATGGCAGGTCAATGAAAGAACTCGCAACCTTCAAAAAACAAATGAAAAATTGCAGGAGGAGATCAAAAGTAAGGAGGATATCGAAGAGAAACTGAGAACCCTTTCTCAAACCGATCCACTCACTAAAATAGATAATCGCTATAAATTTAACGAAACCCTGGATGAAGAGATCAGGCGAGTTAACCGCTACCAGGAAAGTCTGTCAGTCATTATGTTTGATATCGATCACTTCAAATTGGTGAATGACACCTACGGTCATGATGTAGGCGATCGTGTGCTGGTAAATGTGGCACAACTGGTGGAAAATATGATCAGGGATATTGACAGTTTTGCACGCTGGGGAGGTGAAGAATTTGTCATTTTAACACCAAACAACGATATTGAAGGTGCATCCATGCTGGCAGAAAGAATTCGCAAAACGATTGAGTTAACTGATTTCTCTCCAGTCAGCGTGCTGACAGCCAGCTTTGGTGTGATAGAATATGTCAAAGGTGAAGATAAAACATCCTTTTTGAAAAGAGTGGACGAGGCTTTATATTCGGCAAAATACAGGGGTCGTAACCAGGTTGTTCGTAATGATGAATGATTTTTGCAGACATGGCTCTGTTAACCAGGCAATTAAACAGACTTCATTGGCAAGCTGGCTTCGGATATCGGATTAGATCCCTTAGCTGTTTAACTATTGCCTGAACGAAAAGTCGCTAAACCCTTATCCAGCCTTATGCCAGATACCTAAATTCAGATGGAAGATTAACGTGCTGTCAGTCGTCAGCTTTCAGCGCCCAGTTGAAGACATAACAATTACAAGCAAAAACCGGCTGAGGGCTGATAGCTGAAAGCGCTAAACTTCGAAGGACCAAGATGCTTTTAAAGCTTTTATTGGTAGGGGTTAAATTGGTTTTCATTCAGGCACTGACAAAAATAGCAGGGCGCGCAACCCATTTGGCGACCGGATTTAAATCCTTTGAGTCTGGTTGATAGGCAACAAGCTGCCCATCTTACATTTACAAAAGATTTCAAAAAATCGATTATCA
>JAKSDL010000763.1 GCA_022360105.1 Pseudomonadota bacterium
AGCCGCCAGAAAGTATGTCTGGTCTTTATTGGTATCAGCGGCCTTTTTCAAAACCTTTCTTTTATATAGCTCGTTGTATTCAACCCTGGCGTAATGTCCCGTTGCGAAGTAATCATACTTGATACCCTTTTTTGCCAGTTCTTTTCCGATCCCTCCAAACTTCATTTCATGATTGCATTTTACGCATGGATTTGGTGTATAACCCTGTTGATAGGCTTTAACAAAGAAATCCAAAATGTTCGTTTTGTATTCCTCCTTGAGGTTTACAGTTAGGTAAGGAATTCCCAGTTTTTTTGCCACCCTGGCCGCATCCTCTATATCCTGGGTCTCTCCGGGTCCAAAGCAGGCATGGTGATTCCCTTCAGGTTGGGAAATGGAACCATCATAGATTTCCATAGTCACTCCCATAACATCATAGCCGTCTTTTTGCAGAAGAGCTGCAGCAACCGATGAATCTACACCGCCGCTCATGGCAATAACAGCTCTTGGTTTTTCCTTTTTCATCATTCTGGTGTTGATATTTTTTACGATATTGTGTCTTTTTTTATTACGTCTGAAACAAGCGGGTTGTCTTCAACGGGATCGAACAGGACTATCCTTTAATTTTACTAGGGAGGAAAATTGACTGCAACCGTTATCGATACAATGAAGGAGATATACAATTCGGTAGAATTGATTGTGAGAAACCTGATCGTTAATTGTAATTAGTGCCTGAGCGAAAACAAATTTGACCCCTACCAGTAAAAGCTTTAAGAGCAGCTTGGTGCTCCGAGTATGGTTTGGTGATTTTCCGTTAAGGCACTATTTAATTAAATATTACAACTAATTGATAACTTTTTTAGAAAAATTAAACATTGTTGCAGTATTACATACCAGAGAGGTTGCTCTCTGGTTTTGCAACAAGCACATGTTTCAATGCGCTTTTTATGAGTTTTAAACTTTGAATACCCGGAGGAGATGATGAAAATACGAGTTGTAAGTTTATGTGTAACATTGTTTATGATTGCGGGAACTGTTTGCGCGATGGATCATCAATCTGCAGTTCAGCTAGGTCCGCGGCCGTATTTTCTGATTGAAGATATGGAAGAAAGCGCACTGAAAAAAAGTTTGCAGCAATGTAAAAATGACTCTTTTGAGAAGAAAGATTTTTCAATTGGCCATCGGGGTGCTCCTATGCAGTTTCCGGAACATACAGAAGAATCTTATGTTGCTGCTGCAAGGATGGGAGCCGGCATTTTAGAATGTGACGTGACATTTACCAAAGATAAACAACTGGTTTGCAGGCACTCACAATGTGATCTTCATACTACAACTGACATTTTGTCCAAACCCCGGTTGGCAAAAAAATGTTCGGTGCCTTTTGAACCGGCTCAGGTCGATAAGAAGACAGGCAAAGTCATTAAACCGGCAATGGCAAAATGTTGTACCAGCGACATTACCTTAAAGGAATTTAAAACCCTGCAGGGAAAAATGGATGCCGCAAATCCCAAGGCCACCTCAATTGAAGAATATATGAATGCCACGGCCAACTGGAGAACTGATTTGTACTCTTCCAGGGGAACATTGATGACTCACGCAGAAAGCATTGCCCTGTTTAAACGCCTGGGTGTAAAAATGACACCGGAGTTAAAATCTCCCAGTGTGAAAATGCCGTTTAACGGAAATTATACTCAACAAGACTATGCACAACAGCTCATAGACGAGTATAAAAAAGCCGGTGTCAAGCCACAGAATGTCTTTGCCCAGTCCTTCAATTTGAACGATGTATTGTATTGGATCAAAAATGAACCCGGGTTTGGTAAACAAGCCGTGGCTCTTGACGGACGATATGACATCAAAGCTTTTGATCATACAAATCCAAAGACTTGGAAACCGAGCATGAAGGAGTTGTATCGGCAAAATGTTCGCATTATCGCTCCTCCCATGTGGATGCTGCTTGATGTTAAGAACAATAAAATTGTTCCATCACTATATGCCAAGGAAGCCAAAAAAGCCGGACTGGAAATCATAACCTGGACACTGGAACGATCAGGGCTTTTGAAAAGCGGCGGTGGCTGGTATTATCAGACAACCAAAAATGTGATTAACAACGATGGTGATATGATGGAGGTGTTGGATGTCTTGGCCCAAAAAGTCGGCATCCTGGGTATCTTCACGGATTGGCCGGC
>JAKSDL010000038.1 GCA_022360105.1 Pseudomonadota bacterium
GCTACTTCCAAAGCTTCAGTTTTATTATTACCTGAAGACAACAAAGCGTATGCCAAGTTATTTAACAACAAATAACTTCCCGGTATTTTATCAACCAATTCCCGATAAATTTCAACAGCTTTATCAAATTCTTTTGTTTGTATATATGATAAAGCAATTCTCGACTTGGCAAGCAATTGAACTCCAGGTTGAGCTGAAGACTCTTCCACTGATTTTTCTA
The DNA here is from genome assembly GCA_022360105.1 of Pseudomonadota bacterium. Next base: position 221 of record JAKSDL010000038.1, read on the forward strand.
TCGCAGAAATAAACTGATCATTATCACCTTTGAGTTTTAACGACGAAGCTTTAATCAAGTATAAAAATCCTTTATTTTGGTTATTTTCAGCAACTGAGTCAACCCAGGCAATCAATTCATCGGACGAAAATATCCTGATAATTCTCTCGAGCATAATTTCCAAGGCCATCGAGTTCAAATCAGCGTTTAAAATATTATCTAATGAGGCGAACGCTTCATTCTTTTGTCCGGTAGCATACAGGGCTTCGGCAAACTTTAGCTCTAAAGAAGGTGAAGATTTAATAATTTCAGGATTTGACCTCAACTCCGTAATAACCTGATTATACATGCCCATTTTAATCATAACAGAAGTTCTGGTATCAACCAGGGTAGATAAAGATTGTTTATTATTAACAGCAATTTTTACTGCTACATCAAGTTTTTCAAGGGCATCATTAAGTTTTTCACCAGCCACCATGCTATTTCCGTCTCTTGCCAATTCATCGGCCCATTCCATAATAGATAGGGCATATTGAGAATAAAGACTCAGAAGATTTGGATAATTATCAATACGTTGCTGGTAATAACCAATAAGTTCGTTCCATCGTTTCCGATTTTTGAGCATTTCAACCAGCAAAGCGTTTAGCTGAATATGCCCAGGCTCAACCTCAAGCCCTTTTCTAAGCTCAATTATTGCCTGCTCAAACTGATTATTATGCCAGTAGATTTGAGCAAGTAAGACCCGGCCATCATTTGCGATTTCTCCGGAAGCTTTGATCAGTTCATTAACAGCTTCTTCTGCCTCAAACATTTTATCTGAATTCAATAAAGCCTGTGCTTTTATTTTGTAAGCCGAAGCATTTCCAGACGCCAGTTTTAGAGCCTGATCAGCATATTCAACAGCTTTATCATATTCTGTTTCTGTCAAAGCATATTTAGCCTTTAGAAGGTACAAGTTTACATCCTCAGGGTACTTCTTTTCCATTTCTTCGAGCAGATTTTGAGCTTTTTCTGAATAGCCGCCGTTCATGAGAGATTCAACATGAAAAGCTATCATTTCGGCTGAGTCTTTTTCTTTACGTTGCTGTTCGAAGATTTTTATAGCACTGTCAAAATCACCTCTTTTCTTGTATATACTTGCTAAAAAACTCCTCATTCGAATTATTTGACCCGAATCTTCACAGACATTAATCTCATTTTCAAGTAAATCAACAGCCTGGGAATATTTGTCATCAGAAAAGTATAAATTTGCAAGGGTAATAACTGCATCAATTTTCTCTTTTCCAGAAGACGTGCTAATAACATTCTTAAGCATGTCCAGCCCCTGACCTGACTGACCAATATTTCGCAAGAAAATTTCATAGTTGCCCATAATGGATGTACTGCCGGGAAACTCAGCCAGGGCATTATCATATATCTGTTTCAGGATACTGTTGTAAGTATCCTTTCTGGATGACATAGACTGTAAAGTGCTTAGATTCTGAATCGA
>JAKSDL010000945.1 GCA_022360105.1 Pseudomonadota bacterium
AAAGAGCTGGATGAGGTAAACGTTCCGGCCGCCCTGGTAGGAAAACTTACTGTCCGCGTGGCTCTAATGGAATTGATATCTGTAGGGGCAGCTCCGAAATTAATGACCGTTTCACTTTCGACGGAGCCCAATCCGACCGGAAAGGAGATCCTGAAAGGGATTGAAAGCGAGTTGAATTCAATAGGTCTGAATCAATTGCCCAGAACCATCAGCTCCGAAAAAAACATTAAAACCCGCCAAACAGCTGTAGGTATCGGTGTAACAGGAATCTGTCAAAAAGATGAGCTTCGTGTGGATAGGTCCCTTCCCGGGGATTACGTTTATTGTCTTGGAAAACCCAAAGTCGGAGTGGAGATTACATCAACTGAAGATCCGGAAATGACGACTTTGAAGCATGTCACCGAGTTGAGTGCGGTATCGAACATTCATGATATTCTACCGATCGGCTCACAGGGAATCGAAAAAGAGTTGCAGCAATTAATGTCACGTAGAGGATTTCGCCTTACGGATATGACACATAATCTCGATCTGCAAAAATCAGCCGGCCCGGCCAGCTGTCTCATTTTTTCATCACCGGATAAATATCCGCGTCTCAACAACGATCTACCTTTAAGTTGTTTAGGCCGTTTATATTCATCCTAATGTCAATACTAAACGTACGGAGAAAAAAATGAACCAGGTTTTAGACAAGGAACACTCATTTTCCATTTTACCTGTAAAACGAGTGGCTTATATTTCTATATTTATAGCATTAAGTGCCGTAGGGGCGATGATTAAGATCCCAAGTCCTGTTGGGAGTATTGCTCTTGATTCTGCTTCAGGTTATTTCTGTGCCTTAGCGTTTGGTTTTCCGGAAGGTATTTTGGTTATCGCAATTGGGCATGTGCTGACATCCGGAGTTGTGGGATTTCCCCTGGGTCTCCCTTTGCACCTGTTTATTTCTGTGCAAATGGCCCTGTGGGCCGCTGCTTATCGGTGGTTGGACCAAAGGTTCGGATTGATTGCTGCTTCTGTAGTTACAGTTTTTCTGAATGGTGTGATCTCATCGTTTACCATGATTTTTATTGGCGGTATGGGCGCGGCTATTGGCCTGATGCCATTCCTGCTAGTGGGATCACTTGCTAATATCGCTTTGGCTGCAATTTCATATAGAATTATTAAACGAACCAATTTGATCTGATCTTACCGGGAGTTGTTCACGTGGCAATTGCCATTGATATTAAGAACCTTCATTTTCGCTACAAAAACCAGACCCAATGGGCGCTGAAAGACATCAATCTTGAACTTGAAAAGGGTAAGGTATTGGGTGTGCTGGGGCCGGGTGGATCTGGAAAGTCAACTTTATGCCACCTTTTTAACGGCATTGTTCCCCATGCTGTGGATGGGGAATATCTTGGGGAAGTACGAATATTTGACCAGGACATTCGTCAGCTCCAAATTCAATCTTTATCAAAATCAGTCGGACGAGTGCTGCAAGATGCCGAAATGCAGATCGTCGGACGAATTGTGAATGAAGATGTGGCCTTCGGTATGCAAAACTATTTGGTTAATTCCGAGGAAATAAGACAACGGGTTCCTGAAGTACTAAATCAGCTGGGATTGAGCCATCTGTCTAATCGTCCCAGCGATCAATTATCCGGTGGAGAAAAACAGCGA
>JAKSDL010000247.1 GCA_022360105.1 Pseudomonadota bacterium
GCGAAGGTCCGGGTCATTAAAAGCCGATGGCGGTACCGAGACACCAAAGAGGACATTGCGCCGCACGATCCAAGGCATGGCCATAAAGGTCAAAAGCACCGGCACGAAGGATATGAGATAATTGATAATATAAAAGCTGTTTTTCATCTAACTGGCTCCTTGTAAGGACTGGTGGACCTGTCTGCAGGCGGTGACGATATCCTCAATGGACAGTCCCCGGCAGCTCGCCTCTGCGATGATGGGACGGAGGCTATCACTGAGCTGCTGGGCATAATTTTCATCTGCCCGGTAGTCATCCGGGGCATTGACCACTGCGCCCCTGTTTCGGTGTACTGATAAGAAGCCGTCCTGCTTGAGCTGGTTGTAGGCTTTGTTGACGGTATGGAGATTGATGGAGAGATCGGCAGCCAGGCGGCGCACCGAAGGCAGCTCCTCGCCGGGGACGATATCCCCCGATGCGATCCCCTCCACGATCTGCTCCTTGAGCTGCTGGTAGATGGGTACGGGACTGCTTAGGTTGAGCTTGATGAGCACGGCCCGGACCTCCTGACATAATTGTTATACTTATAGTATAACAGTCGAAGCCATGTGTCAAGCTCAAAAGCTGATTTGCCTGTGATGGCCATTATGTTATAGTTAAATCATATGATCAAAGCAATACCCGGAATAAGAGACGGCATGCATACTGCGCAGGACTACTGGAAGAACTGTACCATCGGTCTACGGATTTAATCCACCGATAAATGCATCTACTTCCTCCGCCCACTGCCCATACATCCTTTTATCCAGTGGAAAATGTGGCGCTTGTTTGATCTCCACATACTTTTTATACTTTGCAAAGATTTTAAGAAAACATTGCTATTGTATAATATTTCTGCGACATTATCCATGGACATCATTTTATTTCCTGTGCTACAATAGGAAACATAGACACGAAAAAGGAATGTATGAATGCTACAACTCAGTACAACCCATTTGGAGATCATCATAGGCTGTGTGGCAGCCTTACTGCTTATCTATCTGGCCCATCGAGCCAACATCAAGTACCGGAAACCAATCATTATATTTCTCATTATCGCTTATGGTATGATCCTTTTGTCCATGACCGTCTTCCCCATCACCATCCCGGAGGAGAGGATGCCCATCGAGGAAATGCTGGCCATCAAAAAGCCCTGGAACCTCAAACCGCTCTCATTGATCATTCCCCAGTACAAAAATATGATCAACGGACAAACCGGCGCAGCGAGGCAGTTTTTGGGAAACATTGTGCTCTTTATACCAGCGGGCCTGTTGCTGCCCATGCTGGGGCGGAAGCTCCGCAAATTTCACCGGGTGTTGCTCATCGGATTTTTGTGGACACTGCTGATCGAGACCACCCAACTGGTGCTCCACCTGCTGTGCATGGGCTGGAGGTCCTTTGATGTGGATGACCTGATCCTCAATACGCTGGGCGTCATCATCGGGTACCTTTTGTATCTCATCCTCTTTTATAGAAAGGATAAAGCCATCTCTGCCAATCAATAGACCCGGCGCTCCATTAACCCATAATAAAACGCGGTATCACAAAAAGCGCACCCGGCCCATACACTGGTAGCGAAAAGGTAGGGTGTTTTTATGAAAGTCAAAATAAATGATCAACACTGTCCCAAGGAGTATAAAGGACTGCAATTGATATGCCAAAGGCGTGGCTTATTTGGCTGTCCCGCCACACCGGGTATCGTCTATCTGCTGGGATGCAAAGAGCCCGACTCTCCTTTCTGGCAAAAGCTCACCATCGTGCTCCGGCATAAAAACTGCTGTGTGACCGTGCAGCCTGAGGGCGCTGAGGGGTATGATCCCAAACTGATCCTCTGTGATTTCAATGGCGACAAGCAGGATGAAATCTACCTGTCCATGGCTACAGGCGGCAGCGGCGGCTATGAATACTTTTATATCTATATGTATGATGAACACAAATGCGCACTGAATCTGGTGCTGGATGATGATAAATACAATGCACAATCCCAATACATCGCCTACTACCTGGACGGCTACAAGCTGGCGGTGGTGCAGCGGGATGGCAACAAGACATGGATCATCGACCTGAGCTGCCGGGGTGCGGAGTACTTGAACCAGATCTATGACGAACACGGCTATCTCATCAAGCCGGTATCGGGCATGGTGGGCGGTGCCAACTACACGCAGCCCTATGTCAACAAGCAGACCTGCAAATGCGATCTGCTGGTCTACCAGCGGATCACCGGGCTCTACAGCGCCGATCTCATCGGATATGTGCATACCATCATGGCCTATGATAAAGATGGCTTTGTGCCCCTCTTTCCTGTGTATCTCAATCCACCCCTGATATGATATTAATCATTATTACTGCACGGCACATGACTCTAGGCTGCCAGAATACCGACCAATGCTGTCCACATATTATTTGTCACC
>JAKSDL010000532.1 GCA_022360105.1 Pseudomonadota bacterium
AAGCCACTACATAAAGATCGTCAACATCCAGTGCCGTAGATTCGGTATAGTCTACTTTTGTTCCACCGATATCTACATCTTCCTTTTTAACATTACCAGCTGCTGTCCAATCCATTTCCAACTTAGCTTCACCGGTCCATACATCACCTACAACCTTGACGCTTAAATCCAAGTCAGCAGAAGCTTTCATATCCATATAGGTGATAGTTTCAGAATCACCTGTGGTTTCTGCCTTTTCAGATGTTTGAATTAAACTACCGGTCACGTCACCAGTCCACGTAAAAGTGGTTTCAGCAGCTGCACTGGCTGAAAACGCGCCGATCATTGCGATTGTCAGACAACCTGTCAATAATTTCTTAAGCATTTTAACTCCTTTTTAAAGAAATTATGTTTAGTTTTTATAAAAACTAACCTTGCCTCTAAGCATGACCAAAGAGACATTTTTGAAAAATCCCCCGGAACAAGCTTTCTTGTTCCAAGCGATAATTGAATACGCTGGCAAAGCGTTTCATTTTTACCAACAGACTTACCGGTGATATGTACCAAAAAGAAAGGAGAGTAATAAACTTATTTGAAAATATCGTCTCCAGTTAGCCTGTCAGTTTCACTCTTTCCCGGCCTTCACGTTGGAAGTTCAACGGGATGTCGGTGAATCGTGTCACAGCAATTTAAGATTCAATCGCTGTTGTATTCGGCAGCCTACCAAACTCAATCCTATAACTTCAACGAAAAAGTCAAACTGACTGATCAGGTAGTGCCTAAGAACCTAAACAAATTGGATTGTTAAAAACTAACGACGAAAGAAAGACCGCTGGTTAAACTCCCACAATCTGTTGTTCTCTTCATTAACCCAAATAAAAGGCGATGCTATGTTATTTAATTAGAAATATCAACTCTAATGCATCGTTTTTTAAATCTATAAATAGAAAACTCTGGCTAAGTGGCTGATTTAACTTAATTACCATTAAATACCCTTTCCAAGGTCAATCACCTAGTATGCCTAGTAGACTATTGGGCCTTTTTGTTTTGATAAACCTTAAAGAGATTAAAAAATTGATCTGGAACAACCATGAAAAAGGCTGTTTTTAAAGGCTTTCCCCTTTTTAACCTCCTTTGACAAAGAGGTTTATCAGACCATTATTCGAAAATCAACCCTTTATTTGATATTAATTTGTTAAATAACTATCTATTATTTATGACGATCAGAATCTTTTTGCGCTTTGGTTGCAATCAATGAATCCACGATACAAACAAATTGCCAAATTGATCGATCACCTTAATATACGCGTTAGTATGCATTTTATAGTCTTTATAAATCACTAATGCAAGTTTCAACCAACGAGTAGTGCATTGAGCCACTATCAAAGCCGGATTTATGGGGGCACTGTAAATTCGTTGTGAATTGTTTCATCTGTCAGGAAGACTATAGATTGAGCGGGAAATACAAAAGTAGTACCAACCTAGTTAATAAATACTTTAAAAACCCGGAAAGTTGGTTAATCAATTAATATAAACATGTATTATTAACGTTAAGAACGCTGTTTGAATTCAATTCCCAACTTCCTCAATATGGACTGCATAGGGGTTCCAAAGAGAAAGGGAATCAGATTTGGATCCGTATCTGTTTTTTCTAACACCAAGGTTCGAATGGAAATGTCGTATTGCACTATCTCCAGTAATTGTTTTAAAGCTTGCCCCTCAATCTTTCCCTTGGCTTCCTCAATAATCTGTTTCACTTTGGAAAACGAGCATTTTTGCTGATGCTCTTCAACCAGTTCCCATAATCCTTGGATTCCTCCAATGATATCTTTTCTGGTTAACCTGTTTTTATTATACAATGCTTCAATCTCAGCCGTGTCCCAACATTTTAATGTCTTGCATTCAATAGGTCTGTCCTCATATATACTACATTGATTGTTTGTAAAATTTGCATACAAACAAGCATCTGTTCCATCTTTTGACTTGATCTTAATAATGTCGGTATCGGCTTGAGCCAAGCCTCCTTTGACATTGTCTTTGGCTGGTTCCCCCTCACGGATGGTAAACAAAAACCTGCCATGTAATTTACCTGATTGAATCAAATCCAAATCTTCTTTATGCAGGGCAGGACCTCCTTTTGCGCAACATGTACAGCAACGCTTGCATTCGGTCTGATCCGATTTATTCTGGGCTGATTTAATGAACGATACATAATCGGACTTTTCTTTCAATTCTTCCATTTGCGATCTAATTTGAATTTTTATTCTCTAGTTGTAACCACTCAATTTGGACCTAACAATAACCCGTTTTATATTAAAAGGATTTCAAATCCCTGGCTATTGAATATTAACTTTTAGGTTTTGTTCAATAAAACAGCTACCAACTCTAACAAAATAGCAAGTTTAATGGCACATTTTTGAAACCAAATGCTCTGGCAAGATCAACATTGAAATTGAATACCTCAAACTGACATAAAATTCTATTTGTCAATCTCAAGATTATTTAGCTATAATGCCGCAGCAATTTAACTGGATTTGAATGATAAATATCTCAAGAAAATCGAATTGAGTCGTAAGCTTAAATTTGTAACTTTCTAAAATCAAAGGGAAAATTTATTGAAGTTGGTTTTTTATTATTGAAATCCTGTTGATTTTTCTAAGACCATTAGGAGTAAAAATAAATAATAACAGCATGTTGAACTCTTATCTAAAACAAAATGGAGTCGATATTTCCCAGTTTTGCGTATTGACAAATATCTCAATAGTGAGAATACTCTCGTGAAAAATGCGATGATGTAAAAAACGAACTTTGGTTAACTTGTTGAAAAATAAGATCTAATTTTTTGTAGTTTTGGCTGTGGCATCACAATTGCTGATTGTATCAAAATGCAACAGTCAGATAGATTTATTCCTTCCAATTAATCAGTAAATCACTTATTGGTTGGTTATTAGATCAATTCAGTCCGTTCCAATTCATTTTTAAAAAACAAGGCAGGCAATTTCGAGGGCATAGGTTTATTGTGCGAGAGACAATTGTTTGCTGATAGATTGGTTAAGAAGCATGATTGAAATCAGATTACATGGCCGGGGAGGCCAGGGAGCTGTAACATCAGCTGAACTGCTCGCCATTGCAGCCATTAACAAAGGGAAATACGCGCAAGCATTTCCAAGTTTTGGTCCGGAAAGAAGGGGTGCACCGGTTACCGCTTTTTTAAGGATTGATGATAAGCCGATCAGAACCCGGACAATGGTTTACCATCCGGATGTTGTATTGGTATTGGATCCGTCAATTTTACGCTTGGTTGATATTGCAGCCGGTATTAAAGAGGATGGTGTTGTTGTAGCCAATTCCAAATATTCAGGAAAAGAGCTTCAGCAGGAACTTAAAATCGGTAACTGTTTTGCTTCCGTCAATGCAACCAAAATCGCCATGGAAGAATTGGGTTTGCCAATTACCAATACAACTATGATTGGTGCTCTTCTTAAGATGAAGGATTTTATCACTGTGGAAGATATGGTGACCCCTTTCAAAGAGCGTTTTGGCAAAATAGCGGAAAAAAACATAGGAACATTGAAGCGGGCATATAAAGAAACAGACTATGCCGATTTCGATAAATCGATTGCCGCTGTTCCAGCCTAGGTAGCAGCTTAATTAAAACCAAGTTTTCAACACTTTCCTGCTAATAAGCTGAAGTTTCATAGGAGAACACGTGACGACTACCCAAAAAGAACCCGGATGGAAAGATTTGGAAGTTGGCTTCACCATAAGCCAACCCGGTTCCGGTAAGGAATATAAAACTGGTGACTGGAGATCATTAAGACCGGTTGTCGACAAGAGTAAGTGTATAAAATGTGGTGTTTGCTACATTTTCT
>JAKSDL010000369.1 GCA_022360105.1 Pseudomonadota bacterium
CATTACTTGGAAATCCTGTATTATTAGATCTAATAAGGATATAGACTTTTTTGTTATTTTTAAGAGGTTTATCAACCGAGTAAATATATGGCCACTGGAAGTCTTTTGAATTTGGTTCAACAATAATCTTTGAATCATTAAACTTAAGGAGCAGAATACTGAGAATTAACGTCAACATAATTAAGAGGAACACCAGGCTCGCTTTTTTTCTTTGAATCAATTTTGAAATCATTGTTTGCTTAAGTAGATTATTAAATCAGGTGACAGTATACCTATTTACAAAAATAAGTATACTGTCACCTGATTTAAAATGAAATTGCCAAAAGCACCTTACTTTCGCTCACCGGCAGCGATTAGCGGTCGGGTGAATGTGCTTGTTGGGCACCCTATTATAGAATTTATATGATCTACTATTTTCAGACTGAATAGCACACCTTACGATTTTGAAAATACCATTGAAGAATTTATTCTACTCATTATTTTTGTAAAAAAGCTTAAGGCCCAGTTTATCTTAGCGTTTCCGCTAGAACGGCTCGTGCGCGAGCCACATCGTCCTCGATTACTTGTATGCGATAAGAAAAATTCATGTCTAAGGCATTTCCAATTCTTCGCATACGGCAACGAATGCCCTTTGATTTTAAAGATGAGAGTATCACAAGAGCGCTGTCGGGCCCCATTGTTTCATGGATAATCTTCCATTTGCCATCTGATAGCCAGCTAAGTACTTTCCTTAATGATTTTATCATTCTTCAGTTTTCCACTAATGCTATTCGCTCGAGTATTTAAGACAGGCTGATGAATTCTATTTATATGTAAATTTCATTTCTCCATTGTATGCCCAACGCCTGCATGAGTGCGGATTGAGCAGAGCAAAAGCCGTTAACTCAATCTTTTTATTTGTGATTTCCCCCATCATCTCTTTCGATAGGCCAAAGTTTTCTTGCTTCCAGTGCTTCTGTTATCAACTTTCGCAAAATCCAAGCGACAGTTCTATCATCTTCCTGCGCCAAACCTTGGATAACAGTTTTCATGTCCGATTCGACTCTTACCGTTAATACGAGATCTTTTTTCATAAAACCGTATCTTTTGAGTTCCTTGTTTTGGTGTACAAAGAATTCATTGGATACGATTTCTTTTGACTTCATCAATTAAATTAGCGTATTTATAGTATTCATTGAATACAAAATATGTTTCCAAGATCAAAATAGACGGAAAATCAAATAGATATGTTTGCTCTCTTCTTGGAAGAAGATGAAACAACTTTTTAGCTTGGCGAAGAAATAAGAAAAATATGATGCACTATAAAACTATGGACAAAGGTAATAAAGAACAATGATAAAAACAGATATCCTGGACGAAGTGGCCGAAATCAGAAGAGTGATTTATTGTTTTAGTCATCTCTTCTCTCTTATTTCCGGCCAGTCTGAGCCACTCGACGCAGAAGCACTGGGGGCTATTTCCCGATTTTTTGAAGACGTTGAATACAAAATAAAGGAAATCGAAAAAGGAATTTCGACATTGGAATCTGATATGGGCAAAATACCGAGTTCTTGATTCCTCCAACACTATTATAACCGGCTTTCATCGCAGAGCGCAGGGAGCGTAGCGACCGAAGGGGTGCGACAAAGGTCCGTTTTTATGCATTTGTTAGGCTTCTTGAATATTAATATTACAGGTATTTAGCCATTCTAAAAAACACAGTTGGAAGAAATCTTGAATTTGGCCACGTCGAAGACTCGAACATTCCAAGCCGTTTGTATAATCTCCTTGCACCATCATTTTTTGCTGAAACATCCAAACTTAGTCTGTTTGATCCGCTTGCTTTAGCACGATTCTCAATGTCGTTCATGAGAAGTGAACCAATACCTGCTCCTCTATGTTCGGGTTCAATAGCAATTCCCTGTACGTAGAAATCACCCTCGGGGATAGTTTCAAGGATACGCCATACTGGCGCAAAAAGGGTCCGCACTAGCTTCAGTCGAATAGCGTTTCTTTTCGCGGCTCGTCGTAATGGCTCATCAGAAAACATCCGATGTTGTTTTTCAGCAAATGTTGAACTCATACCAACTATTTTACTATCAACTTCAGCAAATATAACATTCTCATGGGAGAGTGTATGGCCCGAATCGATGAAAGCGGAAGCTATGATGCTTTCTGATTCACGGCCCAGCATAACTCGGAGAAATCCTTCTGCAGCTTGATCGAGGTAATGAGCGAATTGCAAACCCTCGCCAAATTTTGGTTTTGCCGGTCTAATTAATATTGACTGTTCTTTTGAATCCATTTTCAATACGATTCGATGAACTATTTATTTGCTGCCTAACACTTGTTTAACTGGTGTTTGTCGGAGATCAGCGGAGATAAACGTCAGGTTGAAACAATTGTTAGACTATTGTATACTGTAATAACATTTGTAATAACATCTCTCAGAGGAACTCAATCATGATAAAAGTAAAAATTACCCAAATCGGAAACTCAATGGGAATTCTACTGCCAAGAGAAGCTCTTAGCAAGCTGAAAGCCGAAAAAGGAGATACATTGTATTTAGTTGAAAAACCTGAAGGATACACTCTGACACCATATCAACAGGATTTTGAAATCCAAATGAAAGCTGCTGAAAGTATCATGAAAAAATACCGCAATGCTCTCAAAGAATTGGCAAACAAATGAATGAGCCAAAATGGATCCTTGTTGAAACTGCAATCTCCATTCACCAAATCATTCTGGCGGAACATGGGGGAAGCACAGGCATAAGGGATATGTCTTTGCTTGAATCTGCTTTAGCAAGACCTAAACAACGTTATGTCTATCAGCCAGAATCGACATTGTTTGAGCTTGCCGCATCATATAGTTTTGGTCTAGCCAAGAACCACCCATTTGTCGATGGAAACAAAAGAACATCTCTAACAGTTGGTATACTCTTTTTAGAACTTAACGGTTTATCTTTTCATGCTCCTGAGCCTGAAGCCGTAATTGCTTTTGAAAATTTGGCTTCTGGACTTATTAGTGAACTTGGGTTATCTGATTGGTTCAGATTGCATTCAGTTTCATAGTCTAACGCGCGGTTTTAGGGGCCGTCCTGCAAGGGTTTGGAAATCAGGTGACAGTATACCTATTATTGTAAATAGGTATACTGTCACCTGATTTGAGTGAATGCTATTATTGGGACTTTGCTCATTCAATTTTTTTTATACTTAGCTCTACCATTGTGTCTCTATGGCCACTTA
>JAKSDL010000808.1 GCA_022360105.1 Pseudomonadota bacterium
AACGATCTCAGCTATCTGATCCTGGATGTCATTGAAGAAATGCGAATCCTGCAGCCCAGTTCCATGATTCAATTAAGCAAAAAAAATCCGGATCGTTTTCTGAAAAGAGCCTTGCGTATTATCAAAACCGGTTATGGGCAACCCTCCATTTTTAATACAGACACCATTGTGCAAGAACTGGTCAGACAAAATAAATCCCTGGAGGACGCAAGAAACGGTGGAGCTAGTGGATGCGTTGAAAGCGGAGCTTTTGGGACGGAAAGCTATATCCTTACCGGTTATTTTAACCTGACGAAAATTCTGGAACTGACCATCAATAACGGGGTTGATCCCGAGACCGGAAACCAACTGGGCTTGCAAACCGGTGACCTGGAATCCTTTGAAAGTTTTGATCACTTTATGGAAGCTTTTTCGGAGCAGTTGAACCATTTTATTGATCTTAAGATTGTCGGGAATAATATTATTGAACGAATCTACGCCAAATATTTGCCCACACCGTTTCTCTCACTGTTTATCGATGATTGCATTAAAAACGGCAAGGACTACAACGCAGGCGGAGCTCGCTATAACACGGCGTATATTCAGGGCGTCGGACTGGGCAGCATAACCGATGCACTGGTATCATTAAAGGTCAATCTGTTTGAAACCGGATTTACCACTGCTCAAGAATTGAAAGCAGCACTACAATCCGATTTTCAAGGATATGAACACCTGCAACACAGGTTTCGTTTCGAATCACCCAAATATGGCAATGATGATGATCAGGCTGATGATGTGATGAAACAGGTTTTTGAGTGTTTCTACAATGCAGTAAACGGGAGACCAACCACCAAAGGCGGATGTTACAGAATTAACCTGCTTCCCACCACATCCCATATCTATTTTGGCAGTAAAATTGGAGCAACTCCTGATGGTCGTAACAGGCATAGACCGCTTTCCGAGGGCATTTCCCCGGTGCAGGGTGTGGATCGTAATGGACCGGGCGCGGTGGTTAAATCTGCAGCAAAGATTGATCATATCAGGACGGGTGGCACCTTGTTGAATCAGAAATTCACACCGCAATTGATGGAGGATCAGGAAGGTTTGGATAAGGTCGCTTCCCTGGTCAGAAGTTATTTTAAGATGGACGGACACCATATCCAGTTCAACGTGGTAACGGCTGAGACCTTGAAGCAGGCGCAGCAAAAACCGGAAGAATACAGGGATCTGATTGTCCGCGTAGCCGGGTACAGCGATTATTTTGTTGATCTCACCAGGGAATTGCAGGAAGAGATTATCTTACGAACCGAACACGCTGAAGCGCGTTAGCCCAGAATGAACTGCGAAAACTCTTCCACCTGTTCGAAAAAATAATCGCAATTCTCTTTCATGAAATCCCTGATTTCATCAATCTGGTGAGACCAGGCTGCTGCAGCGACCGGAACACCGGCTGACCGGGCCATTTCGACTCCGGGCTTCAGGTCGTCAACCACCAGAATGTCTTCGGCTTTTAGGTTATACTTTTGCAGAATTTGCTGAACCGGGTAAGGGTGAGGTTTGCGTTTGGATTCGTCCTCTGTCCAACCATATACAATATCAGGTAAAAACAGGTTTCCGTTGGTGGCGATTTCATAGTGTTTACCAATAATATCGCACTCGGAATGTGAAACCACCGCGACAAGACCACCCCTTTCTCGATACTCTCTTAACGCTTCCAGAAATCCCGGGTAAAATTCAGGGACAATGCTTTCCGTATAGTCCCGCCAAATCTTGTATTCAAGGGTGATTTCGTCTTCATCAAATTTCAATTCGGATTTGAGAAAATTCATAATTCCCGGATCAAAATTCTTACGAAACCAATTCTCAAGATTTACCGGAATTTCATTTGGACGAAGCTGTTTCATTACTTCGACATGTGCGGGATGGTGGATAACGGCTGTGCTGTCGACAGCGGTATCGTCATGGTCCAGGACAAGACAGGGGAATCGTAAATTCATAGCAGCTAATTCCAGAATCTGGGTTTTTGTGATGACTGTTTTATCGAAAAAAGGTACCAGCCTTCACCGAATGTTGTCATCATCCTAAAACAGATCCCAGGGATACCCCAAAAACAGGACATACTGAGAGCCTTCCTCTCCGGTAGCCACTTCAAATCGGTATACCAGACCGGACCCCATAACAGCCCTGATACCTATACCGGTTGACTGCCGTTTCTCTTTGAACAGGTCTTCGGTCTTATCAGCTATCGTTCCTTCTTCATGGAAGAAAGCGAGTTGGATCGATGTTCGAAGATCCTTCATGAAGAGGATATCGAATTTTGTCTTCTCATCTGTCAGATTCCAACGAAATTCTCCTCCCCAAAACCGGGTATGAGCCCCTCTGTAGCGGGTGCTGGTAAAAGATCGCAGCCTGCTGAGTCCACCCAGGGAAGAAGCATTGCCGTATTTATTGGCAGCTTCGATTACGTCGATAAAACTCTCTCGAGCTGTCTCACATTCGGTATCGCCCGATGTACAGGTCTCCAGTCCTGCATTTGCTGCGATGGTTGCCCTGTCAGTTTCGCCCTGCTCCTGAACATAAGCATCGGATTGGAAGTAGTTGGCAACAAAGGTGCTGTTTGTCAGCACCGGAATATAAAGGGTTACGTTGATATCGGCTGTATAATATTTGGGACTGCCCTCTTCCGGGTCCTGGGGAAAATCTCTTAGGTAGTTGTATCGAAATCCTGCCCTGGGATCATGACGGTCGTCCGTGAAATCGAACATGATGCTCCCCGAATTCACAGTGGTATCATCGGTTTCGCCATCATCGACTTCCAGGATAATATCGCCATCCTTGTCCCTGATTCGTTCCAATTTGAAATTAACCCGGTAACTGCGATAGATCATCTCAAACATTCGTTCGGCAAAGGTTAGAGTCAGCATCCCTCCGTAGGAAACATTATCGGAAATTTCCGCGTTATTAAAATCCTCGGGTTTTTCATCTCCTTCCATACCACGAGAGTAGTTGATGCTAAAGGAAGCTTTGCTGATCGTCGAATAACCGATATCCAGAATTAATCGTTTCTCCAGCAGATGCAGATCAGTCAATCCTATGGCTTGTCCCTCCACATCACCAAAAATACCAAGCCCGTAAACATCAACATAGCTACCTGCCACATTCTGGATTGCCCCGGCAACGCCCAACCCATCTCCAACGCCAGGAATGCTGTAGGGAAGAGGCAATATGGCATAAGCTGTTTCGTTTTTAAATTGCTCCGATCTCCTCGTAAACACGTATGAAAAAGCCGATTCGCTAATTAGCAGGAGGCTGAGCACCAGATAGAGAATTCTTAGGTCGGTGAATCGAATCATGTTATTTTAAGGGGCACATGTGGAGTTTATTAAATGTAAATAAATGCAAACTATTGACCTATACGATCGTCACTTAAGGTCAATTAAAGCTTTTCTGATACTATCGATCAGACTTATCATGTTGAAAAGCATTTTTTCCGGGATTCAGCTACGCTCACCCCGGGCTGTCATGAAGCACTCCTTTGGAGTTTGGTGACTCAAGATAGTCGATATACTACATTGACGGATACAACAAGGACTTAACCCGACAACACTGATTAAGCATAAAAGCAGGAATAAAAGCAAAAATGAAATACATCGCGGATCTCCACATACATTCTCCCTATTCAAGGGCGACGAGCAAGAAAAGTGATTTAAATGGTTTATTTGCCTGGGCCGGCGTCAAGGGAATTCAAGTTGTTGGTACGGGGGATTTCACTCATCCGGCCTGGTTTGCTGAATTACGGGAAAACCTTGAAGAAGCTGAACACGGTTTTTTTAAACTGAAGGATGAATCGGTTCCCACCGTATTGCCTGAAACCAAACCCCAAACATCATCCATTCGATTTGTCCTCACTGCAGAAATAAGCTGCATCTACAAAAAAAATGGAAAAACCAGAAAAATTCATACCATTCTTCTTGTTCCGGATTTTGAAGCAGCCAAAGCCATCAATTCCAAGTTAAGCACGATCGGAAACATTGAGTCAGACGGAAGACCCATCTTAGGCTTGGATGTGCGGAACCTGCTGGAGATTTTACTGGAAAATTCCGAAAACGGTTTTATGGTACCTGCTCATATTTGGACACCCTGGTTTTCTCTGTTTGGTTCCAAGTCCGGTTTTGATACCATTGATGAATGTTTTGAAGATCTTAGTTCCCATATATTTGCCCTGGAAACCGGTCTATCATCTGATCCCGAAATGATTCGGACAATTTCGTCCCTGGATCGATTCACCCTGGTTTCCAATTCCGATTGTCATTCTCCTTCCAAACTGGGCCGGGAAGCCAATCTCTTTGAGACGGGATTTGATTTCTTCAGTATGAAGCAAGCGCTGCAAGATCCTTCTAAAGGCGGATTCAAAGGCACCATTGAATTTTATCCCGAGGAAGGTAAATACCATCAAAATGGTCATCGAAAATGTGGTGTCTGCCTGACTCCTGAAGAAACGATTCGCTACAGGGGAATATGTCCGATCTGCAAAAAACCGCTTACGATTGGTGTCATGCACCGGATTTCCGAACTTGCTGATCGAAAGCATCCTGTTTATCCGAAAGAGCAAGAGAGGTTTATCAGTCTGATTCCCCTGGTGGAAATTCTCTCGGAGATCCTGGGAGTTGGTGCCGGGAGCAAAAAGGTTTTGAAAGAATATTCAAAGCTGATTAATCAATTTGGTTCGGAATTCGATATATTGATGGATGCTCCCGTGGATATGATTTCGCAATTGCACTCAACCACACTGGCAGAAGGCATTAACCGTTTACGCAACCGCAATGTCATCCGAAAACCAGGTTTTGACGGGGAGTATGGGATTATACGTTTGTTCAAACCTGGAGAATTGGAGTAGGGGGCTGAATGAAGAAAAGGGTATTTTAATAAAAATTATTGGCGCTTATCTGAGACCATACGCTGATTATTTCCGGTAACATCCTCCGGGTGGTCCTCAGTCGATATTATTTGTCTAAGAGGATTGAGACTGGTTGTCATCCTGAATGATAGTGAAGGATCTGCCAGAGCCCTCGAAAGATTCTTCACTATCATTCAGAATGACATGTTGGCTAGTTACCTTTAACTCAATGACAACAAGGCCCACGTCAACGTGCAAAGGCTGGCAGCGACAATCACAAAGCACCTGATTGGGGGATTAAAAAGCTAAAAGTGGCTCCGCCCTCATCATTATTGGTCACCCAGATTCTTCCACCGTGTGCTTCAATGATTTCCGCACAAATAGCTAATCCGAGTCCGGTACCTCCTGCCCCGGTGCGGGTTCTTGTACTTTGAATAAATTTATCAAATACTGCGTTCAATTCATTTTCAGGAATCCCGATTCCCTGGTCTTTAATCATTACTTTTAAGGCGTTTCCGCTGGAGTGTTCCAGCAATACTTCCTCCTGCTCAAAGGAGATCCAGATCGATTTGCCTTCAGGTGTAAATTTAACGGCATTTGACAACAGGTTTTGCAACACCTGCCTGATTCGAAAATCATCACAGTACACATCGGTCGGGATTTCCCCAGTGTCAATTACAATTGTAATGCTTTTTTCATCAGACAAGGGTTGAAGCTCCAGGGATACCTCTTCCACAAGGATTCTCAACGAAAAAACATCCATATTGTAATCCATTTTCCCGGATTCCAGCTTGGAGAGATCCAACAAATCGTTCAGGAGCATCATTAAGCGATCGCCGGTTTTTCGAATCTGGGAAAAATAATGTTTAATCTTATCTTTGGTGATGTTGTTGATTTTGCGAATCCCCAGCTGAGAATAGTTCAGGATATGGTGCATCGGTGTTCTCAGCTCGTGAGAAATGTTGGATAAAAATTCACTTTTGGCAATATTTGCCATTTCAGCCTGCTGTTTGGCTATTCTTAGATTTGCCTCAATTCGCTGACGAGTGGTTATATCTTGTTGCAGCGTTTGTTTAATGTCCTGTAGTTCCCTGTTGGTTTTTTCAAATTGTTGAGCTTTATAAGTGGTAAGATTGAGTTTTTCTGTGAGTATTTTTGCGAAAATTCGATAAAGGAAATTCTGAATTTCCACCGGTTCCATATCTGAATAGGCTCCCACGTGTGAGGCTGCAATGCTGAATACTTCCGTGTCATTCGACGACGCAAAAACAGAAGCCAGACACGGTTTGTCGTCGATGATACTCATTTCACCAAAAATATCTCCGATCCGTTTCAGCTGAAGTATTAAATCGCCCTCTACACTAATTTCAACGCTGCCTCTCATCAAAAAGAAAAGGCGATCATTTTTCTCCCCTTCAGCAAGTATGGTTGCTCCTTTTTTGTACTTGGCGAACTGGGAAAGAGGTATCAGCCTTCTCAGCATTTGTTCGGGAAAATTGCCGAAAAGTCGGGATTTCTTGAAAAACTCAAGGATCTCTGAATTTTCGTAAACAATATATTGAAAACCTTTATCCACAATCGCTCTTTATGAATTAATGTTTGCTGACATAGTTTATCGTATTTAAATTTGCGAATCAATGTTAATTAAAATAACCGGTTACACCTGCTGCTTTTGATGAAGCTCAATCAATCCACTATAAACACATCATTTTTTTTTGAAGGCAACATTAACCAGGATTCGAATATCAAATTGGCTGGTCGATTATTGCGATAAATTGGTTGTTTACAATCCACAACTAGTGTTGAATGATTGCATCAAAAAAGGAAAAAACCATGCTGCTCTTTCATTTGAACAAATCTAAGGATCTGCCCCTATATCAACAGATCATTAATGAAATTAAGCAATTAATTGATTCAGCTACTTGGAAAACCGGACATCGACTGCCATCCAGCCGGGAATTAGCCGAAGATCTTGGTGTCAATCGTTCTACCGTATACCGGGCTTATCAGGAGCTTTGGGCGCAAGGTTATATCGAATGTACC
Organism: Pseudomonadota bacterium; assembly: GCA_022360105.1. The sequence continues at coordinate 6,920 of JAKSDL010000808.1, forward strand.
CCGGGCACATACACAACTGTCCGTCATCAGAAAAAGGTAAATAATGAGAAAATTTTAAAACCTGATTCCAAAATAAACTGGGAAAAACAAGCAACAAAAGCAAGTAAGAAAATTTTTCAGGCCTCACAGGAAAAAACCAACCGGCATTTGACCGGTGATGTTATCGATTTCGTTTCGCTCTCTCCTGATCCCCGATTATACCCGGTTGACGATTTCCGCAGATGTCAGAACCAGGTTATGAGACGTATTGGAGCCACTTTGTTACAATATGGTGATCCCTTTGGATATCGACCTTTGAGAAAGTTCATAGCCCAACGTCAACGACAATACGGAATGAATTTGCATTTGGAGGAGATCCTTATTACCAATGGCGTCCAGCAAGCATTTAACTTAATCTGTCAGTTTTTGTTGCACGCGCGTTCATCTGTTGTTGTTGAAGAGCCGACCTACCCCGCTGTTCTTTCCGTCCTTGATTTGCACGGAGTCAAGGCAATAGGAGTAAACCAGGGAGATGCCGGTTTGGAGCTGGATATGCTTGAAGATCTTTTCAAAAGGCAGCATCCGGTATTTCTCTATACCATGCCCAATTTCCAGAACCCAACCGGGATAACAACCTCGCATGCCCATCGTGAAAAGTTGCTTTCCCTTTGTGAAAAAGCCGGGGTGTTGATTATTGAAGATGGATTTGAAGAGGAGTTGAAATACTTTGGGAAAGCGGTATTACCACTAAAGTCGTTGGACCGAAAAGGCATTGTGATTTACCTGGGAACATTTTCCAAGGTATTGTTTCCGGGATTGCGCATAGGTTGGATTGCTGCAAACAGGGATTGTATCAACATGCTGGCTCCGCTCAAGCAGGTCAATGACACAGCAGGTAACATCATGGAACAGGCAGCAATGGAGTGTTATTGCCAATCAGGGGAATTCGAAATTCATGTCAGACGCATGCACCGGGAATACAGAAAACGTATGAAATTAGCTTTATCGCTGGCCAGACAATGTATATCCGCAAAGCATTTCGACTGCACACTTCCATCCGGCGGCTATACTTTCTGGGTTGAAGCCAAGGATGCGAGCCTCCCTGAAGAGACCCTGATCGAAAAATTATTAGATGCCGGAGTCAGCGTGTCACCCGGCAGCAAATTTTTCACCGGAAAAAGGAACGTTGCCTGTTTCAGGATTTCCATTGCCCATTGCGACCAGCAGGAAATTGAAATTGGGTTCAAAAAAATGGGAGATGTTCTCGCCAGTCTGGTAAAAAGCTCATAATTCTTTGGGCAGAATACTGTGTGTGAATTTAACCGGAGATGAATTTTTCCGGTATCCCCGAGGTATCGCCAAGATTGAGGTTAGGCTGCACCATCAGGGTTGTTGTACCATGGGCCAATAGCTTTCCGGACTCATTTTCAACCTTGGCTTCTCCCAGACCCAGTGTTTTTCCCATTCTGATGCAATTGCCCGTTGCAACCAGTTTTCCGTCAACTGCAGGAGCCAGATAGTTGATCTTCAATTCGACTGTCGTCATGCCAACATTGGGATCGGCCTCACTAAACACAGCCCAGAATCCGGCCGCGTCGATAATGCTGGCAAAAACACCCCCGTGCACTATCCCAAAGGGTTGCAAATGATCTCTTTTAAGATCAATCTCCATTTTGGAATAACCATACTCAATCTCTAACAAAGACATGGTCTGCAATTCAAAATAGGGACATGGATTAATAATTGTTTTGATTACTTCCACCCACTCCTGGTTTATTCGTTTCATAGCAACCTCTAATATTTTGAAAATCCGTGCTGTCAAAATTTATTTTGATACCTATCATACACAGTTTAGGTTTTTTAAAAAATGTACCAACATCCCATTATTTACCAGGCAATTCCAATTTCGTATGGCATGGCAGTCAGTTATCAGTCTTTGGTGAAAGCGAGGGTTACGACAAAATACCCTTCCTATAAAATAGGTCTCCAATTTGACTTTTCGAGCTTTTTGTCGGTAAACAGGTACAGAAACAGAAACTTCAAGGCCGTTCCACGACCCGCATCTCAAATCGACTTTAGGAAATCCATCCATGACTCACTACGGACTTGTCGCCGACGTAGGTGGTACAAATATCCGCCTCGCCTGTATTGATATGAAAACAGGTGACATCAAAAAAATCCACAAATATCTTTGTGCTGATTATACGACTATACGCGATGTTATAAGTGACTTTCAGCTCCAGTTTACCCCGGACATATCTCATGCCTGTATTGCCGTGGCTTGTCCCGTTGATAGCGATCAAATCAACTTAACCAATAACCAGTGGAGTTTTTCTGTCTCCGAGTTAAAGCAACAGTTCGCGTTCGAATCGTTGCATATGATCAATGATTATACCGCCATCGCCATGAGCGTCCCCAAATTAAAAGCCAGTCAGTTGGCAAAAATTGGTCGTGGCGAACACATCCCCGACAGACCCATTGCTGTTTGTGGCCCGGGCACCGGATTGGGAGTAGCCTTTCTGAAAAAACATGGAGACGATTGGGTTTGTCTGGATGGGGAGGGCGGTCATGTGGATTTTGCTTCGCAAAGCAGCCTGGAAGATTATATTCTGGAAAAAATGCGGCAACAATACTCTCATGTATCTGCGGAAAGGTTTATATCGGGTCCGGGAATTAGAAATATTTATGAATGCATCAAAAGATATTACAATGAAGAACCGGAACAAATAGAACCTGCTGAAATAACCCGCAGGGCTATTGAGGGCGAAGATAGCCGCTGTCGGGAAGTACTGGATAAGTTTTGCAGATTGCTGGGAGCCTTTGCAGGAAACCTGGCCATATCTATTTGGGCTGAAGGAGGTGTTTATCTGGCTGGAGGCATAGTCCCCAGTTTGACTACTTATATCGGGGAATCAAATTTCAGGGCTCGTTTTGAAGCCAAAGGACGTTTCACTGAAAAAATGAAAGCTATTCCCACCTATATCATAACCGAGCCTCAACCTGGCATTATTGGTGCTGCCAGTCTTTTAATGCAAAGAGAAGGTCGTTCCTGAAACACTATCAAAGTCGCACATGACATGGGAAACAAATCACGCAACAAGCAAAAGCCTCTCATTTACCTAACCAACGATGATGGTGTGCAATCACCCGGTTTGCATGCCCTGGTATCTGAAATCGCCCGGTTTGCCGACATAAAAGTCATCGCTCCCTCGCATCAGATGACTGCTACCGGAAGAGGGCTATTCGGAGGCAGGGATGTACAACTCGAATCCACTGAATTGACTGTGAACGGGGAATCTATCACCGCTTATCATGCACCTTGCTCTCCGGCACAAGTCGTGATGCTTGGAGTTAAGATATTCAGGCAGGAAAGGGAACCGGATCTCTTGATATCAGGCATCAATTATGGAGAGAATCTGGGTCGGGATATCACCATGTCCGGAACCATAGGAGCGGCTATCCAGGGTACTTGCATGGGAATTCCTTCACTGGCGGTATCCATGCAAACCCCCATCGACGGTCACTACCAATATGGAGATGTCAACTGGCAAACCGCATCTTATTTTGCTGTTAAATTTGCCGGTATCATGCTTGAAAGAGCCATGCCTCCCGATGTCGATCTGCTTAAGGTTGACGTTCCGGATTCTGCAACAAAAAAAACCGAATGGCAGGTAACACGAGTTGCCAGGCAAAGTTATTTTTCTGCGGAACTTGAAGCACCCACCCTGGAGAGCAGTCTGGCCGACTCTCAAATCATAAAAATAAAAGACCCCTCACACCTGGAAAAGGATTCTGATATTTACGTGTTTTTAAAAGAAGGAAAAGTAACAGTGACGCCTATCAGCCTGGATTTCTCCTCCCGAACGGATCTGAACAAGCTTCAGGATTATTTGAACAATAGTGAGAAGTAAGAGCATGACACGATCCCAAACAGCTCTTAAAACCTGGGTGAGAGCCTTGATCGAAGATCTGGTGGCAACATCAGACAAAAACACCCTTGGTTTTCCACATACTGAGAAATCCTGGGAAAAACCGTTGGTTGGATTTTCTGCCGGGGACGATTTACTTTATCAATTTTTCAAAAAAGATATTGGCGGATTTTATTGGTTGCCGGAGGAAGCTTTTCGTCAGGGTTTCAGCGAAATAACCGCCACGGCTGACCAGCTCACAGTGGTTTCCTGGGTAATTCCGCAAACCGGTAAAACCAAAAAGGATCAGCGCAAGGAAAGTTTATACCCAAGTGAACGATGGGCCAGATCCAGGCTTTTTGGAGAGGAGTTCAACCAGTTAATGCGAAAGCAAATATCGCAGTCTTTGACCGTTGCCGGCTATCCTGCCGTAGCGCCAATGTTGTTACCGGCGTTTCAACGGGAAATTTCCGAAAAATACGGCCACGCATCTTCCTGGTCGGAGAGGCACGCAGCCTACGTAGCGGGATTAGGCACCTTTGGATTATCCGATGGATTGATAACTCCTCTCGGAAAAGCCATTCGTTGCGGAACCGTTATTGCGAAAATGAATGTCGAGCCTGATCCCAGGCCTTTCGAACACCACAATCAGTATTGCTTGTTTTACTTCGATGGCTCCTGCAAAAAATGCAGTAAGCGCTGTCCCGCTGATGCTATTAATGAAAGCGGTCACAATAAAACCTTATGTCATGACTATATCCGACAAACAACCACACCCCACACCGATAAAGCTTTCAATTTAACGATCACAAGCTGTGGCTTATGCCAATCCAGGGTGCCTTGTGAGTCCGGCATTCCTCCCAAAATCAAGAATCGATTAAACCCTATGGCTGGCGCGTCCTGATTTTTTATGGAGGCTTTTATTGCAATCCGCTCCTCGAGCAGATGAACTATTCCTGTCCGGTAGCAATCTCATCCGAAACAACAATCAATTCCCTGTTAACCTCATAAATCTTCTTTCCAATTCCCTTCACCTTCAAAATATCCTCCGGAGTCTCAAAGATGCCGTTTGCTTCTCGATGCTCAACTATTCGTTTCGCAACCTTGACACCGATATATTTTAATTGGGTTAATTGTTTGATATCAGCAGTGTTGATGTTGATTTTTGTTGTGACTGCATTTGCTTGACCGGAAATTGCAAAAAACAAAATACAGGCATACAACACACTGGTTATTGAACGTAAACGCAGATTCATATGTCTCCTTAAAAAAGTTAGCTTATTTGAATAAAAATTACGAAGCCATCTTAAATGAATCGCTCAATGGAAAGTCAAGAAATTTAAGAAATAACAGGCTGGAGTAAACGGCTGATTTGTTCTCTGAAGTGAATTTAGAAGGATTTGGTATTCAAACCAGTTTTCATTAATTGATTTTCCACTGCAATCTACTTTTGGAAATCAAATATGAAAACGTAAATCAAATCAAGAAAATGGGTCCGGAAACTGGAAAATGAAAATCCGGCTGAACAGATTATCAGCCAGATATTAAAAAGTAGTAATCTTAAAGAAAAAATACCGATTGAAAGCGTTTTCAGTGGCTAATATGGCGTGAAAAATAAACTTATCCATTCAAATTATCCGGAACCTTGACCGATCTTTTTTCAAATTCATCTGCCTTGGCATTAAGCCAGTCTGCAAAGGCCCTGGCTTGCATGGGGTTTACGGAAATCGCGAATGGTACATCCCTGATGATAACATTGGACACCAACGGATTTCTTTCCAGAAACTTAAGCTGTCCATTTTCCTGGATCTCAAAAGTTTCATTTTCCGGTATCGGATGTCGCTCTTTATAACAATTGATTATCAGATCCCCGGTGGGAGTTATGGTTCCCTGTAATCCTGAGATTGCATAGATTTTATAATCCGAAGCCATTTTATACTGAAATTCAATTTTCTTCTTTTCTTCCATTTTATTTCCTGAATGAGTTTTTTAGAATTCTAAATCAATCTCCGAATTGCTGATCGGTTTATTCAACACGAATCAATTGAAGTTCCGATTGTAGGTCTTGTAAACAATTAAAAGCCCTCAAAAAGCCACTTCACAGCTTACTTAAATGTTTCAGACGTTCAATCGTAAAACTGAAACAAAATTCCGTCAATCGATGTTGAAAAAACAGGTGCACCAAAAATTTCGGGTCCATTTGATGCCAAGATCAGATGATGTAGATTGTTATCCCTGCGCGAGTCAATATGTGCAAGACGCATCAAACCATTGGTTAAAGGCACTGGTCAGTCTTTGTTGCTCCAGGGGGCTGAATCATTTTTATCATTATCTGGAAATCTTTGCCATCTCTTGCAGCCGTGACTCCCTGGATGTGGTCTGAAACTGAACAGATTATCGAGCATCTATCTTAATAATATCAAATGGCTATCGCAATTTAGCTTCAAATTTCTTTCAGGATGATTATTAAACCGGAGATTCGATCATTTGCCGGAGTTTTTGTTGCAGTCCCGTTTGCCGTTGAACCGTGTTTGTGATGGCGAAAGACAAAAGTTCCCTGTCAGCCCAGATTTCAATATTGGCCTTTGCCCTGGTAACAGCGGTGTAAAGCAGTTCTTTGGATAAAAGCGGGGAAGCTTTATCACCTAACACAATAAGAATATCTGAAAACTCGGATCCCTGGGATTCATGAATAGTCAAAGCATATGCAGCCTGGTGAGGAGGAAGTCGGGTAATTCCAATATCACTAAATATTTGTTTGCCTGCCGGAAAATACGCCCTTAAGCGACCATTTTTATCGGGCCAGATAATACCTGTATCTCCGTTGTAAAGATTAACCTGGTAATCATTTTGTTTGACGATAATCGGTTTGCCTTTGTAGATGTCTTGTTGACCTTTTATCACACCTTGTTCGACCAATAGCTGTTCAATAGCACGATTAACAGCTTCCACTCCAAATTCTCCTTTGCGATAGGAGCAAAGAATTTTGAACTGTTCCAAAGCAACAAATCCCTCGGCCAGGGATTTGGCCTCCAACAAGGGTTTTATTCGAGAGGTTACCAATTGGTTTAACTTACTTTTTAGTTGACCGGATTTGGGCTGGTCCTGGAGAACGAGGGAGTTATCTGTTGCCTTCTTAACTGTCTTCAAGACACCGTCAACATCTCCCTGGTTGATGAAGCTACTGATCTCCCCGATTCCGGGTGACTGTTCAAAGCGGTAGCTGTATTGCAGCTCAACGATGCTTTCAGAGAGCCTGGCCAAAGACCGGCCCGCATCGCAAATGTCTCCAAAGACCGCACCGGCTTCCACGGATGACAACTGGTTTTTATCTCCCAACAGGATGAGTTTTGTCTGCTTCGGTATTGCCTGTATAAGCTTGGACATCATGGCTAGCGATACCATGGAAGCCTCATCCACGACAACTACATCTGCTATGACAGGATTTCCCGGATTATGCTTGAAAGAAGCTGAACCTTTTCTCACACCAAGTAACCTGTGGATGGTACCTGCCCTTTCCGGAATGCGATTCAGAATCCGGGGATTAAGGAACGACATCTGCTTTTTGGCCTTCTGAATGGAGTCCTGAAGCCTCGCAGCTGCCTTTCCGGTAGGAGCACAGAGAGAAATGGCCAATTCCGGATGTTCAGATATCAACAAAGCCAGAATTGAGGTGACCGTGTGGGTTTTGCCAGTACCGGGTCCGCCGGAAATCATTGTCAACCTGCCGGAAACGGCACTGTCTGCAGCCCTGCGCTGCCAATCCGGATCGGTCTTAGGATCAGGAAAAAGCTGATCAAGTAACTGACCAGAACCTTTGGTCCTTTTTCCGGCTTCTGAATGAATTCGATCCGCAATACCTGCCGCCAGTTTCTGTTCATACTCCCAATAGCGAAACAGATAGAGACGATTTCGCTCATCCAGAACCAGGGGAGTATATTCTCCCGGTATTCCGACAGGTGAAGTATCTCTTAGCTGTTGGGCCAATGTATCCATATCTGGCAACGCTATTTCTTTTTGATCCGGCTCTTCAATGTCGGCAAAATCAAGAATATCGTGCAACGATTTTCCGGAAAGCGTTGCCAAGTCAAGACAACTATTTCGCTTTGTCAGTGTGAAATGGCAAAGCAGGCTGGATACCGGGAACAATGGGTGCGACGGCTTAACCCCGGCCAGATCGATCATCAATCGGGCGAATCGGACATCAATATCAGAAAATACTGAATGGTACACTTCTTTGATCATATTCTTCGAACCAGATGGCTTAAGCTGGAAATCAATTGCTCTGAAGGCAAATCATAAAACACCCCGTTACCCGGCAATTCAGGATGCATCCCTCTGACAAACAGGTAAAACACGCCTCCAAAGTGCTTTTTATAGCTGTAACCAGGCAGTCGTTTTTCAAGGTATTGATTCAGTGCCACGGTGTAGATGTAATATTGCAAGTCATAAAGATGGTCAGTCATTGTCTGGGCCAGCTTATCTGCCTGATAGTCTGCATAGGTGCTTCCCAGGTTGTTGGATTTCCAGTCGACAATGTAAAACTTCTCCCCTGCTTTGAAAATCAAATCGATGAACCCATGCATATACCCGTAAACCGGCATGAAATTCAAACGTTTCAGACGATCTTGCAAAGCCTCTGATTCGGAGACAAATGCTTGCAGGGATTTTGGAGTCAATCGTGACATGGCAAAGTGAAATTCCAACTCCACCAGTTTGTTTTGGGGGTCTATTTCATTCAGGAATAATGTGTCGTTTCCAGCGATCAATGGTGCAGAAAGAACACGGCGAATCATTTTTTCCATGCGTAAGGCGTTTGTTGAAGCAAGATTATCTTCCGCTTCACTATCCGCCAAACCGAATTTAATCAGCGATTGCTCAATGGGGTCCTTTAAGGATTCTGTTGTCAGTTCTTTAAAATCAATTCTCTCAAACACACTATGGATGCAGGTTCCTGCAACCCTACCACCGGGAAATCCAAAAAAGGTGTCTTCATCGGAATCCAACACGCCAATAACCGGGTCAATCCCTTCATCGGTCAGCAGTAATTCTTCCTGGTGGAATGGCAATCCTCCGGCAGTAATCCTCGAATAGCTGGCAATGCCCCATTCCCTGGTCCATTGATTTTTAGGGGGATAATCGCGACAATGGAGTCCTTTTGATTCCCGGGAGATTTGAGGATGATATGGAACTGCCTGAACTGTATTTTCCCCGGAACATTGTAAGGAAATTGGTTTGCCTTCCAGGCATTGCCGAACCATGTCCAGGTACTGATTTCCATCCAGTTTCGAAATCCTGGTCATCAATTCATTTATCAATAGCTGATCCTTGCTCACACCGCCAGAGAACATATAGTCCAGCCCGCTGACAGACGATTTCCCTATTCTTCCGCAGGCAACATAACACCTGTTCTGAGCTCGTGTTAATGCCACGTATACAAGTCGCATCAAATCCGCCAGGAGTTCCTGCTGCGCCTTTTCCCGACCGATAAACAACCGGTCATCACTTCCCAGGTCCAGGATCAATTCATCGTCTTGATGATAACTGATAGCATCATTTGAGGTAATTGCACTTCGTTGCCACATAAACGGGCAGAAGACGATGGGGTACTGAAGCCCCTTGCTCTTGAATACCGTTGAAATCTGGACGGCTTCATCATCCCTTTCCAACCGCAATTCATGCTCTTCCTGTTGCTCCTCTGACTGTCGTTGTTGGTCCAACCAAGAAAGCAGAGTGTTGATTCCCGGCTTGTCTTTCATTTCCTTGGTATGAATCAATTCAGCCAAATGCAACACATTGGTTAATTTTCGCTCACCCCCCGGCAACTTGAGCAGCTTGTTTCGCACTTCGTATTCTGCCATCAATTTTCTGAACATGGACATGAAGCCTTTACCGCTCCAGATCTCCCTATAGTTGGAAAAACGGGAAATATGTTCTTCGTAATTGTCCCTTTGGGTATCGTCCTCAAGTAATTTAAGGATGTCATTGCCCTCCAATCCGATGATTTCAGAAGCAAGGGCTGAATTCAGTCTCGTACTTTGCAATGGCGCAGCCACTGCGTTCATGATTTTCCGGATCTCATGAGCTTCATGGGTATGAAAGACATTGCCGCTTTTTGTCATAACAGCCGGAATATTCAGTTGGGTCAGACGATGTTTCAGATCCTGGGCATCCTTGTTGCGCAGAACCAGGATCGCCATATCGGATGGTTTGATTCTTTCTCCCCCAATAGTGGCCCGCCCCTTGTTTGCCTGGTCCAGAATCCACGAAATTTCCTTTACCGTTTCCTCAATGGTTTGTCGAGCAGCATCGTCCTTATTTAATGGCTGACCTGTTTTACCCGGGTTCTTATTCTCCAGATGCCAAAAGACAAGATGGTGCCTGTTATCAGCTTCAATCTCAAGTTTGGATGTGTTGCCCTTACTATGCTCAGAAACCAGGGATTTTAAATACTTCATCTCATCCCCCAGAACAAAAGGATTTTCCGTATCCGAAAACAATGCATTAACGGCATCGATCAAACCGTTTTCGGAACGCCAGTTGGTATCCAGAGTAAAACCCTTCTCCTTTGGAACGGATCTGGCTGCTTTAAAATAGGTAAATAGATCTGCTCCCCTAAACGAATAGATCGACTGTTTAGGATCACCAATCATAAACAGTCCATCATGACCCGAGAAAATTGTATCGAAAATCTCATATTGAATGGAATCGGTGTCCTGAAATTCATCCACCAAGGCAACACGATATTTTTCCCTCACCAGTGCTTTTAGCCTTGGCCCCAAACCTTTGCTGTTCAATCCCCTGTAAACAGTCGAAATCAAATCATCAAAAGTATGAATATTCGCCTGCTTTTTGCGAAGATCCATCTCCTGTTTCAGATAACCAGTGAAGGAATGTTTTAGCCAAATAATCACATCCGGGATGATTGACACTATTTTTTGGCAAAGCTTAAAAAACTCATGAGTCGGTGCCGACTTGCCCTTCTTGAGGGAGAGTCCCAGTTTTTCAGACGACAGCATGGAGAGCGCTTTTAACAGTTTTGAAGGGATTTCATTGGCGGTTAGCTGATCCAGGGAATTAAAATAATCGTCCAGTTTGTCTTGTCTATAGGTATTCTGATCTCGTTTTAGCCCATCATCTTCAATAAGAATGGTCTTGATCTCACTACCTGAAGTTTGCCATTCCCGGTTAATCTCTTCCAAAAGTGCATTCATGGTGTCAACAATATCCGGAATTGAATCGGGGACCAACCTCGCAGCAGGCAGCCCCAGCAATTGAAACGCAAACCTGACCCACCCGGAAGAATCCAGCCCTGAACTTCTGGCTATGTCACTCAAAAGCACGGAACTGTTACTGAAGGTAATTCGCTGAAAATCTTCCGTAATTTCCTTAACGATCCCCCGTTGGTCCGTAATCAGATCGGTATCAAACAAAACAGAGGTTTCAAAAGAGTAGTCCGACAATATCTTTTTGCAGAATCCGTGGATGGTATGGATAGAGGCCTCGTCAAAGCGGATTATTGCCTTTCGCAGGGTGGTTTTCAATGCTTCCGGCGATTGTTGTTTCAAGCTATTCTCCAATATCCGTGCTGTCACACTATCTTCAGCCTGTTTATCGGCTTCCAGAATTCCATAGACCTCACCCAGGTTGGATCGTATCCGCTCAGTCAATTCTTTAGTGGCAGCTTCGGTAAAGGTCACCACCAAAATGGACCGCACATCGTATTGCTTCTCCAGTAGCAACCTCAGATACAGGTGTGAGATGGTATAGGTTTTACCTGTTCCCGCACTGGCTTCGATCAGGTTATTGCCCTCCAAAGGGATGGCAGGAATATCCAGCGGATCAAAGGAGCTCATTTAGTTTCTTCTCCTTGCTATGTTTAAAAACCGGTTCAAAAACAGTCAATGCTGTGTTCCTGAAGGCATTTCCCAGAACCGGGGACTCGCCAAAGCAAAGCCTAAAGGCTTCATTTGCCTGCTCTCCATCACTTTTATATCCGGGATACCACTGTTTTTCAGCGGCAGACCTGGCAGCCCCTTCATTGCCTGCTTGCTTAATCAAATACGACTGGGCATAAGCCAATGATGCCTGGGGAAAGAACTCCAGGGGAGCCTTTAAACCGGAAACAAACAAACCGACTAACCTGCCAAGGATTTGTTCTGCATCTTTTCTCTCCAATACAGCAAACTCAATCGCTTTATCGATTCCAATACAAAAGCTGCTCATTGGAGTGTTGGTATCCCGGTACAAGGCACCCATTAAATGGTGAATCCAGGCTTTTATGATGTCCCGGGCTTTTACTTTTGCAGGCCTGACAAACACCTGACCTCGAAGAGAAATATTTTTTAAGATGCCTCCTAAAACGATCAGATTTTCTTTATTTCGATACTGAACCTGCGGCCCTGGTGAAACAAACTCTCCGAATCCAGCTATCACTGCCAACAGGGTTTTAGTTTCATTTTTCAAATCACTGAACACGATTTTCCCGGGTATGCCATGGGCAACCTCTCCCTTTGCTTTGATAAACTCAAAAAACCCCTCTTCTCTGCTGACCCGGGGCAAATCATCAATAAGGCTTTCTTTTAGTTTGTACTGCTGGAGCTCGTCCAACTCAAATGGTTCTCGATCAATCACCTGCAGAGACTCAGCCATCCCTGCCTGGATATTTAAACGGTTTTGCAGCAAAAAATCCGAGGGATTATGGAAAAACCTGAAAAACTGATCCAAAGATAGACTTCTCCAGCCTGAATCGTCCGGTTCGGCCAATGGTTCGGAAAAAAACCGTCGCTCTTTTTTGAGGCTATCGTTGTTGGATTTTGCAGCTTGCAAGTTAAGCCTGGAATAACTGAACAATTCCCTCGACTGGTCAAAATAATGCGCATTAAACGGCTGTAGCGGATGTTTGATAATAACCTGATCCAGTAAGTCTTGATTGTCCTGACCGATAAATCCTGCTTTCAATACATCGCATAATTCCGAGACCAGGACAGAGGGAGGTTTTTCAGTGTTATCGATAATATCCTGCCCCAGATAGCTGATAATTAAATGATCTCTGGCTGAAAGCAGCGATTCCAGAAAAAGATATTTATCCTCGTCCCTTCTTGATCTATCACACAAACGTTTGTCTTTTTCACATAAATCAAACCTCGATTGAGGAAAAGAGCGTGGAAAATCACCATCATTCATCCCCAGGATATAGATGACTTTGAAAGGGATGCTGCGCATCGGCAGTAAAGTACAAAACGTAACTCCCCTGCTGATAAACCCTGAGGATCGAAGGTCTCGGGCCAGTCTTTTTTTCAGATAAGCGGAGATCACATCCAGGGAGACTTTTTCCCGGTATGCCGATGTGTGGTACAATCCCAACAGACCGCCTTCAAATAAAATGTCCCTGGTTGCTTGAAGCTCGTTTTCGGTGTGTTCATTTTCGGCAAACAGGTTGGATAGGATGTCGTTTAACACTGTTGACCAGCCTTCCAGATTTTTCGCTTCTCCCAGCTTTTCACTGGTATTCACCAGTGTTTCTATAAAATCTGCAAAGCGTCCCAGCAATGAAGTTTCACCCCCTTCCATACCCGGATAGGGAGATATGCCTGCAAACAGTTCCCCTTCCTCATTTTCAGGAAGAGCAACACCGAGAAGCAGTCTTTTTAATCCAAATTGCCAGGTATGTTCCTGGAAAGCCGGTAATCCGAGTTTATGTTTATACCCCCCGTCCACGCCCCAGCGAATACCTGATTGTATGACCCAGGTCCTGATTTGATCGATATCTTTTTCGGTAAAACGAAATCGATCGCGAACTGCCTGGTTTTCCAATATATCAAGCACATCCGTTGCTTTAAAACGATTGCTGTTCAATGCCAGTATCGCCAGAAAGGTTTCGGCAATCACACTGGTATCTTCAAGGGTCACATCGGAAATAGAATACGGTATTGCAGCAGCATCCGCTTCCTGTCCGTCAAAGACCGCCCTGATTAAAGGCGCATAGATTGAAACATCCGGCATCATCACCACGATATCCTTTGGTTTTAACTCGGTGTCTTCAGCAAACAGGGAGAGCAGGTTATCGTGCAGAACTTCAATTTCGCGAGTTGGAGAATGGCAGGAATGAATTTGTACCGAACGGTCTTCTTTTTTGATTTCAATCCGATGGTCGATGTTTCGGTTTTCGAGGTTTAAGATATCAGCCTGCAACATCTGCAAAAGATGGTGAGGTTCAGGTTCAACAAACTGTGGCTCACCGGTATCTTCCAGAACATTCAAAATCAAACTGAAAAACTCCCTGCCTGACACTCCCATGGATGCCAAAAGAGGGTTCCCCTCTTCATAATATTGGTGCTCTTCCTCAATTCCGGCCTTAAGAAAAGTCGCAATTTCTCGCTCGCTGTAGCTATACTCCCAAAAATGCTGACAGGGATTTAAATAATAGATAAATACCTCTGAGCGTTCCGAGAGTTTTTGGAAAATATCCAGATAATAAGGCGGGAGACTGGATATCCCAAAAACCGATACGCGGCTGGGAAGTCGATTAAGCTCCTTTTGGGAGGCCAAAAACCTGAGTCGCAACTCAGCCATGTGAACCAGGGAATCGGAGTTTCTATCATCTTCGGTAAAATGTCTCCACAAGGAGAATTGCCACTTCGAATCGTCATACTTTTCAGCCGGTGGATTTCGATTTCTGTCCCACTCATTGATTAAATCGGGCCGGTAAATGAGATACTTGTCAAAAATTGCCGCAATTCGTTCCGACAGCTGGAAAAGCTTTAATTCTCCTGCAGTTCCTTCGCAATATCGTTTAAGAGAAATGAAGTCAGGTTCATCCAAGAGATGAGGCAAGGCATTCATGATACGCCAGGTCATGGTATCCGGACTATACGGATCACCTTCCGGAAGTTCAGCCAGGTTCTCAAAAAGAGAATAAACGAATGCTTTGGGAAAAGGAAAAACCGTATTGGCGATGATTTGGTTGCGCTCTGCAATTTCCAGACTCAACCAGTGCTGCATACCTTTGCTTTGGACAACAATCACTTCCTGCTCAAAAACAGGCAGCGGACGACTCTTAATCTCGTCCGCCAGTCGATCAACAAGAACTTCCAGCTTATTGCTTGTAAAAAGGTGAATTCCAGGCATGTTTCTACACTTCGCAGGCTAACAATTTATCGTCAATTCACAGAACGTGACTCCCAATACCGGATAGTGAATTGTAGCGAGGCATTGCCAAAATGCAAAGACTATATTCCCGCGATTCAAATCCGATATTTGCCTGTTAGGGGAAAGCGTCTTATACTCGCTGGAAAAAAGAAAATGCCAACTAATCAAGAAGATGATCATGAGAAGCTACATAGAAAATCTACCCTGGAGTGTGGTCGTTTTGCTCTGCCTCACGTTAGGACTGGCGCCTTTTGCACCTCCTCACATTGTCGAAAAGCTGCAGATGTTGTTTAACGGGGAGTTAAAGCGATTAATCGACTGGGCGGATCTCCTGATGCATAGTGCACCTTGGGTGCTTTTGCTGGTGAAAGCCGGATTGAGCTTCAAGGGAGGAAAACGACTTTTATGAAATGCTGGGGACTGCTGCAAAGCAATCAGCAGAAAAAGATGGCTATTTAAGGGTAATTGATGAGTTTGGCGAGGACTACCTTTACCCGGAATCATATTTCATTTTGATTGAATTGCCATTGATAGCCCAAGAAGCACTGGAATTGGAAAATAGGTAAATAGTCGATTTTTGGATCTGATTTTTTACTTGGATCTTCTTTCATTTTGGAAGCAATAAACGGATTTCAGCATGGACTTCGCCCTGGCTGGGTTATCCAGCTTCACGATGGTGAGAGCAGGAAGCCCGAACACCTAACAGGGGGAGGAATAAAATATGGAAATAGGTATGCTGTAGGGTCTTTACTTTAATTGTGAATTGTTAACGTCATGTAGGATGGGCCGCCGAAGGTTGCCCATCAACTCAACTGATGCATGGGATTGTAGGATGGGTAACTCGTTACCCATCAATTCGCCATCGATGAACGCCTATTGTATGATCTGATGTGCTGCAAAGTGGTTCAGACAGAACGCTCTTTTGTGAGCAATAAAAAGGGGGAAAAACAGGGGTAACTCTTAAACCAACGTTTTTGATGGTAAAAGTGGGTTTTAAGGTCAAAAACGAGGTGCTTTTTGAGGTTATGTGGCCTGTTTATCGACAACTAGCTTGATCCCACCCGACCCCGAAAATTTAAACAGACAAAAGTCAAAAGAAGATCTGACCCCTTTTCCCCTTTCTAGGCCGGTTTCGTTCTCAATTGATTCTGTTTTGTTTTTCGATATTCTATTTCAGCTGTTGTACTTGGGATAAGTACGCTTTGTCCACCTCCTTGAAAAAAGTGTTTTCACCAGTCAACTCATTAGCCATATAATCTTGAAATAGCAATATTATTGTGTGAATATAGCACCTAATTCAATCCTGTAATAGTTTTTCAAGCAGGATAAACATATTTAGCGTTAGATAAAGAACAATAAGTATGGAAGAACAACAATTACTCTACAGATTTAGACCAACTGATAAGCTTTTGGGGGAGAAATATCAGGAGCTTGAAAGACAACAAATATATTTTGCAACACCTGAAGAGCTTAATGATCCAATGGAAGGTTTCAGGGAATACTTTTGGCGTGGAGATGAAATAATTTGGAAAAACTTTTTTAGACACTATCTTCTATGCTTAGAGCATGTGTCGAGCCTATTTGTAATTGGAGGAGAAGAACATTTTGTTCTATGTGAAAATGATATAAATGTCTTCAAATCGATTAATGATTTTCCCACAGATATGTATCGGCAGCTTTACTTAGATCTTTGTTTGATGTTTTTCGATCAAGCAATTGTTAAAGACATTATCAAATTGCTTTCAAAAAACAA
>JAKSDL010000385.1 GCA_022360105.1 Pseudomonadota bacterium
AAACAGCTCAATGGAAGAGCCATACTGGTGGTTGCCGTTATCAACAAAAACTGTGATGAATGTCAAAAATTACTGAAGTTTGCAGGACAACTCGAAGCAGGTTTTATCGATAAACTTCCTCAACTTGTCATGCTTTATGGCATCAATCCTAGCCCTTTGGATGACCCACCCAAAGGAAGTAAATCGAGCGAATCCAGGAATGGAAACGAGGAAGGAGAGGGTAAAAAAAAGAAAGCGTTGGCGGATTCGAGAGTGTTACATTGGGATGAAATTCCGGAAGGGCACGGGTATGGAATCTTTCTCAATGAAAATGACATCTTATACTACAAAGGCACGTTCAACCATGATGAATTCGCCACGAATATCATTGATAACCTGAGACGATTTAAATCCTCAATCAAAACCCTGGCTGGTTTAAACGCCAAAAACCTGTTTTTTAAAAAGAAACGCACAGGCATCATTATAGAGACAAGTGGCGCCACTCAGCAATCCCAAATAATGGAACTGGAAGAAAAAGTAAAATCATACGGAAACAAACTGACCACACCTGTCTATTTTTGCAAGGGAATTAACCAGGAAATAACGCTGGTCGTTGGTGGAGAAACGCGGTTTAGAATCAAAGGTCACAATCTTTCCAAATTCCTTAAAAAAATCAAAACGATGTAGATTGTTGTTGATGCGGCAATACCGAGTCAACAACGTCGGGTAAAAATTCCTTCAATTTCTCCACCATGTGATCAAAACTTTCGTTTAAGGCAGGTACAAATGGAATCATGCCTGCTGCTTCCTGCCCGGCAAATGATTCGATCTTTTCCCAGGTATAAAACAATAGATCTTGATCTGTGATTTGACTGGCATTGTTAAATACCAGTGTATAATCCAAACCGGAATCCTTTAGCAGCTTTGTTTCATATAGATTTCGATAAAATTGATCCTGCAAAGGATGGATCATCCAGATAATTGGTGCCTGTAACTCTTTCAGCCAATCAATTATCATAGATTCTTCTGTCACGGGAGAAAGGAGACTGGAGGGTAATTCGATGTATGTTTTGTCGTAGGTTTCGTCCAAAATTGCTATTCGTTCCTTTATTATGTTCCAGCTGATCCCAATTCCATCTCTGCGAAATGACATCTCCAGGGGATAATCTTCATGGGCGCAATAGGGAGAAACCAGTGTTTCCATGGGCTCATTTTTCATCAAACCGCAGAATTTTTCGCCGTCCCCTTGCTGGTCCGCTGCATTCCGTTTGAGCAATCCTTTATCAAAAGGTTTGAAACCGGCACAACTGTTTCCATTGGCTTCTGCCATTTTTAAAAGCGAACATATAAGTGATGTTTTTCCCGAGCTTTCCAAGCCACCTACTACAATGGGTAATGTCATATTCTATCTCTCACTTACCAATTCTTCCCGGAGCTTCTGAATCACTTCCGGTTCCGTTTTAATTAATTCCCTGTAAATGTCGTTGACTGTTAAAAAATTCTTACTCAATAACTCTTTCAGGTATTCCTGACTTTTTAATCGATCGAGTTTTTCCTGCTCGATATAATCCAACAGATTGATTTCCTTGTCACCATCCCTAATTTCCATATTTCGGATGCTGTCGTCGCTCATCCCAGCCTCACGAGCCCGTTGAATAAGTTTTATAAGCTCTTCAACACTGTAATACTTTCTTCTCCCAGTATTCACAGGGTCTTGTGCAAAAACTGTTGTGGTCAACACCAATGCTGCTATCAGTATAATAATAGTGATTCTCATATTCTTTCTAATACATTTAGTCGTTACGGAAGCACTTGATAAATAAACAATACGGAAGAAATGCAGAATCCATACAAAGGTTGTGCTTTATCCAAGGATAGATTCTGAGGAAATAGCGAGTCAACAGCAATTGTCGTAATTGTCAAATTTGAGGGAATTTTAAGGAGACAGATCCGATTCTGTTACAGTGAAATCGGATCTGTTAAGCTGAATCGATAGCAGAGTTAGGCTGGAGATGTTTCCATTCGCACCATCCGAATCCGCTGAATGACATAGACCGCAACAACCGTTGCCAAGCCCACCAGGTACATTCCGTAACGATGTCCGAACAAGTTCGGGATCCACCTGTTCAACGCATCAGGATTGAACAATATCAATGTCCCGAATAACAGCAACGGTACTTCATACCATTTGTTCCGGGTGATAAACCATCCCTGAACAGCGCTGGTAAAACAAAATGCCCCTATCACAGCCATTCCAAATATCAAAAATCCGATCGGCCAACTGTTGATGTTGTGTAAGATTAGATCGGAATTAAACACAAACATGAAAGGTATAATAGCTGTTCTCAAGTCATAAAGAAATCCCTGGATTCCAGTGGGAATAGGAGCCGATCTGGCAATAGCCGCGGCTGCATAAGAAGCCAGACCAACCGGTGGTGTGTCATCAGCCAAAATTCCAAAGTAAAAGCAGAATAGATGAGCGGCAATCAAGGGAATAAAGAAATTATAGGCAGAGCCGACTGTCACAATGATCGGAGCTGTTAATGAAGCCATCACAATATAGGTAGCTGTCGTTGGTAACCCCATTCCCAGTAATAAACTGGCGATGGCAGTGATCAGCAACAGCAGGAATATATTACCTTGAGCCAGTGTTTCCACAATTTGGGTGATCATACCGCCGAGACCCATTCCTACAATACCGACGATGATACCAGCCGCAGCACACGCCATACCCACGGACATCATACCTTTGGCACCAGCCATCAGCCCTTCGCCGATGATTCGTATGCTGTTTATTAAGGTGTCTTTGAGATTAAATCCTGTAACCAATGATCTCCTTGCTTCCTGGTAAACAATCACTCCGAATAGCAGTAATATCGCCTTGAAAGCAGATAGCTCCGGAGAGTGTCTCAGCACGACCAATTCAAATACCAACCATCCGATGGGAATCAGATAATGAATGCCGTTTTTTAAAACCTCAAGAAAAACCGGCAGGTCTGCTTTGGAAAGGCCTACCATCCCCAATTTACTGGCTTCAAGGTGGGTCACATAGAACAAAGCGAAATAGGAAACGAAAGCCGGAACCGCTGCAGCCTTGACAACCTCGATATAAGGTACGTTCACATACTCGGCAATGATAAAAGCTGCGGCACCCATAATTGGCGGCATTAGCTGGCCATCGGTACTGGCAGCTACCTCTACTGCTGCAGCTTTTTTTGGCGGATATCCTACTTTCTTCATTAAGGGGATGGTAAAGGTTCCGGTTGTCACGATGTTGGCGATACTGGAACCGGAAACCAGTCCGGATAGTCCGCTGGAAACAATTGCTGCCTTGGCGGGACCGCCTTTGTATTTTCCGAGCGCCGCCATGGCCAGGTTGGTAAAAAACTGACCCGCCCCTGCCTTGTCAAGCATTGAACCAAGCAGAACAAACAGAAATACAATCGTCGCCGATACTCCCAAGGGAATGCCGTAAATACCTTCCGACGACAGTGCTACCTGGCTCAGGTATTTGTTCAAGGACACTCCCCGAAAAGCCAGAACGCTTGGCATATGTGGACCCAAAAAGGAATAGGCCGTAAACATCAAGGCAATAATCGGTAGAGCCGGTCCAATAGATCTGCGAGTGGCTTCCAGCAAAACGATAATTAATAGACTGCCAATAACAATATCCCTGGTAATCGGGCTTCCTGCTCTTAAAGCCAATCCTTCCCAATCCAGCATGATATAAAGAGCCAGACCTGCTCCCACAATTGCCAGAATATAATCATGAAATGGAATTCGAATTGCCGAACCGAAAAAACCTGACGATTTACCCGATTTTTTGCTGAAGGGGATACTGAGAAAGGTTAGACTCATGGCAAAGGCGAGATGGATTGCTCGCACTTTGATACTGTCCAAAATCAAGAAGCTGGCCAGGGAAAGCTGAAACAGGGACCAGGCAATGGCAATGGTGCCGATGATAATGGCTTCATACTGCTGCAAGTTGCGGACGTCTCCGGATTCTTCACGTAAAATTTGTTCTGCCGATTTCAGATTCTCACTTTTAGCCATGCAATACCTCTCGAAGTGGTACGTACCGAGATCAGGTTTGCTTCTGAAACGGCACCTTTGTCGCTGGGGCATCTTTTTTGAAAAAGCACTCCCCGGTTATTCTCAAATCAAGACGTAGTCACTTCATATTACATCAGTGCAGGATTTATATACCGGGTCAAACCGGCTTCCTTATAATATTTGATAGCACCCGGATGCAACGGCGCAGATAACCCTTGCAGCATGTTTTCCTTGGTGAGTACCTGATAAGCCGGATGAAGTTTTTTGAAATCTTCAAAGTTGTCAAATATCTCCTTGGTTATGGCATAAACGATTTGCTCATCCACATTGATAGAGGTAACGAAGGTCGCTTTTACACCAAAAGAAGCGATATCTGCATTGTTGGTGGCACTCGGATAGAGTGAGCTTGGAATTACTGACTTAGCGTAATAGGGAAATTTTTTGATCAGCGCATCAATTTCCGGACCTTGAATCGGCACAATGTTCACTTTGATTCTTCCGGAAGTCGCTTCTTTAATGTTCCCGTTTGGATGCCCGACTGTGTAGAAAAATGCGTCCAATCGCTCATCTTGAATTAACCCGGGAGCTTCTACTGCTTTTACATATTCCGCATTCAGGTCTTTCTCAGCGATACCAAATGCATCCAAGGCGTCTTGAGAATTACCCAACTGACCGGAACCGGGATTTCCGAGATTAACGCGCTTGCCTTTTAAATCCTTCATTGAACCGATGTTTGATCTGGTGGCGGCAATCAACGTGATACTTTCCGGATGAATTGAGAAAACAGAACGTAAATCCTTTTGGGGACCTTTTTCTTTCCATTCCTTCTCACCATGAATCGCCTGGTATTGCCTGTCTGACTGGGCAACACCAAATTGCAGGTCACCACTTAAAACAGCATTAATGTTGTAGACTGATCCGCCCGTTGATTCCACGGTGGCTTTGATTTGGTATTGATCAAATTTCTTATTTACAATTCTGCTAATGGCTCCACCTGTCGGATAGTACACACCTGTTACTCCTCCGGTTCCAATTGTAACGAAAGTCGGTCCTTTAGCCGCATCTTTTTGAGTGTCACATCCGGTAAAAAACAATAGTGCTAAACATAGAACCGGAATTATAACTGAGAATGCTCGCTTCATGATTCCTCCTCTAAATGTCGGGTTGAGTGCAAACTTAAAACGATTTTTGTATATGCCTTCCACAAAACACGGGATGGAATGGAATAAGAGGTTAGAATATCAAAGCCGATTTTTGCAATAAAAAACTATTATTTAATCAATACACTAATTGCTTTTCATGTGCATACTTTCCGGGCGGAGAGGGATTAGTGCTAACGTTAGAATAATTGAAGTTTGCAAAAGAGGATGGAATGCCATAACTCCGGAATCCCCGAACCAATCCCTCGGTTTTAATGAGGGTTATTGCCTGATCACATCCATAAAGGCCGAAACAGAAAAAACTGCTTTTCCCAGGCCAGGTTCACCATATCCCGGGGGTGATGGCAATTGATACTTTTCCATTGTGTCCCGCCAGGCTTTTAGCAATTTGACATAATATTCCAACGGAGGGGCGCTCTGCCTACCAAGATGTGCAAGAGGTTCCAGACACCATGTTGTGAAACGAGGTAAAATTGATCGGGACATAAAATAATCCAGGCCTTGTCTTGTTGACTCAACAGCTGCATCAATGTTTTTATAGCCATCCGGCTGGGCAAGTTCAACGCCTGCCACAAAATTTGGAATGACATTCTGCGGGCCAAACACCTCGGCTGAGTCAACGATTCTCTTCATCCATTCTTCCCAACCGACATATCGCTGTTTCCCGGGGCAAAGAACCTTGAATAGTCTTTCATCCCAGATTTCATAGTTCGGATGATAAATATCGACTCCACCTTCTTCTTTCAACCGGCGGCAATCATCCTGATTAAATGCTTCCACGACAGTTTTGACAATCCAGCGGTCTTTGAATTTTTCCTTAATGGCCCTGGCATACTGGAGATAAAAATCCACTTCATTTTTGCCAGTCAACTGGCTCGTCACGCTTCCTCCGGTGATTGTAACGGCTTTTGAAACAGAGTCTTTTTCATGGATGTGTCCCAAAGCCTCAAGAATATCGTCCATTTGCTTAACACCGGTATACTCTCGTCCGGCTTTTCTTTGTTGACGATAATTCTCGTTAATATCACAAAACTGGCATTCTTCATCCCGGCCCCAGTACTGGCAAAGGCGAAAAACCGTGAGATAAACCAAATAGCCCCATTCCAATACAGGCGCAATTTGAGAGATAGTCTTTCCGCTTTTCAGGGTCGAGTTGTAAAAGTCAGGCACCGGATGAAAATCAACTTCAGCCAGTACTGTGCCATCACAGCTTAGTACCAGATTTCCTGAGACAAGTTCCACCAGGTAAGGACTTTCCGGATTTAGTCTGACGCTAAAAATGCTCGGCTTTAAGTCCAGATCCCCACCAAAAAAGCGGACTTCCTCCGGAGCACGAAGCAGATGCTCTCCTTCCTGTTTTAAGTCTTCGAGGGTGGCCAGATCAAAACTGAAGATGAAATAGTCTTTTGGTTTGTAGCCTGAAGCAACACAAAGGCTGTCCTTTGAGAAACGGACTCCCAGTCTCAAAACATCCTG
>JAKSDL010000529.1 GCA_022360105.1 Pseudomonadota bacterium
ACGCTGGAAAATTGCCAGGCTTTCTTATTATGAACCATGGGACTGGATTATTGCTGCCACAGCCTATGAGGACGAACTACAGCACTCTCTGGAACCCTTGATCACGGGTTACCGTTCCATGATCAGGGTCTTTGCCATAGTAGCAATATTTATTGCCGTTTCCGGTGTGTTTGTAACCTGGCTGTTTGTGCGACGATTGACCCGGACACTGAAGATCGTGACCAACGCTGCCACCGACCTTACCGAAAAAGACTTGCCCCAATTGGTAAAGGCCATGCAGAAAGTGGATGAAGGGGACTTGACCGTGCGCTTTCGTTTTGAGCTTTCAAAAGTAAATGTCACCTCCAAGGATGAGTTTGGTACCCTGGCCCTGGCCTTTACCAGCATGAACCGGACTTTAGTGGATGTGGGTGAAGCATTCACCAAAATGGTAAACAATCTGCGCAATTTAACGGGACAACTGGAAAAAAGGGTGGAAGAGCGTACCGCCGAATTGGAGCTTGCCAAGCAGGAAGCCGAGAACGCCAACCGCTTCAAAAGTGAATTTCTGGCGAATATGAGTCACGAAATCCGAACACCGATGAATTCGATTATAGGATTTTCCGACCTTGCCTTGCGAACTGACCTTACTCCGAAACAAAGGGATTATTTAAGAAAGATTTCGTCGTCAGCTGACTCTTTGTTGGGAATTATCTCTGACATCCTTGATTTTTCCAAGATCGAAGCTGGAAAACTGGAAATGGAAGTGATTGAGTTCAAACTGGATGACGTTCTCAATAATCTTTCCAACCTGGTCAGTATGAAAGCTGAGGATAAAAACCTGGAATTGATTTTCTGCATCGATCAGAACACCCCCAGGAAGCTGATCGGAGACCCATCCAAACTGGGTCAGATCTTACTTAACATTTGCTCAAATGCTGTCAAATTCACTGAAGAAGGACAGATTCTGGTAACCATCGAACAGGCCGAAAATAATACCGGCACCATTGCCCTGCCAAATCAAACCTGCCTGACTATTTCCGTGCAGGATACCGGAATCGGTATGACTGACGAGCAAATTAGCAGGCTTTTCCGTCCCTTTACACAGGCTGACGGATCAACTACCCGAAAGTTCGGTGGTACAGGGCTTGGATTAAGTATCTGCAAACGCCTGGTTGAATTTATGAAAGGAGATATCCAGGTTAACAGTACCCCGGGTATTGGCAGTACCTTTACATTCACGCTGCCTTTCAGAATCCCTGCTGTTTCAAGCAGGGAAGTGCTGGATTTTCCCCCGGATTTCAAAAACCTCAATGTTTTGGTTGTAGATGACAATGCAACGGTAAGGGATATCATTGCCAAAACCCTGGAAGGATATTCATTCGAAGTGACGACTGCCAATTCCGGTAAGAATGCCATCTCAATCCTTGAAAACACATCCTCTTCCGATCTATTTGATCTGATTCTCATGGATCGCAAAATGCCCGGTATGAGCGGTATTCAAACCACAAAAAAGATAAAGGAAGAATTAAATCTGACCCAAATCCCCTTGATTCTGATGGTTTCAGCCTTCGCCGGTGAAGATATCCTTGAACAGGCACAAGAGGTTGGCATCGATTCGTTTTTAATCAAACCGATCTACCGCAGCAAGCTGTTCTACGCTATTATGAACATGCATGGCCACTACAAAGATGACAAGGAACTCGGGCTGAAGCCCAAACCGGAAGAGATTGAAGGACTGCAAAATATTAAAGATTCCCGGATTCTTTTAGTGGAAGATAATGAGATCAATCGACAGGTCGCAGTAGAATTGCTGACCATTGCCGGTATGTCAGTGGAAGTGGCAGAAAACGGCATCAGGGCCATTCAGAAACTGTTTAATCCCAATCGTACCGTGGAATACGATCTCGTCTTGATGGATCTGCAGATGCCCGAAATGGACGGGTATGAAACCACCAAGAAAATAAGACAGGAAGCGAAGTTTTCCAATCTTCCTATCGTGGCTCTTACGGCACACGCCTTGGTTGCAGAGCTTGTCAAGTGTCTGCAGGGAGGTATGAACGACTACATCACCAAACCGATCGATCCCGGTCATTTTTATCGAACCCTTGTAAAATGGATTGCCCCGCAAACGGATTTCACTAGTGATATCCAGGTCGTCGCAAAGAAAAACTCCCCTGTGGTTAATATTGAATCCGGATTGGAACGAGTTGCCGGAAGTCGGGACATATATAACAAATTACTATCGAAATTTCTGAACAAACACAAGGAAACAGCAAGCCAGATTCGCTCAGCCATCGAGGCAAACGACCTGAACAAAGCCCGAAAACTGGTTCATGACCTAAAAGGTGAGAGTGGTAACCTGGAAATACAACAAGTGCATTTGCATGCCAAAGAAATGGAGGACTTTCTCAAACAGGAAGCGATCGATGACCCGAAGAATCCCTTGAAAAATCTTAGCGACAGCCTGGACGACGCCCTGGTGTTCCTGACGGATTGGTTGTCTTCAGAAGAAAAGGAAAAAAGCATCACAAACGATTCCTTGTCTGGAGAGCTCACAGCCGGTAATTCGGAATTGGAGGACATGCTTGAAAAACTCAGCAAGTTATTAAAGCAAAATGACTCCAAAGCGGTACGCCGGTTTGAAGAACTCAAAAGACGTTTGTCCGGTTCCTTGTTAGTTGAATTTGAATCGATAGCAACCCTGGTATCAGAGCTGGATTTTGAGGAAGCGTTGGTGCAACTAAACAAGTTTTCCGAACAGCTCAAGACTTAAAATTAGATTAAAATGTCAAAGTTAAAAAAAAGCCGCATTTTGATTGTTGATGATGTTGCGGAAAATATAAAAATTCTTATCACGCTGTTTCAGAAAGATTACGATATCTTTTTTTCCAAAAAGGGTGAATCTGCCTTGCAAATAGCGATTGCAAACAAACCGGATTTGATTGTGTTGGATATCGTAATGCCGGATATGGACGGCTATGAGGTCTGTAAACAGCTTAAGTCAAATCGAAAAACCAGGGACATTCCTGTTATATTCGTTAGTGCCCTCGAAGAAACCATAGATAAGGTGAAAGGATTTAAGGCCGGCTGTGTGGACTATATCACCAGACCATTTCAAGTTGATGAAATCAAGGTTCGGGTGAAAAATCACATAACCCTGTTTAAGTTGCAACATGAACTTGAACAGCAGATTACCAGTCGAACTGAAGAACTGATTTCAACCAATAAGCAGCTACAGGCCGAAATTCGTGAACGAAAGAAAATTGAAAACGAGTTAAACCAGAAACAGGTGGTATTGGAAGAAGCCAATACAACCTTAAAAACCATTTTGGAAAAGAAAGACGAAGCCAGGGAGGAACTGGAAGAACGCATTTTGCTTAATGTAAAACAGACGGTGATGCCCTACCTGGAAAAAATCAAAAAAGAAGAGTTGAGCGGGCGCCAAAAAGACTATTTGGAAGTGCTGGAATCCAACCTCAACAACCTGGTTTCCCCTTTGATAAAAACCCTGGATTCAAAATACCTGAGCCTTACTTCCAGCGAACTGAAAATTGCCGATCTGATTAAAAACGGCAGAAGCAGTAAAAGCATCGCCGGTTTACTGGATCTATCCCCCAATACCATCGAATTCCACCGCAAAAACATCCGCAAAAAACTCGGCCTCACGGATAAAAACATCAACCTCAGAACGTTTCTTAAGACATTTTAGGTACATTTTAGATTTATGATCTTAGATTTACGATTTATTTGTAAATTTAAGATTTTTTGATTTTAGATCTAGGATTTATTTCCATATCGAAGATTGGAAATTAAGATTTGAAGCTGAAAGCGAAGCTTTCTCATTGCAGAAAATCTAAAATCTAAGATCACAAATCTAAAATATACCGGTAGGTTTCCCCTACCGGTTCCCCCCTGTTTTATCCCCGTTGACTAATCATTGTCCTCTAATAATATACAGGCAGTGAATTTCGGGAGTTCATTATTTTTATAAAGATTCCCATGTTTCTCTATTTATTTGATTTTTCATTATTATTTAAGTTTCCTCAGGTGTAAAATCCGGCTTGATACAACATTCGATGTCAGGTTATCAGTTATCGGATTCCGGTTATCGGAATATCCAATCAAAAAGACGGATAAGACACCATGCATCCATAATTAAAAATAATAGATGACAGGACAATTTGAAGTCCTGGTTTGCAAGAAGGCTGATAGCCGATAACTGATAACCGATAACCGTATTGATAGGAGTTATAATGGGTATTTCACGAAGAAAGTTCCTCGGGACAGCAGGTGCTGCCGCGGTTGGAGGTGCACTTTCATCAAAAGGGATGGCAGCCCAGGCAGATATTCCGATTGTAACGGAAACTGATCTGAAAGGAGCAGTTAAAACAACAACGATCTGTCCCTATTGTGGTGTGGGTTGCGGACTGAATGTTTACCAGAAAAACGGCAAGATTGTTAACATTGAAGGAGACCCGGAGCATCCGATTAACGAAGGAACCTTGTGTTCTAAAGGAGCGGCCCTCTATCAGGTAGCTGTTAACGATAGAAGATTACAAAAGGTTAAGTATCGAGCTCCCGGTAGTTCGGAATGGGAAGAAAAGTCTTGGGAATGGGCCCTGCCTAGAATTGCGGCTAAGATCAAGGCCACAAGGGATCAAACCTTTCGCAAAAAAGAAGGCAACAGTGTGGTTAACCGCACAGAAGGTATCGCCTGTCTGGGTGGAGCAGCATTGGATAATGAAGAATGTTACCTGCTTTCCAAATTTATGAGGGGGCTGGGGGTTACCTACCTTGAACACCAGGCCCGGATATGACACAGCTCTACAGTC
>JAKSDL010000915.1 GCA_022360105.1 Pseudomonadota bacterium
AGCAAGTACTGCCAGAATGGTGGTTTTTAGGGGTTTAGACTGAAAGCTGAAAAATAGGTTGAAGGATTCTAGGAAAAAGGGGGTCAGACTGAAGGCTGAAGTGAGGAATGACAGGTTTTTAGACAGAAGGCTTAAGGCTGAAGTAAGGAATGACAGGTTTTTAGACAGAAGGCTTAAGGCTGAAGTGAGGTCAAAGCTAATCATGGTATTGCTAGTTTTTTCTAAGTGATCTGATCAGGCCGTTTAAGACTTTTTCTGCTTCGATAATGTTTTTTTCCAAATCCAGAAATTGATTTTGAATGTATCCTAACCGATTGGAAAGACTGAATTGATAGTGTAATTCTCTTAAAGAGCCAAAAGCAATGGTCAAGAATCTCAGATATTCAGTTTGAGAGTCTCTTGCGCATCCTTCAACAATATTTGATGGAACTGACACCGCTGCTCTCCGCATTTGAGAAGTTAGGCCATACTGTTCTTCTTTCGGAAACTTCGAGGTCATTTTATATATTCGAAAAGCCAATTCATCTGCTAATTCAAACGCTCTAAGCTTTTTATGATCACGCAACGTGTATTCTCCTTTTACACACAACTTCAGCCTAAATTTCTTCAGTCTTAAATCCTAATATCCTAACTTCAGTCTTCAGCCTAAGCTCCTTCTACCTAATATCCTTCAGCCTAAACCCCTTCTACCTTAGATCCTTCAGCCTTACCACCTTCAACCTAATGATTAAAATGAAACGGAGATCTCCCCAAGGGCCATTCGAGCAAGATCGCCCAGAAACAGTAGTGGTAGCTGATGTTCATGACTTGCCAGGGAAAGGGAGTGCATGCACATGGGGCAAAGGCAGATCATGGCTTCTGCTCCGGCCTGTTTGGCATCTTCAAAATTCTTGTCTTGATCAGGTCTTGGATCGGCACCTGTCAACATCATTTTGGTTCCTCCGCAACACATGGCGTTTTCCCTGTCATATTCCCTGGTAACGCGGGTTACTCCTGACAATTCAAACAGCTCATCAATAAAATGCTCTTTTTCCGGTGTATATCTTGAGGCGCAGGGACGGCCATAGGCAATTTTCCGGTTGAGTGGTTTTAACTCTGATCTGTTTTGGGAAAGATATTCAACAAGATATTCTGAAAGGTGAATGGGGCGGAACGGAACATTGATACCATAATCCGGGGCCAGCTTGGCCAGCATGGTGTAACAGTCATCATGAAAGCAGACCACTTCCTTGGCACCTGTCTGGGAAAGTCTGTTGACAAGCTCTTGAGCGTGTTTTTTTTGAATGCTTTCCCCACACATATGGGAAAACAATACCCAGCAGAAATAGGGCTTTCCTGCCACAGTGGGCATGTCGTATATTCGGCCCTGCATCAGATGTGCATCGGTTTTGCTGAAGACACATAAAGACATGATGCGATCCGCCTGGGGGACGTTTTTCAGTTCCTTGGAAAAGAGATATCGCTCTTCCATTTGACTGATGGTTTCTTTGGAAACAGGTGTTTCGTATTTTTCCTGTAAGGCGGCGATTAAATCGAAGGGGTTGGCATCATTGGGGCAATATTCGTTGCAGGCGTAGCAGGTAATACACTTGTCAAGAACCTCGGCATGTTCTCCGGCTCTCAGTTGTTTAATCCAGGCAATTGCTTGTGGCTCGTCCGCTTCAATCCATTGGCATTTGACGAAACAATCACCACATTGATCACATCTATCTTCAAGATACATCTAACAGCCCTCCTTGCTGATTAGCAGATACGGTTAAAGTCCAGAGTGGGTTAAGACTTTCTTACCTTCCTTTTGCTAATCTGGCAAGGAGAGCTAGGGGCAATCGTTTTTTAAAAGGAGTACTTTACCTCACATTGATAATCCACAAAGATGTTGTCCAACAGATCCATGTAGGAAGGGCTGAACACCAGCTCCAGACCATCAGCCAGCTTGTATGTCATCGTAGCCTTGACATTGGATTGAACCGGCTCGCTTTCCTCATCCCAGTAACCGGCAAAAAGCAGTACGATATTGAGGGCGTCTCCGGTCAAAAAATTAGCATTGATATGCCCGGAAACAAAATCGGTGCGTTCTCTTAGTTGACCCATCATGAAGTTAGTCTGGTCTGAGGCGTTATCGTCCTGAAAATTTTCCACCAGATGCTGACCTGCGTAGAAGTTAATGGTGCTGCCTCCCAGCTTGAATTCAGCACCTACCAGGTATTTACTCCAATTGTTTTTGATGAACTTGTCCTCACCATCTTCGTCTTCAGTCAAATTATTGATGTAAGAAGCCTTGGCCAGCACACTACCGAAATTGTATTGGAGATCCAAACCTGGACTACGAAGACGATTGTATTGCTTGCCGGTTGGATGCACCAAATATATTTTTTCTCCAGTTTCAGGATCAGTCTTACCGGTATCCTGAATTGTTGAAGGAATTAAGTCCGGGGCGGGATCCAATCCCTCCACATAACTCAAGGCAAAATCGAGGTTGCCAATGGAGCTGGAAAAGCGGATAGCACCTTTTCCGTTGTTGGGTTTGTTTTCGACTTGTTCCGACTCCTCGGGATACAAATACTCCTGGAATTCCATGTTAGTGTTCACCTGGGATATGGGAATAAACATGATATCCAAATAGCTGTCCCAAATGTGCTGGGTAAGGAGCACTCCAGTGCTGGGAAGTTTGCTGTCTTCATATTCGGTGCTTTTGTAGGAATAATCCCTGGCATTGACACGGTCCGTCGGTACTTCGATACCTTCCATATAACCCCAGGTCACCAGTTGTGAACCGACTTTCCAGGTGGTGTTTCCCTGGTAGATTTCGATATAGCTTTCAACCAGTTTTATACTGCCTTGTTCAGCAGAGGAGCTATCCCCGGAACTATCGTGGATGGAATGAGCCGTATTATAGTTGATGTTAAACGCACTGAACATGCGTGCCTTGTCTTCCAGAAAAGCTTCCAACTGTATTTGCAGCCGTGTACCGATGTAATTATAGCCATTGATTTTTTGAGCCGGAGGGATGTCTTTTCCAAACTGGTTTTTATAAACGGCATTATAGTTATCCTCCCACAGTGTGTCCGAATATCTTTCCTCATTCCAATATCCCAGTGCTTTCAGATAACCCCCGATATTAAGGGTGAACTTACTTTCCTCTTCGTCATCCCCTGAAGCAGCGGGGTATTCCTCCATTTCTGACAAAGCATCGGGACCGGCATCATCGGCCAGATCACCCAAATCATCAAAGTCGTCGGCCAAGGCTGGCGGCAAGGATAACAGTAAGGTCAATAAACAAGTCAAAATAAGTCTTCGTTTCATGGGATACCTTGGTTACAGCAAGTGAAATTTGTTGATCGCTGAGAGAAGGCCCACACCAAACCCTGGGAGAGTAAGCGCTCAATAAAAGGGACGATGCCAGACCGGGCCTTTCTCAGCTTGAATAGGTGTTCAGGAACCGCTGCCCTTACCACCATTTTCTAGTCAGGTAATCAATTTTAAAAATTCCTGGTTTTATTTTTCCGGCGGCGTTTTCTGTTTTGATGTTCTTCACGTTCATCACAGTTTTGGTGCCTTTGATCACGTTTTTCATTTCCATGGAGGTTGGAATAAACACCCTTTTACCATCCCTGTTTTTCTTGATGGTGAATCCAAGCAAGGTGGCCTTTTTGTATAGCTGGCCATTCAGGTCATACAGCTCCATTTTAAAAGGAAGACCCGATTTTACATGAATCCAGATAACGCTTTTGCTGTATCCGTAGTCATTTCTCATTTGGGGGTCTTTAAACGAGCCCTGTATTTTTTCCACAGTGAGGGACTTGTTTTTAAATTTAATTTTTTCTGTAGCCAGCCAAAGATAGTTGGAATCATCGATATCACGGGCAGCTACATCCCCATTGGAAAAATCAGATCCCATGAATGAAGAAGACTTATCCGATCCTATAATTCGTTTAGGTTTTCTCAAGCCTTTGAGATAAATCCATTGGTCATCATCCGTATCGGGCTTTTCAATCATCAGCGCACCGTTTCCCTTATCGTCGGCAGGTGCATAAAAATAGCTAAGCGAACGGTTTAGCTTTTTGTCTTGATCTCGATAGTCCTGCACGAAACTGGCTGTTCTGGAACGTTTTGAAAAAAGAAGGGAGCCCTGTGAATCAAAAATATCCAGGGTAGTTTCAGAGATCATTTTTTCGATCAACGGAAGCGCATCCACTGTTTCCATGATCTGACGACCCTTGACAGCGGCATCTTCAGCCCAGGCTGCCTGTGCCAGGGTAAACATAGACAATACTAAAAGTCCTAAAACGATTTTTTTTGATTTGCCAGCAGGAAACATGGATACCTCCTTGTTCAAGTGTTTTTTGCCTAACAACTACATTACATTTAAGTATAAATTGGCAGTATATTCGCAGATTTCTTCCCGGGATCGCTTTCTAATAGGCAAGCTTTTTCCCAGAATTCTACCGATGGAAATACCCATCAAATTAGCCAGTAACAGCTGGGCATGAAGTTCAGCGTTGGTAAAGTGCTCTTTCCCGGCTTCTTTTGCTGCACCGACAAAGGCGTTTTCTAAAAATTCCACCAGTTTTACGTAATGCTTGCCGATGAATTCCGATTCAAATTCCTTTATTTCATCCATCACAGCCTGAAACATGATTTTGAATTCTTTGGGATGCTCCTCCATTGTTTCTATAAATTTTAAAACCACAAATCGAATTGCTTCTGAAGGACCTAAACCTTTTGTCTCTACTAAACGTTTTGTATCGAATCCCACCTGTTTGACATGCTCCAGAATTTCAAAAAACAATTGCTGCTTGGATTTGAAATGACGAAACAAGGTCACCTCGTTCACTCCTGCAAATTGTGCAATAACCCTGGTAGTTGTTGCATGAAAACCGTTTTCCGAAAATAACTCCATTGCCGCATTAAATATCTTTTGCCTGGTATC
>JAKSDL010000426.1 GCA_022360105.1 Pseudomonadota bacterium
AGAACAAAATCTCACAACCGGACTCGTACGAGAGAAACCAACTCTTTGATCAAGCAGTATTTTTCTTCTTTTAAGCTAATGATCATCTGGTCGCCTTATCCTTGTTAATCAAAACAGAAAGCGAAGCTTTCACCAGAGGCCGATAACGGATAACCGATAACCGAATACTTTATCTTGCGATTACAGTCCTGTTTGGCGCGAACTGAGAAGATGGTACATTTTGAACCAGCTAAAAAGGGTCTTAAAAACTATATTTTGCCTTAAACCAGATCTCGTCGTTGTCTTCATACTGCCCAAAATCACCCTCCTTATCTCCGCTGAAAACATCTACTCCTGCAAAAACATGGAGGTTATCAGTCAGCGCATAATCGAAAGCAGTCTGGTTAAAGAGATCCTGTTTATTCATCCCGTAAAAGATCGAGGTGTACAGCTTTAACTGCTCTCGCAGCAGCGTTTTTGAAATATACAGTTTGGCTAAACCGTCGTTTTCATCTTCCTGAATGGATTTTTCATAGTCCAAAATCGAGCTGTTAAAGACCTGTAGCGATGCAGACCAGCCACCACCCGGATTCCAGTCCAACCCCAGCAAGGTGTCCACACTGTCCTTGACCAAAAACTGATCATCTGAAGCATCCGTTTCATAATACCGGCCTTTAAAGCGGGCGATTTCGCCCCACAAGATAACTTCTCCCAGCGACATCGAGAATTCGAACGCACCAAAATTCAACCGATGATATTCCGGCGAAAAGGTGATTGTGTCTCCTGACACGTCATAATACATTGTCGGAAGATCGTTCCAGGTATTGAACAGGGAGAACGCCAGATCGACTCCGGAAAGATACAATGAATATTTGAGAGCGATCTCGCTGTTTTTAATTCTGTTTTCGGGTTTAATGGCGTCATTGTATTCAACGGTTGAATAATCCAACTGTTTTTCCACATACCAGGGGCTTTCGGTTGTTGGTGTGACAGCCTCCCTAAAGGAGGGGATCCAGATAAACTCCAGATCGGAGTTATCACCCAACCACCTGAGCTTCAGCGCATCCACGCCCAGTCTTGTATCATCGAAATCCCGGGCCAGGAATTCGGAGTAATCCTTGGGTGAGATAATATCGGTCACCTGCAAGCCATCTCCTTTGCCCCAGATAATAATCTGTTTTCCCAGCCGGGCATCCCAGTTTTCGCTGGTATATTCCAGGTAGGATTCCATTAAATCCACACCTGTTTCAGAGGTCACAACTTCATTTTGCACTGCGTTCACCGAAGCAAAAGCGGCGGACTGATCCGATTCGAATAATCCTTCCAGTCTCAATCTTGTTCTGGCTCCCAGGTAATCGTTGGGAGATTCTGTTT
Source organism: Pseudomonadota bacterium (assembly GCA_022360105.1). The sequence continues at coordinate 1,354 of JAKSDL010000426.1, forward strand.
GTACTGCCCGATAGGTATCGGCAAAACCTCGTAAACTCAACTCTGCCCGTACCTGTTTTATCAATAAGCCATAAAAAATGATTATCAGCAGATGTAAAATGAGAATGCTCTTAATTCTCCGATTCATCTGATTCGACCTTTTTCCAGGGTAGAGACTCTAAACAGGCTGTCCTTAACACCAAGATTGTACTGAACCTCATCAATGGAGATCACAGTTTTATGATTTTCCTGGCTATTGTTCATCTCCATCCTGTAAATAGTCCAAAATCCCTGGTGTTGGCGCAGGTCCGTGATTGTAAGCGTTTTTATCAGATCGTTCTTCCTGTCGAAATATTCACCCTTGATCTGCACCAGACTGTCTTTTGCGATCCAACGTTTAACACTGGAATAGAGATAATCCTTCTCCTTGGGTGTTGAAACCACGATCCAGCATTGTCTGCCGTCAATGACTTCTTCGCCCGTAATCATGTGATTATCTTCATCAACAGACCGGCCGCCCATATCGTCATAAGTGAAATCAGATCCCATGAAATAATCGTTTTTGGAAGATCCGCTGATACGTCTGACTTTTTTCAGGGCAGGGAGAAACAACCAGCGATCATCGTCCTTTCCCGGTTCATCATAATCAAAGGTTAGAAAACCGGTACCTTTCACATCGGCAGGCTTTTTAAAATAGAACAGACTCTTACTGTCTTTCCCGTAATCTTTGGCATAAGTAACCATTAGTCGTACCCGTTCTCTCCCTCTTTTATTTATCAGGGTCATCCTTGAAACTGTCTTCCTGTTATCGCCATCAGGCCTTTCATCCACTTTGAGCATCAATTGTCGCCCGGTTAGATCTGAGCTGGCCCATACAGGACCGGATATCATCATTATCAGGACTGTCATCAAAAACATCATCAGCCACAAACGTTTTGAAGAGTTAATCCATTTGACTTGAGTGTTCATCTGCTTCCCCGTGATTTAGTGGTTGGTCAAAATAGAACAATGTTCTTTTTAGTTCGAAAAAAAAACCTAGTTTTTTCTTAAAAAAGGGACAAACTTGTAATCATCCATCAGAGGCTTGAATCCGTAATATTCAAAGGTGACAAATTCATTGAAGTATTCGAGCATTTCTTCGTAAGGGACGTTATGCATGAGTATTTCGCCGACCAGGCTGATATTAAAAGAGACATGGCAATGGATAAAGAAATCTGAAAGAGAGATATTGGACTCGGGAAACATTTCCTGGGTGATTTTTATCATTTGTTTGCTTAGTTCCGTGTACCGCTCGATAAATCGTTCTTTATAATCTTCCAGTTTGGAACCCTGGGATTTGAAGAACAGCAAACTAAGATTTCTTCTGTTTTTTTCAATAAAGCGGGCGACCTCTACCATGATTTCTTTATGCCATTCAAAGCCCCATTTGTAGGCATCCAACAGGTATTCCTGCTTTTCCAGCATCGCAATGGCTTTTTCCAACGTTTTTACCGTGGGGTTAACCAATTCGTAGAAGAGAGCATCCTTGTTATCAAAATAGGCATAGAGATTTCCAATACTAGTGCCTGCTTTTTTTACCACTTCCCTAATATTCGTTTTGAAAAAACCTTTTTGCTCAAATTCTTCTGCAGCGGCTTTTAGAATGCGATTTCGAATGCTATTCTTTTTGTGTTGCATGATTAATGAGAGTTTATTTATATAATAATAACAATAGATTGAATCTAATTGATCAATCTATTGTCCTATTAAAATTCTATATTGAAATGATAATGTTTCGTCAATACAAAATTTATTTTTCCTATTGACTAAGTATTCAGCTGTTTGTAATCATTTGTAAAACAAACGCTAAAAAGAACAGATTAAGATTTTGTTCTATTTAATTGATTTGATTGGTTAAATTATCAAATATGGAGCTAAATCCAAAAATATTGTTTGATTGACTGCTGTGTGCGCACTCTTTGTTATTTAAGGTCAAGCTAAGATTTTTAGATTTCTGTTTTTCGAAAAAAAAGAAGGACTAACCAAAATTGCCAATGTGAAAATTGACTTTTCCACTGCATGATTGACTGGATTTGATAATTTTAATATTTGCCGTTTGACAAGATAGTCGATACAACATAAATATTTCGTATATAAAAAATATCAACATTTGTATTCTAGAATGGTTTTTTTACCACAATGATATGCGTTGGAGAAATTGGGAGGGGAATAGTCAAAAAGGTTGTTTGCAAATTGGGCTTCTGGCATACATCGATAGTAACCTATTACATGAGCAACTGAGGTCACACATGAGTATGTTGACCAATTTTTGGAGATAATGGACGTGACAGTATCAATTAGCAATATTCCTGGAAGGCTTCGGTTAGAGAACACCACTTTGATTGGCAGAAAACGAGCCTGCGAGCGCTTGGAAGAAGTTGTCGCCTCAATGGAAGGGGTGAATTCGGTAAAAGTAAATTCAAGGACCGGAAGAATTTTGATTTGTTATCACTATTCCCCTTCCCTGGAAAAGGAGTTGTATGAATTACTTGATTGGCAAACAGATATTCAATCAGCTTCAATTGAATTGACTGATTCATTTACATCAAAGGCAAGTGAATTACTCGTCGATCTTGCCATTCATTTTACCGTGCCGAGCCCTTTTGATATGCTGGTTCCAATTGCCTTAAAATCTTTCAGATAGGGGCAGCAATCTTACATCACCTGCCAGTCGTTGAATTCTTTGCCACTATGGTAATTTGAAACAAAAGGTTACACAGTTTTGGATGACTGGCCCAACTCCGACACCCAGTTTAGTTACAATAAAAACAAACGAAACATGATTGTTAGTGCAACTCCAGGCAGAGTTAGATTTCGTAGAAATGGTTTTCCGGGATCCACAATTTCACCTTCAATTGTAACTCAATTGAAACAAAAGAAAGGAATAAACAAAGTTACAATCAACCACAATTCAGGCAGTGTTTTGGTTCACTACGACGCCGGGATGTACTCTGTCGATCAAGTAGTCGAACAAATCAGAGAATCGCTTGCACTTACGGCCATTAAACCTGTTAAACCTCCACGGTCAATGCCTGAAAAGATTACTGGTCGTTTCCCGCTTATCGCCAAGAGAACAAGCAGAGAAATGAGAAATGGTTTGAACAGCGGTTTGATAGCGTCACTGGCAATCAGCATGCTGGCGATTATGGGGAAAAATAAGAAGTTACATACCCAAGCAGGACTGGCCTTTTTGGGATTGGTCGCCAAGCATTTGCTAGATCAAAAGAATAGAATCTTGCGTTAACTTATTTTTTCCGGACTCGCACGGTATTTCTTTTTAAGTGCAAGAGTATAAGTTTTATAACTACTTCCAGGTCAATTTAAGGCAAAGCTGGCAACATCTTGGCAGTTTTGCCTTTTGATAAACTTTCAGCATTTGACTTATTGTTTGTCAAATTATTGTTAAACAAGTCCATGAACTTTATGAGGTAAACTTATGACGGCATTTTATTTAAAACCCAGGTTTCTATTCTCAGTAGGCGGAGCGGTGGTTGCCGCAACAGGCTTAAACCTGGGCAAGGTTCTTTCACCCTTGAAACCCGCCCTGGTTGGAGGGCTGAAGGAAAGCTACATGTTTAGGGACTGGTTTGTGGGCAAGGTTGAAACCTCAAAGGAGGATTTGGAAGATATAGTGGCTGAAGCCAAACATATGTATGAAGAAGAACTGCTGGCCACCACTCGCTCCATTGAAAGGGAAAAGCAGATTCTGGACAAAGTTGATGAAGTGGTGAAAAAACGATCCTCCAAAACCGGGGCTAAAACAAAGAAAAAGTAAAACAAGGAGAAAACAACATGGGTTACGAATTTGGAAAGCTATTTGTCTATCCCGCTGCAAGATTTGCCCTGGGAGCTGTTTCAACCATCGGTGGTTCTTACCTGGTCTCCAGAATCGGTGAGAAGCAGGTTGCTGAGACCCGACTGGAGAGGCTTGAAAAAATTGTTGAAAAATTAGCTACAGAACAGGAAGCAGCCGGAAAGAAGAAATAATGCAGTATCACATTGTACATGAGTTGCCCAAAAGACTGAGAGTCCGGCTTCAAGTAGCACCAAATCTGGATTTAAACGAGGAATACCTGGAAAACATGCTTTCCGGTATTCCGGGTTTTGAAAACGTTCAATACAAATCGACCACAAAATCCCTGGTTCTAAGGTATAACGGCGAAGAATCGTGCAAAAGGGCCATTCTTGACCAATTGTCGGCCTGCTGTATCAGTCATTTCATTAAAAACAATCACCCGCTTGAAAAAAAGCGGGAAGATCCCAAGCAGCGTCTTGCCATTAAAAAAAGGGCATTGATAAGACAAGTGTTGTTGCGGTTAATGGGACCCCTACTGCCACTGCCGATCAGGGTATTTTTACTAACAAAATCTTCATACCAGGTTATTTCCAAAGGTATTTTGCCTTTAATGCAAGGTAATATTAATGCTGAAGTGCTTGACGCTTCCGCAGTCAGTGTAGCCCTTGCTTTGAAAGAATTTGGTACGGTCAGGACAATCGCCTTACTGCTGCAGGTTAGTGATTATCTTGAAGATTGGACCAAACAGAAGTCAAAGGAAAGCTTGACCGGTCTGTTCGATATGGAAAATGAATGGGCCTGGGTTCTGAGGAAAAAAACAGAGACAAGAATACCGATTCAGGAAATCATACCGGGAGATGCGGTAGTGGTAAGGGAAGGGCACAAAATACCTGTGGATGGTATCGTGTCTGAAGGTGAAGCCATGGTAAGCCAGGCCTGTATTACAGGAGAAGCACTACCGGTACGCAAATACAAGGGCGTGACAGTGTATGCCGGAACCGTCTTAGTGGAAGGCAAGCTTCTGATAGAAGCCGTGAAAGTTGCCGGTGCCACACGTGTTTCCCGGATGATAAAAATCATAGAGGAATCGGAAGACCTAAAAGCTTCGCTGCAAAGCAAAGCAGAGCTCCTGGCTGACAAAATAGTGCCTTATTCTTTTCTGTTAAGCGGGTTGACCTGGCTGGTAACGGGATCCGCCTATAAAGCCGCTTCTGCCCTGTTGGTGGACTATTCCTGTGCCATTAAGCTGGCCACACCACTGACATTGATGTCGTCAATGATCTCCGCCTCCAAAAACGGTGTGTTGATCAAAGGTGGCAAATTCATTGAAAAAATGGCGAACATCGACACCTTTGTGCTGGATAAAACGGGAACGTTGACGGAAGCGAAACCTGAAGTTGTAGACCTGGTACCTTTTAACGGCTTTTCCAGGGAGTACCTGCTGCGAAATGTGGCCTGTGTTGAAGAGCACTTCCCGCATCCTGTCGCTACGGCAGTGGTCCGAAAAGCCTCGGAAGAAGGGTTGGATCACGAAGAGGAACACTCGGAAGTCAATCATATCGTGGCTCACGGTATAGCATCTGAAGTAAATGGCAAGGAAATTCTGGTGGGAAGCCGCCATTTCATTAATGAAGATAAAAATATCGATCTGAAAATCGCAGAAAAGGAAACCCGGAAATACTTAGCCGACGGCAGATCCATCCTTTATGTAGCCATTGGTGGTGAGTTAGCCGGTCTGGTAGTGATTGAAGATCCTTTGCGAAGCGATGCCGGGGATTTTGTGCAGGCCCTGCAAAGTAAGGGAATACGCAAGGTGGTCATGCTGACAGGAGATAATGATGCTGCTGCCTCCAAGGTTGCCAGGCAAGTAAATATTCGTTCCTATCACAGCCAGGTGTTCCCCGAAGACAAAACCCGCATCATAAAGCAGTTGGGTGTCAACGGTCATAAGGTAGCCATGGTCGGCGACGGAATGAATGACGCACCGGCTTTGTCAAGTGCCGATGTGGGAATCTCCATGCATCATGGTGCAGATATTGCCAAAGAAGTTTGTGATGTCCTGCTGATGAAGGCCGATCTGGAGAAGATAATATTTGCCAGGGAACTCTCCCAAAAGACACTGAAGAGAATAAAAAATAACTATTTCTCCATTGTGGCGATTAACTCGTTATTGATCGGTTTGGGAATCATGGGCATGGTTCCTCCTGTTTTCTCTGCTTTTATGCACAATGCGACCACAGTTGTTGTAGCAGCCAATTCACTCAGGAAATTCTGATCTTCACTAGCCGGACCAAGGAATTTCCCGGTCCTCGCGTCTGCATTTCTCACGTTTCAAAGAATGACTTAAAACCAGCTCAACTTGCCACTGTCTCTTCTTTCCAGTGACATACCAATAAGAATGAAGCTGACGGCACAGGCTGCGACGCACAGTCCCGGCGGCAGATACCAGGTCCACATCCCATTGGCAAAACCACCTCTCTTAAATGCAAAATGCATCATGGAGCCCCAACTGATCGCTGAAGGGTCGCCCAGACCCAGAAAGCTCAATGATGTTTCCACCAGCATGGCACCTGCAACGGAGACGACAAATTTTGCGGAAACAATATCCAGGACATTGGGGAATAGATGCAACAGAATGATCCTCCAGGTAGGAATGTCAAGTGCTACCAGGGCCGTCACAAAATCCTGTTCACGCAGTTGCAGGGTTTTTGCCCTGACAGCCCGCGCTGTTGAGCACCAGCCGAGTATTGAGATAACAAAGACGATATTCCAGATACTGGGGCCCAATTGAGACGCCAGAATGATCATTAAAGGCAGGGTTGGAATTAAGAGAAACAGGTCGATCATCCCCACCATCAGTTCGCCGAATAGCCCTTTCAGATAACCGGACAGCATACCGATCAAAACACCGATAAGGGACGAAACCAAAGCTGCAATGATGCCGATGGTAAGGGAGATTCTCCCGGAATGAAGCAGTTCCGAGAAAATGTCAAATCCCATGTCATTGGTTCCCAGCGGGTGGCTCCAGGAAGGAGGGGAAAATGGCATGAAGCTTTCTGTTAACGAATGAGGGGCTATCCATCCGGCCAGCAGCGATACGATGGTGAACAGCAGCAGACAGGCAACACCGATTTTCCAAAATCTTGGCTCCGCAGCAGCGGGTTGTATCTCAACATTCATGGTATCTATGTTTTCACACGGGGATCAAGGATGCCGGATAAAACATCCACCAGCGTATTGAAAGTCAGCACCAGAATGGTCAAAACCAGAAAGCAGCCCTGAAGGACTGGATAGTCCCTGTTAACAGCCGCTTCGTAAATCAGAATCCCCATTCCGTTAATCGAAAAGACAATTTCAATCAGCAGCACCCCCGAAACCATAAACGCCAGATGCAGGGCGATCAGATTCAACACCGGCAGGCTGGCGTTTTTCAAAATATGGATCAACCAGATCGAGCGGTTGTTTAAACCGCGAGCCCTTGCGTAGAGAACGTAGTTTTTTTGCTCCTCTTCAATCGCGTTATTGCGCACGACCGTATATTTAAACGCTGCTGAAGAAAACGAAAGAATCAGAATGGGCAACGCCAGATGATGGAGCACGTCCAGCGGACAGGACAGAAGTCCACCCCCGCATTCAACCGGTTTAAGCCCACCCAGGGGAAACAGGTTCAGCCGAAAACTTAAAAGATCCAACAGTATCATTCCCAGCAGAAAAATCGGCATCGCATATAAGGTGAGAAAGCCAACGGATATTCCCAGGTCAATGGCAGAGCCTGAAAACCTGCCGGCCAGGAGACCGAAACCGATAGCCAGAAGTGAAGAGAGGATGACCGTAGGAAACAGCAACAGGAGCGTCCGGCCCAGGTAATTCTTAATCAGGTAGGTGACCGGTTGGTTGTGGTAATAGGAGAACCCCAACTCACCGGTGATGAGGTCACTCCAATAACTCAGGTATTGCTTGGTTTGAGGTTCGTTTAGTCCATATTCCGTTTCCAATTCCTGGTAATCCTTTTTACTCAGTCCAACCACATCCGGCCCCAGGATGGTAAACAACGGATTTCCGGGCATCATCCGCGGAATTACAAAATTCAGGGAAATGATAAAAACCAGGCTCACGACCAATCGAATTGATTTTCGCAAAAAAAACATGGTGCTTCATCCCCGGGTAACTGTTAAAAGAGCTCTTTTGTGCTTCCGACCATTGTTGCTTCCAAAAATTGAGATTCATTAGTTTTTATTCTCTTTCAGGCTAAACCAGGTTTTTTCCCAGAGAAATCCATACATCGGGTTTTCCAGCCAACCGGAGAATCGCTTGTGATAGGGTTGAATCATCTGATTCCAGTATAAAGGTATCACTGGCGTCATCCTGGCGTTGTAAGCCTGGAACTCGGCAGCTGCTTCAAGATAAGCTTTATCATCCAACGCGGCATTCATCCGATCGACGATGGCGAGAAACGCGGGATCATTCATGACTGACCACCCGATATTTCGACTGTCGATATAACCGCTGCCACAACCCGCCCACATCATCATTCCCCAGGGTGTCGTCCTGGAAAGCAACATGGTATGGTTTCGATCCCTATCACTGATCTGACGAAACAATGTATTGTCTACCGGTTTTATTTTGAGTGCCACACCCACTGCTGCAAAATAGGTTTTGAGGCGGTCTGCCAGTCGCATACTGCCATCCGTATCGGTGCGAACGACGATTTCCAGTTCCAGTTGCCGGTTGTCCGCTTCACGGATGCCATCATTGTTTGTATCAACATAACCCAACTGCCGGAGTTTTTGTCTGGCTGTGTTCGGATCAAACGCGAAAGGCTCCGTTTTAACAAAACCAAACGTTCCCGGGGGGATAAACCCTTTGTTCGGAACGGACCCGTAACCGGCAGCAAAGAGATTCAACAGTTCCTGATAGTTGATCGCGTAGCTCAAGGCTTCCCTGAACTCAGAACGGTTGACAAGGGGTTGCTTCAGGTTGAAAAACAACATATTGGGAATACCGCGATTACTGATCAAATGCAGTTTGACCTCCGGGTTGTTTTTCAGAGTTCGCGCCTGGACCGGATCGGTCCCGGAAGCATAAAAATAGGGCAGGTCCACTTCTC
>JAKSDL010000688.1 GCA_022360105.1 Pseudomonadota bacterium
ACCCGCCTTTCGAAGCTGCCTTCACTCTCAAACATAAAAAGAACGCGTTTTTCAAAGTATCCGAAAAAGCTTTGCAATCTCTCCTGATTTACATAAATTTACGAACCCCTACTTTTGATAATGCCACGATTCGCAGGGCATTCAGCATGGGAATCAACTACCGGGAAATTGCCGAAGATGTCAGTGAAGGAATCTTCGCCGAAGCAAAAGGGATTTATCCTTATGATTTACCTTATACGGTAAAAAACCAACGCTTCGATCCCGAAAAAGCAAAACAACTGCTGGATCAGGAAGGATGGAAACCCGGCAAAAACGGTATCCGTTACAAAAACGGCAAACCATTAACAGCATCCATCCTGCTCTCACCCCGTGGTCCTGAAGTGAAGAGCGTCTGTATTGCCATCCAGAATCAACTTTCAAAAATAGGGATGGATATTAAGCTGGACGTCCGTGAAGATTCCAGGGGATATCAAAGAGAAAACCTGCTGGGCTGGAACAGTTCCATCGGGTTGACAGGCTCTCTCTCCGGTACGGGTGACTACATTCAACCCTTTATTCGACGTTTTACCACAAAGGGTGACTGGAATTTCGGCGGCATCAACGATCAACGAATTGATACGATTGCAGAAAAACTTCAAACCACACTGGATGTGCCCAAGCAATATGAACTGCTGAAACAGGCCCAGAAGATCCTGGTTGATGAACAGGTTTACATTTTATCCAGTACCTTCAAGAAATTCATGGTGGTGACGTCACCCGAATGGAAAAACTACCAGGTCTCCAGCTATCGACGTCATATCACCTGGGAGACAGCTCCTTAGGCGGTTTAACTTAGTCCATTGCAACACGGTTGTTTCCAATAGCTCATGTCACTACTTCGTTTTAAATCATTGAATGGGAGACTTACTCAGGCGATACTGGCACTGCTGGGTGCCAGTATCCTGATCTGGGTCATTATGCCATTGGCTCCCGGGAATCCGGCAAGACGGATTTTACAGGCTCAGGGAATTGTTGAACCCACGGACCTCGAAATAGAGGAAATGCATGAGCTATTGCATTTGGATAAACCGCTTTGGAACCGATATCTGATTTGGCTTTCCAATGTGATGCGGGGTGATTTTGGCCTTTCCTGGCAAACAGGGGAACCGGTTCGCCAGGAGTTCTTCAAACGATTACCGGCAACGCTAAAGTTGGCATGCACCTCATTCCTTTTGGCAGCATTACTTGCTATTCCCTCCGGGCTTCTGGCTGCCAAATGGCACAAACGATGGCCCGATACCATTCTAAGAATACTCAGTCTTTTCGGAGCGGCCGTGCCCTCTTTTGTGATTGCCCTGCTGTTCATCCATTTCATGATCATCGCCTTGGGATGGGGAGATGTCATATTGGACGGGAACATGAATCAAGTCTGGATTCCAGCGCTGGTTCTGGCGATCGATATTGTTGCGACCTGGTCTCGATTGCTGCGGGCAAGTCTTTTGGAAACAAAGGGGCAGCCCTTTATCCTGTCGGCTGCGACCAGAGGGGCATCGGAAAATCGAATTCTATTGCGTCATGCCTTCCCCAATGCGTCGATTCCCTTACTGCACGCAATGGGGATGACGCTTGGTTCATTGCTGGGGGGAACAGTCATCATTGAAACGATTTTTACCTGGCCCGGACTGGGGCGTTATGTGATTGAAGCGATTACGGCCAGAGATCTCCCTATTATTCAAGCGTATGCTTTTTTCAGCACGGTCTGTTTTGTAGCAATGAGCTTTCTGGTCGATGTGGTTTCATGGTTGATCGACCCAAGGATCGGTCATCGATGGAAATAGAGATCGCGTTCGTTTTCAGGAAAAAATGAGAAAACTGTTTAGCCAACCCACTCAAATCATCGGATTGATAATCCTCTTCTCCATTGCTGCCATGGTCACCCTGGGACCCTTGTTTATTACCCACGATCCGGCTGCAACAGATTTTTCATCAAAACTGAAACCTCCCACGGAAACACATTGGTTGGGAACCGATCAGTTTGGACGTGATGTGCTGGCAAGAGTCCTTGAGGGTGGACGCCGTTCATTAGGTGCCGCATTGCTTGTAGTTGCAGGGGTTATGATTATCTCGGTTTTCCTGGGACTGACAGCGGCACTGTCCGGAGGAGTGATAGATCAGTTGATTACCCGAACCATTGACATTATCCTGGCGCTTCCTTCGTTGGTTTTTGCTCTGGCCATAGTTGGCATTCTGGGTCCGGGATTTGGGAATTTGGTGCTGGCAATGGTTATTTCTCATTGGGCGTCCAATACGCGACTGGTCCGAAGTTTTGTTCTGACAGCCAGAAATCGCCCGGACATCATCGCGTCCTGGGAAGCCGGAATGAGTTGGCCCCAAATCATATTCGGCCATATCCTTCCGGAAGTGATGTCTAAGCTGATCATCGTTCTGACCCTGAGATTAGGCGATATTATTGTCAGTATTTCCGGACTGTCCTTCCTGGGTTTGGGTGTTCAACCCCCTGCAGCCGAGTGGGGAGCGATGCTTTCACAGGCCAGGTTGTTCTTTGAATATGCCCCCTGGCTTTTGCTTGCTCCTGCAAGTGCCATATTTTTAACTGTTATTGGTGCAAACATGGTGGGTGAGGGCATTCAAGAACTGATCGATCCGACACTTAAGCAATAGCCGATTGTTACGGAGATCTGCGATGACGGAAAATGATGATCTTGGTTTCGATGCGATGCCTGTTCTGGAAGTCAGGGAACTATCGATCCAATATCCGAATCAACTTAAAGCGGTTAACAACGTCAGTTTTACTCTGAATAAAGGAGATTGCCTGGCCATTGTAGGCGAGTCGGGAAGTGGTAAAAGTTCGATCGCCAAGGCAATTCTGGGTCTCACTCCCTCCGGAACAAAGGTCGATGGTCAGATTTTGTTTCAGAGGAGAGATATAAACAAGCTTGCAACACAGGATTTGAAAGAACTTCGCGGAAAAAGCATCGGTTTTGTGGGTCAAGATCCTTATGCATCGTGCAATCCTGTTTATCGTGTAAAAAACAACGTTGCCGAAGCTTGGAGGGCACATGGCTTGAAGGTTCGGTCCCAGGAGATTGTAAACCGCTTATCTGCTTTGGGACTCAGTAATGCCGCTGTGCAAGCCAATCTATATCCTCACCAATGGAGTGGCGGTATGCTGCAACGAGCAGAAATAGCAGCTGCCTCAGCCCACCGCCCCCAATTACTTATTGCAGATGAACCGACCAGTGCCCTGGATTCACATCTTGCCTCTTTCATGCTTGACCTCATAACTTCACTTGGATTGACAGTTTTGCTGATCAGTCATGACCTCGTTCTGGTTTCCAAATCAGCCCAACACATTGCGGTTTGCTATGCCGGTCGCATGGTTGAATGTGGTGCAGCCCATATCGTTACTTCTGAACCGCGCCATCCCTACACACAGGCGCTATTGGAAGCGATTCCCAACCCATCTTTTGAATTTCCCCAAGCGTTGCCCGGAACTATCCCGGATCTAAGAAAACCTGTTGTAGGTTGTGTTTTTCATGATCGTTGCCCGTATGCCTGGGAGCACTGTAGGAAAGAGTCGCCTGACTTTGTGAATGGGGTTGCCTGTCACCTGAATAATAGCCAGGGAGCATTGCAGTGGAAAAGAGGGATAGGAATCAGAAAGAGCAACAATCGGAACAACTCCAAAACACCTGTGGCTGAACTGATCGAGGTCACAAGATACTTCAGCCATCGCGGAACAAGGAAACCTGTCTTTAAGAATATTTCTCTGCGGATGTATCCCGGAGAAATAGTGGGAATATGCGGTCCATCAGGTGTTGGCAAATCAACATTATTGAAGATTGTTGCCGGTATTGAACCACCGAATAGTGGGCAGGTCTCATATGACCGGAAACCGGTGTGGCAGCACGGGAAGCTATTAACGAAAAGAGTTTACCCAAGAAACGGCTTTTCGATGTCGGTCTTTCAAAATCCCTATATCAGTATCGACAGACGTTGGCCGATCTGGAAAACGATAACAGAGCCCATGCGTGCACCCCATCGAGACTATCGACTCAGTCGTGCTGAATATCAAGATCTTGCCAAAGACTTATTGAAAACCGTCGGGCTTGATCATTTAAAAGGAACTGAGAAACCTGCTGAACTGTCAATTGGTCAGTGTCAGCGAATCAGCATATTGAGGGCGTTGACTGCAAATCCGGCTTTGATCGTTGCCGACGAACCAACCTCTGCTTTGGATGTAACGACGGCCGCTGGAATCTATCGATTATTAAGGGCACGCGCAGATCAAGGAACATCTATCATCATCGTCAGTCATGATGAAATTGCCTTGCAAAGTCTGTGTGATCGTCTATACCGGCTTAACAACGGACAGCTAAACGTCTTCCAATAAAAAATCTGAGACCATATTTTATGTATGCCGGAGCTGGAATTGGCTTCTGTCAGGTCAAGTTGGCAAAACGTGACAATAACATGGTGAAAATTTTACCAGATGATTTCTCCTTGCAGATGGAAACTTGGGTCACCATGCACGAAAACCTCCGCAACAACCATCACATGCCACACCGTCTTCGACTCTCTTGTACAAGGACTCAGCAGTATCTTGAATAAATCTGAAAATAGTCTTTACGAGCATTTTGCAACATCACAAACCGTTGCGAAGCAACTCAAAACTGCTGATAACCGATAACCGTCCTTCCAAATCCGAAATCTAAAATGCAAAAAGGTGCTTGATGAAATGATCCTATCCCATTAGATTGGGGTTTGAGTCTGAATGGCTTGTATAAATTGCTGTTTGAATGATCCAATTTCTGATAAAATATCAAAATTGAGCATTCAACAATTGAATAACGCAAACGAGTGCCCCAAAAGAAAGGATTCTTTTATGTCCACATACATTGGTATCGAAAAAGAATGTCCAGCTCCGGAGCCATTTGGTGATAATGTTTGGACCATATCTGTTATAACCGGGCTGTTCTTTCTCTCCTTTCTTGGCCAGTTCATTTTTGCGCCTTTGATGCCCACGATTAAAGGCGAACTTGGTATATCCAATGCTGAAGCCGGTTCCTTGTTCTTGATGATCTCTGTTGGCTCTTTCATCTCACAGCTGTTGTCCGGTCACCTTTCTTATCGAATTAATCATCGTGGCTCCCTGTTTGTTTCAAAGCTATTGGTGGGTCTGCCTATGCTGTGGTTGCTGGTTGACAGAAGTATGCTATCCGTGCGTGTGGTCATGTTAATCGTTGGCATGGGCGTAGGCCTGCACATACCCTCCGCCATCGCTACTATCACAGCTATGGTTGACCGGCAAGACTGGGGAAAAGCGCTGGGGTTCCATGAAATAGCACCACCTTTAGGATCTGCCATTGTACCATTTCTGGCGGTGCTGCTACTGGATTATCTTGCCTGGCAACACATCATTGCTGTCGTTGCCGTTATTGTTCTTACCCCCTCCTTCTTTTTTTATCGGTTTGTTGACTGCGGGAACTTTCCGGGAGACCCTCCGGTTCGACAATTGTTGGTAGAGGTGTTTAGTCTTCGTTCATTCTGGATCATGGTGGTTCTTTTTTCACTCTTTTTTGGAGGGGTTGTCGGATTATACACGATGTACCCGCTTTATTTAATCCAGGAGGTCGGGATGTCTTCGGAGCAGGCCAACAGCCTGGTGGGCCTGTCACGATTGACAGGATTGTTGGGGGTCTTCCTCTCCGGCTTAATTATGGACCGCATTGGCGAGAAGAAGCATATTTTCCTGTTTATGGGAATGGCCGGTCTGGCTACTTTCCTGATTGGGGCGACTTCAGGGATCCTGTTGATGGTTATGATTTTCATCCAGGCAGCCTTGATCAACTGCTATCCTGCTGCCGGTTTTTCAGCCCTGTCACGCACGGTCCAACCTCACTTGCGCAGTGTAATCACCGGTTTGGCCGCTCCCATAGCTCTTGTTATTGGGGGCGGGATTGTCCCAACGTTACTCGGTTTTATGGGAGAGACCTATACCTTTAGTATGGGAATTATGGTGTTGGGAGGCCTGATGTTCGTCAGC
>JAKSDL010000544.1 GCA_022360105.1 Pseudomonadota bacterium
ATGGACCCAACCCAGGCTGAGGCGGTCCGTGCTACCGGAGCCAGCTGGCTGCAGTGGTTAAATTATGCTGTGCAGCCCCAGGTGATGCCTCGCATGATAGGCTTGGGACTTTACCGTCTGGACATTAATTTTCGTGAATCAGCGGTCGTAGGGATTGTTGGCGGTGGCGGCATTGGTGCAACCTTGTTGACAGCGTTTGACCGATATGAATACGACTCAGCCGCTGCCATTTTATTAGTGATTATCATCATCGTGATGATGGTTGAATATTCATCCGGATATATACGCAATCGAGTACAATAATGCCGTCTTTTGATCAAAAAGGAACCAAAATCTGGAAATTGCGAACTCGCCCCCAGCAACTGTTTACATGGTTTTGCTGGTTGATTGGCGTCGCAATTTTTGTTTATTGCTGGCGTCTGATTTCTGAAAAAACGGTCTGGATGTTTGTCGAAGATGCGCCCAGACAAGCTGCTGATATGGCAGAACGGATGATGCCGCCAAAATGGGAATATATGTCCCAGTTGTGGATACCGGTCTGGGATACCATCAATATTGCCACCATGGGGACGGTTATTGCGCTCATTATTGCCATACCCGTTGCTTTTTGCGCGGCGCGCAATACAACGCCCAGTGTTGCATTTGTGCGTCCTATTGCCCTGTTTATCATTGTTTCGTCCCGTTCGATCAATTCGCTAATCTGGGCTTTGATGCTGGTTGCCATCATCGGACCCGGGGTCCTCGCCGGGGTGATTGCCATTGGTCTGAGATCCATCGGCTTTTGTGCCAAACTGTTATACGAAGCCATTGAAGAAATCGATCCCACCCAGGTTGAGGCCATTGTAGCAACAGGAGCCAGTGGAGCCCAAAAATTAACTTATGGGATTGTTCCACAAATCATGCCTGCGTTTGCGGGAATTAGTGTTTATCGATGGGACATTAATATCCGTGAATCAACCATACTTGGCCTGGTAGGTGCCGGTGGAATCGGATTGCAGCTCGATTCATCCATCGCCATGCTTGCCTGGACCCAGGTTTCATTGATCCTGTTAGTTATACTTGCCACGGTAATTGTTAGTGAATGGGTTTCAGCCAAGGTTCGGCACGCGATTATTTAAGGTCGGGGTGTTAAGTCTTGTTGTGAATATGGTCAACAAGACTTGATACTTAAATCCAGTAGCTTACCCAGCCGCCTATCAATCGTTCGATTCCCTTCGAAATTACTCCCAACATCACAACAAAGCCTTCATTTTCAAGTCTTAGAAAGCGGTCAGCTGCACCTCGAAGAAAGATTAGAATGTCCTTTTCTCTCATTAATAATTAATCTAAAGTCCCACTTCACAAAGAAGCCGTCTTGTACAATCCATTATAACTGTGAAATAATCCTGGACTCGAATGGCATTCTATTAATTATTAAAACCTTCAATCTTTTAATCTTGAGATGATATGACGTCATTTAGGAAAAAGATCCCATTTGGAGTTAAGATATATTCAATTGCAGTGAGTATTTTAGGGCTTCTGATTATCCTCAGCTGGTTTACTTACGATCGAGTTGCTGTTGTTGGAGATAATCTTAAAGAAATTTCTTATGTATTGATGCCTCTTGAAAAACTTATAACAGACATTGATGTCCATACATTGGAACAGGAAATTCATCTGGAACGGATCTGGCGGGCTTTTGAAATTGTGCCTTTAGATATGGCCAGAGTTAACAGGGAAAGAGAGTTGTTCGAAGAACGTGATAGGCTGGTTGACGAAGAGATCAAAATGGCAGAAAGGCTGATTGATGAGGCACTTGAGGAGATCGAAACCAAGGAAGATATTCTTGAGCTGGTCCATGTTCGTTCTATTCTTGAAGACCTTGAAAGGGAACATCAGGAATATCATGACCATGGAATAAAAATCCTGAATGTTCTTCTAAAGGGAGAACGGGACAAAGCCCATATTTTACAAGAGGAATTGGAAGACCAAGAAGAAAGACTGTCAAAAGAAATGGATTCCGTTTTGGTAGAAATCGAAAAATTTACTGAAA
>JAKSDL010000403.1 GCA_022360105.1 Pseudomonadota bacterium
GGTATTTGCAAATGGCGTTCATGCAAATATGGATTATGTCATTCAGGAAGGGGACCGAATCGGGGCTTTTCCACCTGTCGCCGGCGGTTAGACACCAATATCATTTAGTTAAGAGGATCGGTGTTGATTTCCATCCTCAGAGTAGTGAAGGGGCCGCCAGAGCCTCCGAGAGATTCTTTTTCGAAGCTGCGAGCCTTGCTTCTCACACTCAGAATCGCATCTTTCCAGCCTGCATTCCTTAAGTAAACGGGATTGGGATAGATATCTCGTGTGAGCTTAGCAGCATGTATAATCGAGATTCACATGCTGCTTGAGTATGTTGATTTACCAGTTAAACACCGTATCCAGTTCAGAATCGGGCACAGCGAATGTTACGTTGTGTGGAGGGAACACCTCTGTTTTAAAATATTCCGGCAATCTGTTCATTTCAGCTGAAAACCCGGCAGCCTTGTTAAAATCATTTTCTTTCTTCAAAACGGATTTCCCCAGTTCGGTCACATCATCTGCTGTCAGACTGAGTCCGTAGTTGGCATTAATCATATCGATTAATGCCTGGAAGGTTTCCGGCTGATCCAACACAGCAAAGGCTATGAATAGGCACATTCCCGTCGAATCCACCGCTGCAGTAGCAATTTGCAGGTTGCGAGAAAGCTCAACCTGACCTTCGGGTTTTAGCGGATTAACCGTGCCTCCCACATCCAGGATATTTGAAGTGATGGAATATCCGGCTGTGTGATCCGCTCCCATGGGACTGGTTGCGTAGGTGACTCCGATACCTTGTGCTGCTCTTGGGTCATAAGCAGGCATGGATTGCCCCTTAACAACCGGTACCCTCTCTACACCAAAGGTTTTTCCGACAACTTCGGCTCCAGCTCCTAAAATTCGACCTAAAGGAGTACCTTCACCCACTTCTTTGATCATCTTGATGGCTGCATCCGCATCACCAAATTCTGCCAAACCTGCTTCCATAGCCACAGCAATGGCGTTTCCCATTTCGATGGTATCCAACCCGAAATCATCATCCAGCCGGTCCATCATGGCGATGGCATCAATATCGTCAATGCCGCAGTTTCCGCCATGAGCCCAGACAGTTTCATATTCAGGTTGTTTGGTGAGATAGTTGTTGTTTTTGTCGTGATAAATTCCCGAACATCTAATGATGCAGTCTCTATGACAGCCGTGTTCCGGTTCACCACCTCGCTCATATTCAAGGTCTGCAATGGTTTCACCACTAATTTTTTCTGCACCTTCAAATTGACCGGTTTGAAAATTATTGGTGGGATACGCTCCCGCCTCGTTAATCACATTGGTCAACACACTGCTGCCGTATGCCGGAAGTGCCTGACCGGTGACATCATGGCTTTTCAGACCTTCCGAGAAGGCTTTGTTCGCATCCCCAAAGGCACTCATATCTTTAGGCCTGATGCTCGTTGTTCCGGCACGTTCCAAAACGATGGCCTTAATTCCCTTCGATCCCATAACGGCACCACCTCCACCTCTGCCGGCATGGCGGGTGGGACGCTGTTCGTTATCCGTACAGGCGATGCTGGAGGCCCCCATTTTCATTTCACCAGCCTGACCAATGGAAATGAATGCGGCTTCTTCGCTAAAACCGCCCTTTATCTTTTCCACAGTATCATAATTACCTTTCAACTTAAGGTGATCAACAGGCTCTATTTCAAAACCATCCTTTTTAACGACTATGCGAAACAGTGCATCATTCTTTGGTTTTCCTTCAATGATAAGCGCAGCGTAGCCCAATCTTGCCAGGATCTGACCAGCCGGACCTCCGGCGTTGGATTCCTTAATGCCGGCTGTCAACGGACTTTTAAAGCCAACAGAGAGTCGCCCTGTCATATTGGCTGGTGTCCCACATAACAAACCCGGAGCAAATACCAGCTTGTTATCCTTACCCAACGGGTGACATTGTGGTGGCACTTCACTGGAGATGATTGCTGATGTCATGGCCCTTCCTCCAAGGCCGGCATAGCCGCCTACAGGTTCTTCTTTGCCCGTGGGTCCCTTGTCAGCACTCATATTTATTCGTAATATTTTGTCCATGTTCCTCCATTGTTTTATGTATCCCGGGTGATAAATGATCTTATGTACAGGACGATATACTCTAGAAACGATAAATCTATGCAATTTCAACGCACTAAAGTATTTGCCTAAAAACGGCAGTTGCCTAATCCATAGACATTTGTAGGCTCGATGTCAACTGAATTGATAGTTTTATTGAGAGAGCTAACTTATTAATAAGAAAGGTTAATTGAAGCACTTGACTAGTAACCTGCATTCATGGATGTATTGGTGAAGATCAAGCAATTAATTTTATTTCATGAAACCTTTTTAACAGGTTGGGAACCTTGAGTTTTTATAAAATCACATTTACAGGCGAGATACTGCAAGGTTTTGAAAAGGAATCTGTTAAGCAAAATCTGATGAAGTTATTCGGCTTGAATGAAAGTCAAGCTGAAAAGGTTTTGATGAAACCAGGTACTACTTTAAAAAAACAAGTTGATGAGGAAAATCGGGTAAAATATGAAGCACTTTTGGCTGAAGCCGGTATCAAAACAGAAACGGTTGCCATTTCTGAAACGTCGCCTGAATCAAAATTACATGCAGAATCAGAACCTGTTGAACAGCCGTCTGGCAGCAATGCAAAAAAGGCAAACGAGAAAACGGTTTCTTTTTCCTTTACCGGTGATGGGAAGCAATATTTCGGAATTTGGATCAGGAATGTGTTGTTAACACTGATAACGTTTGGCATTTACTCAGCGTGGGCTAAAATAAAAAAGAAACAATACTTTTTAAAGCATACAACTTTAGGAGGGATTGTTTTTGATTATGCCGGTGATCCCAAAACAATCCTGAAAGGTCGAGCAGTATTGGCAATGTTCATCGCACTGTATTTACTGTCAAA
>JAKSDL010000929.1 GCA_022360105.1 Pseudomonadota bacterium
GTAAAATCAGTCATGGCCATGGAAAAGGAATTTGAGCTACTGCTTACCATTCCAGGAATAGGAATCACGTTAGGCCTGACAATCATGCTGGAAGTAGGTGATATCCAACGGTTTAAAGGGGTTGGAAACTATACCTCCTATTGCCGCTGTGTCCCTAGCCAGTGGGACTCCAACGGCAAAAAGAAAGGAACAGGAAATCGAAAAAACGGCAATAAATATCTAGCTTGGGCTTATGTCGAAGCAGCCAATTTTAATAAGCGCTATTGTCCGCTGGCCCAGCGCTATTATCAGAAAAAAGCCGCCAAAACAAAGAATGTCGTCGCGATCAAAGCCTTGGGACACAAATTGGCCCGTGCGTCTTATTACATCATGAGAGACAAGGTTCCTTATGAATCCAGCATGTTGTTTTGCTGACGAAGCGGTGCAACGGTGAACCGGACTAGGGGTTGGTTAATAACCATAAGACTTGATTGGAGACCGTTGCACCGACCGGAAAGATTGACAGTTTCGAATCTTAAAACAGGGGAATTTCCGTTGTAGACTCAATCATTCTTTCCCCTTTTGAAAAACCTCAGCGGGTAGTGAAGGCTTTTCAAAAGGGGAAAGAATGATAGCAATAAAAAGAGCCCACAGAAATACAACCCAAAAGATTCAACCGACTTTGAACGACATCTTGCTGCTGACTAATTCGCCTATGGTGTGAGCCTGCAAAGGGTTGGTTAATAACCACAGATCTGTGATGAAATCAATTGGACACACCATGGAACCAAGGAGTTTCTGGGCGTTAACAAACGCAAGGGCATCAGTTTAGTGCGAAGCAACTGATCAAAGCCTTAATCCCGATGGTTCGACACTCAACGTTTCGTGTCTCACTAGAGCGATACAGAAAAAAAGACTTTTCTAAGCGCAACCAAACAAACAACCGAAACCAAGGGTGCGAATGGAGGTAGAAAGACAGGAGTCCTAGAAGACGGATCAGAATTGCGAAAAACACAGTATTTTTTGCAGGGAGGTGTGCGTTTTTCGCTTGACCTAAGCTTTAATGGGTGACCCCCGATTTTCTTTTTCAGAGCGACGCAGGAGCGGTGAAAAACGTCAGGTTGAAATGATTGTTAGCTCTTTTTGTTCTTTGAAATCTGCCGTCAGTTGAAGATAGAAAGAAATTAATTCTTTCATTAATTTTGAATGCAGCTTTATATAAATATTTTTTTGGTGGGTCTTTTGAACATCTGATCAGAAGATGAAATCTAAAATGTGCAGTATCTTTCAACTATTTATAGGCCCTAAACAATCTGAACATCTGGTCTATTAGCTCTTCTTTTTGGCCTCCTGAGCCATTCGCACTATCAGATTGCTTTTGCATCTCAGTCTCCGCATAAATAATCACGTGCTTGAAATCGACAATAAATTTAGAATATCGTATTAAATCGTCATAGGATTGACTTTTTAGTTTTTCAATTTCCGTCTCAACTTGTCTGTCATAGTCTTCTTTTGAAATTTGTGAATATGAAAAAATGGGAATCACTTCATCACTTCCGATTTTTTCTTTACAGTACTCAAAAACATTGACAAGACTTGCAACTAGTACTCTATGTTTTTTATCACTAATCATTTCTTGAGGTAAGCCTTCAATATTAAATGCATATTTTACTTGTTTGCCGTGATTTTCATAGATTAAATACTCTGAATCTTCATGAATACTCAAATAACATAATTCGTCGTTTTCTTTGGGATTAAAGGAATTTGATTTTTTTTTCAATTCTTCTAAATTTATGTAATCGATGTTTTTTTGAAAAAAATCTTCATTATCTTTTTGATCACTCCAAAATCTCTCATATGGTTTTAGTATATTTCGTAGATCCTTTAGCCTTGAAATATCCCATTGAACGTTACAGTAGTCTTCTAGGGTTTCGTTCGAGTTCATTTCAAATTTAGATCTACAGTCCATTTTGAAACTTTGAGGCATTTCTTGGTCGTATTGAGCTGTAATGAGGTCACGTTCATCAGTATATTGAGCCTCATATTTATTGATTAAATCACTCCTAGGGATTAACCTACAGATCATTTCATTTTCATCATCATCTTCCTGACGA
>JAKSDL010000346.1 GCA_022360105.1 Pseudomonadota bacterium
AATATTCTGATCAAAGTTTTTGATAATGTTGTGACACAACACTTCTATATCCTGGTTGCGACAGATAGCCACAAAATCATCCCCACCGATATGTCCGATAAAGCCTTTTAGATCCCAGGCGATAAGCTGCTCTTTTAAAAAATTGCCTAGAAACCGCAAAACACGGTCTCCCTGCTCAAATCCGAAGTTGTCGTTAAACGGTTTAAAGTTATCCAGATCAAAATACAACACGGAAAAAATCTGGTTGCGATTCAAGCGATGCAGGATCTCTTCTTTGATTAAATTATTACCTGGCAAATTGCTTAACGGATTGGCCTGGGTTGCCATGTTGATTTTCTGCTCGGTAATCCGTTCCAAAAGATGGTGTATCTTAACAACCCCCAGGTATGATTCGTTATAGGTGATAACAACCGCATCATAGATCTGGTTCTCATCCCTTTTCACCACATTCCTGGAAACATCTTCCAACAAGGTCCCCGACTCAAACACCATGGCGGATTCCATGACTTCAGAAACCTGTTTGCGGCTAAAAAGGTCATAACCGAAGCGCTGGCCAAGTTTAAAAAAGAGCCTGCTTTTATTGATAATGCCAAGCGATACATGGTTTTCAACAACCGGAAGGCAGGTCAGAGAAGGATCCTGTTTGAAACGATCGATAACATCCGAAACCGGTTGAGTGGAAAGTACGGGTTCAACCACCTGAACCAGGGATTCAACGCAGTTACTGATATCTTTGTTTAACCAACCCAGTTCCGGAGTATGTTGTAGTTTCCTGATTCTGTCATCAGCTTGCGGGGAAATTGGCGGAACCTCGGGCTTAGGATAGGCCAGGTAGTATCCCTGCCCAAAGTCAACCTTCAAGGCTATCAGCAGGTCTAACTCCTGTTCGGTTTCAATACCTTCAGCCACAACAAATGAGTTTATTTTGTTGCAAAAGGGAACAAAGGCTTCAATGAGCATCCGTTTCTTGGGCGACTTATCAATGTTAGCGATCAGGGAACGATCGATCTTGACCATATAAGGCTCAATGTGGGTCAGCATTTTTAACCCGGTATAACCTGCCCCCAGGTCATCAATCGCTATCTTGAATCCTTGCCTGCGATAATAGTCAACGGTTTGCTCAAATAGAATATGATCCTGGATAAAATGCCTTTCCGTCAGTTCCAGAATGACTTTATCCCTGTAATCAAACAACTCATCCACCAGGTTGGAAGTGATTCCTTCCTCATGTTCCCTGCATTTCAGGACCGAAGGGCACACATTGATTGTTATCGGTACGTCAATCTTCAGCAGATGAGCGTTAATCAGCGCTTTTTTTCGGCATAATTTTTCCAGCCTGTAGGTCATATTGCAACGCTGTGCTTCTTCAAACAGGTCGTCAAGATTAGTGATAGGCGAAGGTCCGATAACCCTGCTCAATGCTTCAACAGCAAATGTCTTACCGGTTTGCAAATCGATAATGGGTTGAAACACCGTCGTAATTCGTTCATTTTCAATGATGTCCGTTAAAATCTCATACCCGGAAGGGTGCATGGGAAGACGGTTTGCTGGTGTAAATGTCTTGATTAACGCAGTGCTCTGCATGTTCTTTACCTTTGGTTTTTGCTCACTCCTAGTAATAATAATCCAATCATCGACCCCTCTTATCTTTAAAAATTTGTCAGACAACTGTTAAATAGAGGACAACGTATATTTTAGATCTACGATTTTAGATTTATTTGGGAATTATAGAATGTTGATTGTAGATTTGCAGGAAATGAATGCGGAGTTTTCTGTACTACTCTATGACAAATGAGCGATCATTTTGTTGCGGATGATTGACCAGTCTTTTTTGCCGGCTGAGTTTTCATCAATGATAAGGTGGTGAAAAGGATATTTTAGCTGCCTGGGATGGCGAATTATTTTATGCACAGTCCAATGTTTCAGTTGATGGTTTTTTATTTGTGAGATCAGTTTTTGGTAGGAAACCAGTTCATCCTTTTTATCGATAAAAATAACGGTTGGTATATTCAGAGCCCCATTAAATTTGGTTTTAAGATTTTGCAAAGCTTCCAGCAATGAGACATAACCCGCAATTGGCGTCCCCCAGTTTGCCCTGTAATTTGAAGGAGATAGACTGGGAATAACCAAACTGGGGAAGAAATAGAGCAACTTTAAAAAAGGAACCCTGATCCTGTGTGTGTTGATAGCCGGAGCAAACAGAATCATTTTATCAAAACCGTGATTTTTTAAAGAGACCATCAAATCGCATCCCATTAATCCGCCTAAAGAATACCCAACAAAGTACTTTGGAGAGATAAGCTCATTAGCCCTGTCATTTACCCGTTGATAAGCCTCCTCAATTTCCGATTTCCATTGCTGATAGGTCACCTTACGAAAAGAATTGAGGCGCGCTTTCTCATCGCTTTCTCCGGATGTTTTGTCAAAATTATCTCCATGGCCTTTTAATGAAAGCAGTATAACTTCCAGATTGATGCTGTTTAATACAGACACAATACCTTTCATCCTTGTCGGATTGAGGTTTAGGCCATGGACTACCAATACCACGCCACTTGGTTTTTTTCCTGAATCTTGCGGGAACCAGCTTGTTACCATAATAATCAGATCTGATTTTAGTTCAAAGAATACTCTTTTAGGTTTGACCTGGTTAGATTCTAAAAAGGGGCTTTAATCCCGGTTTCAATGAGTTATCGGCTATCTGTTACCGGTTTTTGGAACAAGCGTTTAAGATTGGAAAGAAAGTAGAACCCCAACTCCCTGATTGCCTATCAACCTTGATCTTATCAACCAGTTCTTTTTGTTCGCATTATATTCTTAATAATCCACAAAATCCAAGTCCGAAATTACCCGGGGTCATTAAAACAGTCTTAGAAAAGTTTACAGTTTTTTGATGTGATTATTACATTTTGAGTCACAAAAAATGTAAAACCTCAAAAAAATCATAGAGTAATAGTCAAAAATTCGGAACCTGCTGATTCATTTTACATTTTCTATACATGGAATTGCATCAGCTCCCTAAACTAATGGGATTCAGGGTATTTTACATTTTATTTACAAAAATTTGATAGCTTTGAACTAAATCAGTCTAAACTTAAATATAATAGACGATTGTAACGATTAATAGACCATGATTCAGCCGAAACGAGCATTTGGTATCACTATCGAAATGAGCGTTATCGGCGTTTTTTTTAGCTATCAGCTGCTTTTGAAGGTTTCGCTTTCGGGTTCCTTTTTTTCCGATATTCGAGATTCACCGAATCCTTGTTATCTCATCTGATAAGGTATTCATGCGATACATACTAGGATTGTTGCTGGCGGTTTTTGTGGTGTTTTCGCTGGTAGGGCTCACCAAAGAGCCTATTCATGGGGCAGGAGCTTCATTTCCTTTCCCCATATATTCATCTTGGGCTTTTCAATATCACAAGGAAACGAGTTTGCGGATCAATTATCAATCCATTGGATCCGGAGGCGGCATTCATCAAATCTCCAGTCGGACTGTTGATTTTGGAGCTTCTGATGATCCGTTACAACCTGACAAGCTGGCAAAGAGCAGATTGTTGCAGTTTCCGGCAATTATTGGTGGTATTGTCCCGGTAGTGAACATTGAAAATATTAAAGGAGGTGAATTAAAGCTGACCTCAGGGCAATTGGCAGCTATTTTTTTGGGTAAAATTAAAAGGTGGAATGATCCTGAAATTTTGCGAACCAATCCTGGTCTTGATTTGCCGAATAAAACGATCGTAACCGTGCATCGTTCGGATGGGTCAGGAACCACAGCTATTTTTACCTATTATCTGTCCAAGGTGAACCCTGAATGGAAGCGAACCATTGGTTATGGCAAATCAGTTCAGTGGCCCATGGGAATTGCCGGAAAAGGCAACGAAGGGGTTTCCGGATACGTCAAGAAACTCAAAAACACCATTGGTTATATTGAGTTTGCCTATGCCAAAAACAACAACCTGGCCTACGCCCTGGTACAAAATAAAAGTGGCAAATTCGTCAACCCATCCTACGAATCTTTCAGGTCGGCAGCTTCAAAGGCTGAATTAAAAGCAGAAAACGGATTTCACGGTTGGCTTGTTAACTCAACGGGCGAGGATTCATGGCCAATAGCCGGTGCGTCTTATATTCTTTTAGCCAGGGAGAATACGGATATCAATCGATCCATAGTACGGTTTTTTGATTGGGCCTTTAAATATGGCGACGATAAAGCCATCAAAATGGCTTATGTTCCTTTACCTGCTGAATTGAAAAACAGAATACGGATTTATTGGCAAAAAAACCGACTCTATTGATCGGTTTAAAACTAAAATCCCAACAAAATGAGACATTAAATCGGGGTGATAACATTGCCGCCGTTGATTAGGAAAAAATAAGATTTGTTTATTACTCGTTATAAAAATAAAGGTGATCAACTGTTTTCAGTTGCAAGTTTTGCAGCCTCCATCAGTATTCTTCTGGTATTACTCGGTGTTTGGTCCGTACTGCTTTATGAATCGGGACTGGCCATCAAGACTTTTGGCTTTTTTCGATTTATCGGCTCCAGTGAATGGAATCCGGGTAATGAACAATTTGGTGCTTTAATTCCCCTGACAGGAACCATCATCACTACATTGATGGCCTTGTTGATAGCCGTTCCCGTGTCGTTTGGTATTGCCATTTTTATTGTGGAGATCTGTCCAACTCCATTAAAAACAGGGTTCGGAGTTGCTGTCGAATTGCTGGCTACCATCCCCAGTATTATTTTCGGCATGTGGGGATTCTACAGGCTGGCACCAATAATGGGAGAAGTGATTGAGCCGGCATTGCAAAAGATGTTTATTGGTGCCCCCCTAATCGG
>JAKSDL010000045.1 GCA_022360105.1 Pseudomonadota bacterium
CAGCTCATAACAGGGATTTGCAGTGAATCGCCACTTGACCTTCGATCAGGTCAACTACGAAAAGGCAGAGCGGCCCTAACCATATGAAACAGTGGACGTAGTTCTATTTGCCGACTTGCCGGCTACGCCCACTTGCAAAGTTCCTCATATACTACCATCTGTGCCTTCACAGCTCATCTTACCTCTATACCTTCCTGCTTGAAAAAGTCGATCAAACTATTGTGCACACTCTCCAGTTCTTCGTTTGAAAGGGTTTTGTCATCAGATCCCACTTCAAATCGATACGTATAAGAGGTCATTTCGCTTTGAATGCCTTCACCTGTATATTTATAAAGGTATCTCCTATTTTTAAGTAAAGGGTTCAAGTACTTATCAAGACTTGATTCTATTTCTCGAAAAGCGGTACTTTTCGGGAAGAGGATAGAAAAATCAAACCATGATCCCGGATATTTCGGAATTGGTTTGTATCTTTTTGTTTCCTGCTTCAATGAAATGATTGCATCCAATTCCAATTCGAACCAAACGACTTGGCAATCCTGTATAATCGTAGAGCAAATGTCTTGTTTCAAGATTCCAATTCGCCCTAGCTTGTTTCCCTCTGCGCATATGGCAAGGGCGGGATAATTCCCCGATTCTTCAAGATTCAACTCGGCATACGGAACATATTCAGGGTATTGAAGCCCGATTTCATCAAACAGGCCATCCAAATGGCCTTTTAAAGACAGATAAAAAGACTCAAGATCAATTCTCCGCTGCAAAGAATAATTAACTGCTGATACAACCCTGACCTCCCGGTCCTGATAAAAGACACTTCCGATCTCAAAAATACTGTTATCCTGACAATAATCTGCGTTTTTCATCATGATTTTCAGCAGGTTTGGTAAAATCATATCCCTCAAATACGGATTTTTATTAGAAACCGGATTGACTAGGTTTACAAGCTCATTTGAATCCCTGGGAAGACTTCCGGGTATGTTATGGTCGTACCAATTGTAAGTCTGCACTTCCTGGAATCTGGCAGACCTTGTTAGAAATCTTCGAACAACTTTTTCCAGTTCCAATGGTTTGTCCCTGGATACAGCTTTCATAGAGGTTTCTGGTAAAACCGGCTGAACCTTATCATAACCATACATCCTGGCCACCTCTTCCAATATATCTTCCGGAATGGAAATGTCTTCTTGACTTCTAAACGCAGGCACCTCGATGCGCAGGTTGTTTCTTTTTTCCGTAACCACGAATTCCAGTGCTTTTAAATGGCGTTTTATCTCTTTTTTTGAGACTTGAACACCTATTCGTTTTGAAAAGTAGCTTATGGGAATAACAATCTCCCTTTTGTTGTTACTCAGTGCACCAGATGAGGTTAAACCGGACTCAACGTCGATTTCAGGCTGTTCATGCACCAACAGGTAAAGCATGCGCTTGAGAGCCAGCCTGGCCATTGCCGGAGGTAATCTTTTTTCAAAACGCTTGCCGGCTTCAGTTGACAGTTGCAATCTATTGGCGGTTTTTCTTACTATTGGTCCCTTAAAACAAGCACTTTCCAGCAACAAAGACCGGGTTTCTGCAGTTACCTGGCTGCTCCGACCTCCCATAATACCGGCCAGGGCAATTGGCTGTCCCTGTTCGTTACTTATGATCAGGTCGTTGGGCTCTATGTCCCTTTCAACATCATCCAGGGTCATGATCTTTTGTGACTTACCGGATTCTGCGATTTGAATGCCCCTGATGCTGCTTCCATCGAACGCATGAAGCGGTTGAGCAGTTTCCAGCATCACATAATTGGTAAGATCAACAGCCAAACTGTATGCCCTGTGCCCCAGGGCATCAAGCCGTGCTTGAACAGTTAGCGGTGAAGGTGTGTGTCGATAGTTTGATATCCGAATACAATTGTAGACAGGACAGTTTGAATGATCTTCGTTTTTAATGTCAATTGCCGGCATATCAGACGCTATCTTGTGATCCCAAAGTTTCAAAGGTTTAAGAGGTCGCTTTAAAACGGCTGAAACCTCTCGTGCAAAACCATAGTGTCCCCACAAATCCGGTCGATGAGTCAGGCTATGGTTATCGATGTGAAGCAAATAGTCTGTCTTAGAAATCAGGTCAGTCAATTTGGCACCGATTGGAACAGAATCCGGAATCTGTAGCAGCTGATCGTCGAATTCCCCAAGACTTAAATCGTTCGGAGTACAAAGTTTGCCATGGCTTTCCGCACCTGCAATTTCCCTGATTTCTACATATTGTTGACCGTTCAAAACAGATCCCAGCTGAGCAAAGGCATATTTTCCTCCAACTGCAAGATTTTTAGCTGTTGTCAGTGTCCGTGTATTTGCCTCACCATAGTCTATTATAACTTCCTTCAGTCCCCGGGCTTCTTCAACCAGGTTGATGGTTTTGATTTCACCTACCACTACCTGATCTATTTTCCGTTTGATTGTTATGACCTCTTCAACTTCGGCTGTGGTCATTGTTAATTTATGTGCGATGTCGTTGGGATCGATGTCGCTGATGTCGACGTAGTCGTTGATCCAGTCTAATGATAGTTTCATTGTTTTCCCTTTGATAGTAATTGTGCCATTATTTCCAAGCTTGTTTTATTTAAATGTTGCCTGAATCGAGTCCTCAAGCAGTATTGCATTAGGAATTGGTGGGTTTGCTTCGCTTGATTCACCCTACAATCCGACTCATAATCTATAGAAATGTCAGATAATCAAAACTGCTCCAGAAATCGATAATCACCGGAATTAAATAACCGAATATCCGGAATGTGATATTTCATCATGGCCAGCCTCGTCATTCCTAAACCAAAGGCAAAACCGTTATATTTATCCGTATCTATACCACCGTTTTTAAGCACCACCGGATGAACCAAACCACAGGGTAGTAACTCAAGCCAACCTGCCTGCTTGCAACCCGAACATCCCATGCCTCCGCACATCAAACATTGAATATCCAATTCAAAGGCAGGTTCTACAAAAGGGAAATAACCGGGTCTTAAGCGGACCGTCACCTCTTCACCAAATGCAGCCGAAAGGATCTCACGCATTACAGCTATGACATTGGCAATGGTGATATTCTCGTCAACAACCAGCCCTTCCATTTGATAAAAGGTGTTTTCATGGGTGGCATCAGTGGTTTCGCACCGAAAACATTTACCCGGAAAGACAGCTCTTATGGGAGCACCGTATTTTAGAAGAGTTTGAACCTGGTTGGCTGAGGTTTGGGTTCTCAGCACTTTGCCGTTCTCCAACCAGAAAGTGTCCTGCATGTCCCTGGCTGGGTGATCATCCGGCGTATTTAATGATCCAAAATTATTATAGTCACTCTCCATTTCGGCTCCGCTTAGCACCATGAATCCCATTCCCAGGCAAATCTCTTCCAATTCCTCCTGTACTCTGCTGATGGGATGAATCCTTCCTTTTGCCGACTGTTTTCCCGGAAGGGTTAAATCCACATTTGTGACAATCGGTCTTTGAGCCAGAGTTGCCTGAGCCTCCTCAAGTAGTGATTGTACCTGAGATTTTATTTGATTAAATTTCAAACCAAATCCTTTTCTTTCCTCAGCAGTCAGCGCATTAAAATCCGTATCTTCCTTGAGTTTTTTAAGCACTCCATTTCTGCCAAGATAGCGTGTTCTCAAACTGATCAAGGCATCCAATGTCTCAACCGATTTCAGGTTTTCCTTAAGTTCTGTTATCAGGGTGTCCATTTGACCTCCAATTAAACATATGAGCAAAAAAAAAGGCCGTGACTGATGCAGCCACGGCCTTTGAATTATGATTAAGCCTGTAGATTCACATCAGTCACGTCATGGTGGCGGATGAAAAAAGAAAAAAAAGCTAAAAAAGAAACTAAAATTTGTGAAGCAGTTACGTTTCATAATTTCGAAAGAAGTGACAGGTTTGGATTTCAACATTGAAAAAAAGCAAAAAAAAAGGCCGTGACTGATGCAGCCACGGCCTTTTGGAATCCGGAATACCACATCATTCAGACATAATTGTCCTTAAAAAAGAATCCAAAATAACCAAAAAAGAAGAATGTTGTGTGAGTCATGATAACGTGGTGTTTAGTTTTGTTTTTTTGCGTTTGTTTTCAAAAGATACTCTTAAAGATTTATGTCTGACAAGAGCGATTATTTGGAAAAAGCAAAAGATCTTGCTCACACGTTTATTTCAGTTTTATTATTGCAGCCGGCAGCCGTTTGAACTGCAATGGTTTGATCTTTCCTTTTATTTTAAGCAGTTGACCTCCGGCAAGTTGACAATGGAGATCCTTAATTTTTTCGTCATCTTTTTCCATGAGGACCCTGTCAATTCGTTTCTTTAGTTTCATTCCGTTATCATAGTCAAAATAATCAAAGATCTTTTTCCCTACAAGATCTGATTCATTATTCTCCTGAAATTTCATTACAGTTGCTTCATTAACAAATCGGATAATATATTTTGTATCGATCAATATCTTGGCTGAGTAGTCGCTATCAAAAAGGCTGTGCTTCAACTCCAGCAATTGATTATATTTGTCACTAAAGGCTTGTGTATCTTCGGTGTGTTCGGTTTCGGTTTTATTCAGGTTCTTTAATTGCTCATATTCTCGCAGCAACGCGTAATGTTCTTCCTTTAAGGCCTCTAACTCCAACGTAATACTTTTCTCGCCTTCATGCCGGCTGGACAAACGGTCTAGTTGTTTTTTCAAATCTTCATTTTCAGAATCTAACGTTTTTTTTAGATCCTGATATGCGGTCTGATAAGATTTTACTGCTTGAGTTAGTTCGGCTTTAGTCATTTTTGCCAGACCTTTTAGCTTTGGTTCTATCAAACCTTCCTCCGTTTTTAGTTGGATAATGGATCGATTTTAGACTATAAATTCGACAAAAATCTAACATATGTTGATTTACTTGTCGAATATTTTACAACAATTTTACTTGACTGCAGGATAGATTTATTAGATAACTTGATTATTATTTGTACATTTTTTGTACAGTTTATGAATTTTCAAA
Organism: Pseudomonadota bacterium; assembly: GCA_022360105.1. The sequence continues at coordinate 4,994 of JAKSDL010000045.1, forward strand.
TACAATAGTTTTGTGATCATGAGTGTTTTCAAAGAAACTCTTGAAACCAAACGCGTTATTTTTAATGTAAAGCTGGAACTGGCTGAAAGACTAGAAAAGGCCAAAGAAGAAGCAAAGTGTTTCGGCAAGAAACTGGATGTAGATTCAGCAATTGATAAAGCTCTTGAAAAGTTTTTGAAAAAAGTTGAAAAAAAGATGCAGGAACTTGGCAAGGAATTGAGACTATACTCAAAAACTTATCCCGATTCCACAGATGCATTAAACGATAACAGCGAAGGTCATTTTCAGTCTCAATTTCGATAGAAATTAAACACAGTATTTAAACGAGGGAATCATGAAAAAATCAGAAGTTAAATTAAGAAGAACAGTGAATGCAGACAACGTTGCTCAAATCCTAAACGATTTGGCCGCCAGCATTCGAGAGGGAACTGTTTGTGTAGAAAACGGCAATGAATTCGTTACCTTGAGCACTGGTGAAGACGTTCAGTTTGAACTGGAACTGCAGGCCGGTCAGAAAAAAAGCAAGCAGAAGTTTGAACTTGAGTTAAGCTGGAGAACGACCCCTCCTAAAATGGATAGTGCCGATGATTTCAAAATCTCCAGCCAGGAGCCTGAAATCACCGAACCTTCTCCCCTGGAAGCTGAAGATTCTGAAGAAAGCGAATAATCTACCAGAGCAATCGATTATCTTTGATCACTTTGCCAACCATTGTAAGGTGATTAAAGATTTCAAGGTAATCATTCGAGTTTAAACCGGATGTTCAGAGGGAAGGAAGATGAGTACAAAAAAGAAATCGTCATTATAGGAAATCCCCTTCCCAAGCTCCTCATTTGAATAATTAACCTATTTGAAGACAAACAGGACAGCCGGTTTATCTTCAAATGAAGTGGCGTGAAGTTCCCCTTTCAATTTTGCTTTTTTGCTTTCGGAAACTTGGCAAAGTACATCACTCAATGCCTTGTCTTTTTTTTCCAGCAGGACCTTGTCTATCTTCTTTTTTACGATAATTCCGTTGTCATAATCGAAAAGTTTAAAGATCTTCTGATCTACGTATTCGTATAAATCTTCATATTGAAGTTTTTCCGAAGCGTTTTTATTTATAAAACGAATGAAATACCGATAATCGATGAGTATTTGCCCGTATTTATCGTTATCAGTGAGACTTTTCTTGACTTCCAAAAGGCGGTCAAATTTTGTTTTCATTTCCGTAAAGTTATCCCGGTTTCGAACCAGAAGCTTTCTGATCTCTTCGTAATGACCAACCAATTCCGAGTGTTCTCTTTCCAGGGATTTATATTTCAAAATGAGTTCATGATGCTGCTCAATATCGCAATCCTGCATGCTTTCCAATAAATCAGAATCAGAGGTAATACAAAGGCCTTGGCTTTTTCTCGACCCTTCCGTTAATTGTTTTCGCAGGGCTTCCATTTCCCTGCCGGTTTCCTGATGATTTTCATGTACTTCATCAAGCTGTCGCTTTAAGTGTTCTGATTCCTGGGTTAAATCCTTTACCAAATCCAACAGTTCCGCTTTTGTCATTCTGGATATAGATTTAGTGTTTGTAGACATGGAAGTTGCTCCATTTAATATTGCACCGGAAAACCAGGCAATTGGTATTTTTTTTGACTATCGACAATCGGAAATCTTGGGTTTCCCCTTGACGATTCACATTAAAAAACTAACAATTATCTTCAATGCATGTACACTTTTTGTACAGTTTTTAAAACGAACTTGCAATAAAACAATTATGAGTATCTTCAAAAATGAAATTGAAACCAAACGGGTGATATTCAACGTCAGAATGGATCTGGCGGAAAGGCTGGAACAAGCCAAGAATATCGCAAGGTCAATTGGAAAGAAGCTGGATGTGGATACAGCTATAGACAAAGCCTTGGATAAGTTCTTAAAAAAAGCAGAAAAAAAACTTGGTGAAATGAATAAGGACTTGAAAATTTCTTCCAGCCCTCCGGATGAGGAAGCGGTAGACAAGAACTCCGAAGAAGATTCGAATGCCTAATAACCTGACCAGCCTCCATGTTTCCTTCCGGACAACCAGGATCAATTGATGATTCAAAAAGGCCAACCCTTTTCATTGAAGAGTCGGCCTTCAATCCTTTGTTTTAACCTTCATTCCATTTTAAAAATCCTTTAAAACATTCTTACTAAAATTTTACATATTCAGGACACCTTTTTGGCTCAATTGTTTTATTTTGTTAATTCAGTTAAATACTCTTGAAGTATCGTAATTACGAGCATTTGAACGTGGTTTTGCCGTTGATAACCGTCCTGCATATATTGTCTTTTCAAGATCCGAACCTTCAAAGCAGACTTAAAACGACACTAGTCCATCCTTTCATACCTTTTCAAATCACTTCCGCAAATGAGCTTTCAGCAGATTGGAAATACTTCGCTGAACTCCAAACGGGCAAAAGCTCAAGTGCAATGGGGATACAACATCATTTTCAGCAGGTGCCATGACCAAATCCAGTTTATCCAATAAAATCAATTTCCTGCCTAATGCACCACAACCAGTGCCTGAGGAAATTACAGAAAAAGACAGGCTTTATTTTAATCAGGTTATTACTACTGATTTGAATGCCGAACAGATCGAACGCATTTTACAAGTCAAGGAATCTTACCCGTTAGAAACCTCTGTCGTGGGCATACACTGGCACCCGGAACATATACCCATTGATTTGATTACAAAACGAATCAGCAAAATGTTCCCAAACAAACAAAACGAGCTGGTTATTCCCACCCAGCACAACGTTATTACAGATTTAAACGGTTACTCTGGTGTGGAAGTGGATTGCTATTCACAGGGATTCAATCAGAAAGTTCAGCTATTATTGCATTTTGAATCATCCAAGGTCGAAGATGCTCACACCTTAAAGAAAATGCTGGCGCATACTTTCAAATACAGGTCGTCCCAACTGTTTGAGTTTATCAAGACGATCGATTCGCCTGTTGAAGAAAGATTACTCAGCGCAGCAGCAGAAACAGGAGCCAACTCAACCCTGGTTGATTTTGTCAGGGCTTACGTATCAAAGATCAAAAAGCTGCTGGAAGACGACTTTGAAAACGTACCTAAAGCTTCGATCAAGAATAAATTGTTGCGCAATTTTTTTGATTGCCTCCGGGCTGATCACGACGAAGTACTGATAGATCGTGCCCAGAATTTTCTCACAGCAGTGAAGAAGACTGTTAAGGAAAGTTTTCCCCTTCAATATTTCTACCGAACCTCCGAAATTATCGAAGAGGCTAGATCAATCGGGGCAGGAATTGTCATTCCGCACCCCGAACAATTTTGGCCCGTGCTACTGGCTGACTATGATGTAGACGGTATTGAGGTCTGGAATCCGCAATCTCAACGCTACACTGACTTTCTGGTATCAATAATCAACAAGAAAAATCGAGAATCACAATATCAAAAGCGAAAACTATTGGTCTTCATGGGCGACGATACCCACTTTGGAGAAAAGATAAAGGATCCTTCTCAACAAAATCCAGATAAAGCAAACCGTGAAGTAGGTGTGCAACCCTCATGGGATGATCTCAGCATTCAAAAAAATCTGATTAAAGGCAATTTCTCAAAAGAACAGGTGATCGAAGACTACAAATCACGACTTGCCTGATTTTCATTAACCTTAAGCTTGATGAACAGATTATCTGCAAACCCATTCAGACAACTTTTTTAAAAAACCGAAATGGCTAAAAACGAAGAATTTGAGCATGAATCGATTCAGGATAATCAAACGATCGGTACATATTTAGAATCCCTGGTTGAGGGGTTTAAAAAAGGCAAGATCGTTCTCACAGCTGAGAAACAGGAAATAGAGCTACATCCAAACAATATTCTGCACTTTGACCTCAGTGCCAAAAAAAAGGGAAATAAGTCGAAAATGACAATCCGGTTGTCATGGCGCAGGTCCGATCTGGATGAAGATACAAAAGGCGATATTTCGATCGCCTGAATGCATAAAAAAAACAGACGCTTGATCGGCGGGTGAAGGATAAATCCTATCCACCGGGATCATTTTAAGAAAAAAGGCGATGTTAACGAATATTATTGAAAACTCGAAATTGATGGTCATCGAAACCGAGAATCAGGTCAAGTTAACCGATGAACTGATTACAGATGGCAACCTGGAGCTGTTGGAACGAATTTCGTCCAAGGACGATTATATAGACAATCTGAAAACCACCATAGAAAACGATTGTTTTTCCTACATTCATCAACTGGATGAGAACGTCAACAAATCCTATATCAATGAAATTAGGGCTATTCACATTATTGCCGTTAATTTGGAGCGAATAGCCGATTATTGTGTAAACGTTGCCCGTCAGGTTAAATTTCTCAGTGAGCCGGCTTTTATTCACCAATTTGATTTCGATCCCATGTTTAATGAAATCAAAGCAGCGTTACCAATGATTCCGGGAGTTTTTGAAAGCAAGGACCTGTATTCGGCCCTCCATATTTGCAAATCGGAATTTGTGCTGGATGAATATTATAAGGAGATCTTTACTGAAATCCTTAAACAGGTGAACAACAGCCGCTATGCAGAAAATCTAATCACTGTGATCTTCATGTTCCGTTACCTGGAGAGAGTTGGTGATTCCCTGCTTAATATTGGTGAAGCCCTGATTTTTGCAATAATCGGTGATCGAATTAAGATTCGACAGGTGGAAGCTCTCCAGAATACACTAAAAAACCCGAACTTTAACGGATCACTGATGGATTTCGATGTAGCTTCCATATGGGGCTCACGGTCCGGGTGCCGAATCAGTCGAATTGAAGATAACAAACCTTCAGGATTCAAAGCCCAGGGCATTTTCAAAGAAGGCGCACTCAACAAAATCCAGACAGAAAAAGAAAAAATAGAACAATGGCAGGAATTGGTTCCCGGTCTGGTACCCAGGATTTTCGGTTATTACGAAAAGGAATACACAGCCTCCTTGTTAGTGGAATTTCTCTCCGGATGTACGGTTGATCAAGTAGTGTTAACCGAAACCCAGGAAGTTATCCGGCAAATGCTTAATCTCCTTGAAAACACTGTCATTGAAACCTGGAACGGGACAAAAGTTGAAGAGCCCCACCAGACAGATTACATGGATCAGCTCAAAAGCAGGTTCTCCGCAGTAAGCAGCGTTCATCCTTCTTTTAACAGACAACCCCAAGGTATCGGCAGTCTGGATATAAAATCTTCACTGTCTCTGATCGATGCCTGCTCAGAATTAGAAAAGTCCTTACCAGCTCCTTTTACTGTGTTTATCCATGGTGACTTTAATGCAAACAATATCATTTTTAACGGCGAGCAAAACAGGATCAACTACATAGACCTTTATCGTTCCCGACATACGGACTATATGCAGGATGCATCGGTTTTTCTTGTTTCATTTTTTCGAATTCCGGTATTTGAAGAAAGGCTACGAGGTCGACTGAACCAGGTAATAAAACATTTTTACGATCTTTTTGCCGGCTTTGCAGATCAAAACAATGATCACACTTTTCAAGTCCGATTAGCGTTGGCCTTGGCAAGATCGTTTTTTACCTCCAGTCGTTTCGAATTAAAGCAAAGTTTTGCCAAAGAGATGTGCCATCGCTCGAACTACCTGATGGAAAAACTTCTAACTCATGTACCCAAGGGAGAAGGCTTTGTCTTTCCCAAGGATATTCTTTACTACTGATTCTCCAAATCGTTCTTCATCGTTTACTACTAGTCAACTTACAGATTTGCAGAATCATTTGATTAAAACAGTCCACTTCAACAGTTATTTGTATGAAACCAAAGATAGGCGTTGTTGGGGTACCAGAAGGTTGGTCCTCAGAAGAACTGGCAGATAAAATAGCAGAGAAAACAGGATTCAGGCTGTTAATTGATATGGGTAAAACCCGGTTGGATTTAACGACCGGAAAAGTCTGTTTTGACGGCCACGACCTTTCCCAACTGGATGCCATTATCATCAAGAAAGTTGGCTCCCGGTATTCACCGGATCTTTTGGACAGGCTGGAGGTTCTGAGGTATTTGCATGAAAAAGGGGTTAAAATGTTTTCCAAACCCCTGAGTATTATTCGTCTATTGGATCGATTGAGCTGCACTGTTACACTCTCGTCCGGTGACATACCCATGCCTCCGACCGTCATTACTGAAGATATTCAATTGGCGGCAGAATCGATTACGGAGTTTGGTGAAGCAGTTTTAAAGCCATTGTTTAGCACAAAAGCCCGGGGAATGCTGGTTCTAAACAAAACGGACGATCTTGAGAGTCAATTAAGCGACTTTAAAAAAGACAATAACACCATGTATATCCAGAAAAAAATTGAACTCCCGGAATATGATTTGGGTGTTGTTTTTTTGGGTGGAGAGTATTTAACCACTTATGCCAGAAAAATAACCAACGGAGCCTGGAACACCACCACCAATTCAGGCGGTAAGTATGCTCCTCATACCCCTTCTCCGGAGATTATTGAACTGGCTTGCAGGGCCCAGTCTCTATTTGATCTGGATTTCACTTGCGTTGATATTGCGGAGACTGAAACCGGTCCTATAGTTTTTGAAGTCTCTGCTTTTGGCGGATTCCGGGGTGTTCTTTCCACCAGCGGAATTGACGCTGCTTCCCGCTATACCGATTATGTTTTGAAAAGTATCTAACTGCCGTTGTAATACCGTAAACAGGCAGCAGAATGGTCAACACAATCCATTGTTTTTACATTTTGACTTCATAAAAAAGGAACCATGCACTATTCGGGTAAACTTGAACGATCAGAAATTATCCAATCACTGCGGGATCAATACCCTGCGAATTATTTTATTGTTTTGCAGTTTGGTGATTGCAACATAAAAGTGAACGCCAATCAAAATGAGATTACCGAAGCCCTGACAGAGTATTTTGATGGTTTTATAACGGACGAAAGGCAATTTCAACTTGAAATAACTGTCCATGAGGCTGCACCACCCGCATTTTCTGCAGATTTCACCATCAAAACACCGGATCCGGGCAAAACTAAAATTAAGGAAGAATATATCAATCTGGACCAGGGACGAATTGTGAGGAAACGCTTAACCGAAATGCAATTCATCTTTGGAGAAAATGAGAATCTGGCGATTGGTCCCTGCCTGGGAAATATGAACCAGGTTGTCAATTTCATTAACAATCGCTTCATTGAGTGGGATCTGTGCAAAGGCAGTCTGCTTGGACACGCCGCAGCTGTTTTATGGAAAGAGCAGGGCATTGCCATGGCAGGTTTTTCCGGAGCTGGAAAATCGACCCTTGCCCTCCACCTGATGAGTAAAGGAACCGATTTTGTCAGTAACGATCGGTTGATGATTAATGTCGAAAATAACGAATTGGTAATGCGAGGTGTTGCCAAACTGCCCAGAATCAATCCAGGCACCATTCTTAACAATGAAGATTTGATCGGCATTCTCAGCGAATCTGAAAAGGAAGAATTTGAAGCATTGCCTCCGGACAAATTATGGCAATTGGAGCATAAATTTGACGTGCCTGTCGGAGAATGCTTTAGCAATAGCCGCTTCTTGCTGAAAGCCCCCATGAAAATGCTGGTGCTGCTAAATTGGCAAAGAAGCGAAGGAAAGACCGAGATCAAACAGGTGAATCTTAGGGAAAGAAGGGACCTCCTGCCTGCTTTTATGAAATCGACAGGTCTTTTTTTTCTGCCACACACAGCCAGTCATATCAATGATGCAACCGAAGATGATTATCTGGAAATGCTGCAACATTGCGATGTAATTGAAATTAGCGGGGCAATAGATTTCTCACAAGCCGCAGAAGCATGTTTGACATTCATCGAAACCGGTTCATTGGGAAGTCATGTTGCTGCAAATTAAAAAAACCATTCCCTTTCCCAACAAAATCAATCTTGCCAGATTTCAGCGATCGCCTGAGCTGGGTCCGAAAATTCTATTCTTCAGCGGTGGCAGTGCATTGAGAAAAGCTTGCAACGAGTTGGTCAAATACACCCATAACTCCATTCATATCATCACTCCGTTTGATTCCGGAGGTAGTTCCGCAGAATTAAGAAAGGCGTTTAAGATGCCGGCCATCGGTGACATTCGAAACAGATTGCTGGCTCTCGCCGATAAAAGCGTCCAAGGATACCCCGAAATTTTTAGGCTTTTTAATTACCGGTTTCCCAAAAAAGCAAAACAGCAGCATCTGCAAACCGAACTGGATTGCATGATCAGTGGTAAACATGAGTTGGTCAAATCCATTCCGGACCCCATGCGCAAGATCATTCGGCAGCACCTTGGACTGTTCAACCAGAAAAAACCTAAAGAGTTTAATCTTAAAAACGCCAGTATAGGAAACCTGGTACTCACAGCCGGGTATTTGCATAATAACCGTAATTTTGACGTTATTATTTACATCTTTTCCTCCCTGGTAAAAGTCCAAGGTATTGTGCGGCCTGTTGTAAATAAGAACCTGGATTTGGCAATCCAATTGGAAGATGGCAGCACTATTGTCAGCCAGCATCGCTTTTCGGGTAAAGAGACTCCTGCAATCAGCAGCAAGATAAAATCGTTGAGTCTCAGTGAAAACCCGGAAAAACTGGTTTCTACTACAATTCCCATCAGAGACAAAATGAAGCAGTTAATCCGACAGGCAGAATTGATTTGCTATCCCATGGGAAGTTTTTACTCAAGCATCATGGCTAATTTACTCCCAAAAGGCATTGGAACAGCTATTAAAAAAAATCCTTGCCCGAAGATCATGATTCCGAACACCACATTCGACCCTGAAACAAAAGGTATGACACTGGATGATCAGGTACAAACACTTATTGAATGTTTGAGGAAGGATGATCCTGACAAACTTAACCCGAATGATGTGTTGGATTTTATTCTGTTAGACTCCAACCAGGATATCTACCAGGGCAGGTTTGATCCGGGGAAGTATTCAAAAATGGGTATAGAAACCGTCAGTTGCCGACTGACAAATGAATCCGGCCAGCCTTTCATCAAAGAGCAGAATTTTGTGGAATCCGTTCTCTCTTTTGTTTAAAACAAAACCACAAACCAAATCTCCAAAACTATCATTTCCGTTGAACTTCCTCCGTTGCCTTTAGAGGCAGAAGCGGAGAACGAATTGAAGGTCTGGGTAACTGACCGGCCGGAAGTTCTTCATGATCGATTTTAACAAACAAGAGCAGACGAAACACCAGGAAAAAAGGGGTTTTTCTTGGCGAACCTAGTCTGCAATCAATCTCATTTCATCAGCATATTTAATCCAATACTTTCCGTAATGATCCTCCGCAACCAGGCGAAGAGGAAATCCCATGCTTTCCGGCAAGGCATCGCCATTTAAATTGTAGGCAAGAAAAACTTTATCAGCCATCACCTCTTCCAGTGAATATACAGCTGATTTCTTTTTTATTCCCCTGGGGCCTGAAAATTTTACATGGGTAACACCGGGCTTCAAACCGGCCAGTTTGAGCAAAGATGCCGAAGAAATCCCTTTCCACAAGCCATTGTGAGCAAAATAGCCATAGCAGATCAACAGAACATTGCGTTCGATGGATGGCAGTTCCAGGACATCTTTATAGCTTAGTTTAAGTTCGGATTTTGTTTCACCGGATACCCGCAAATGCCAGGATGTGAGATTTACTTTGTAACGGGACTGTCCCATGACACCAAATTGACCGCGAGGCGTTGTCTCCAGTAAGCTGCCATCCACTTTGGCGGGGTTGGTATAGGTTAACGTGGAAAGATCGGTTCCTTTTGGCAAAAGTGTTTTCTTTGCAAATCTGGAAACAGCCTGCAGCCCCTGCCCCAGCTTGCCTGAAAATACAGCAACACCGGCAGACAAGCTCAACAAAAGTTTTACAACAGTTCTTCGAGTGATCATCAATCAAACCAGTATCAGATGAAATTATAATCGTCTTCCTCACCACATACTGTTTAATTTTATCTCCTACCCGTGGGTTGTGTAAAGCTCACCGGAGGAATCGGAATTCGATCTGTCATGCAATTTTCTTTACCCATACCAATAAAAGCCTTAAAAGCAGCTTGGTACTTCGAAGTTTAGTGCTTTCAGCATTCAGCGATCAGATCTCAGCCGGTTTTTTGGCCATAGTTATCGTGTTTTAGGCTGAACGCTGACAGCACGTTTTATTCGTTTGCTCACTGCCTATCTATTTCTTTATCGCCTTGCGAAAAAGCCGTCATGAGTCACTTTCTGATTTGTTGTTTGACTGAAGTGAACGTTGCGAGCATGATGATCTGGAGAGTAAGGGAATAAAACAAATCAACCTGTTGCCGGCCGGATATTGTTCCTGCGGCATGCAACCGAGGGATATAAGACACTTTTATGAATATAAATAAACCCATCCTTGCCTTGACTACCGGCGCCATCTGCATCAGTTTTTCCGGTGTATTCGTGAAAACATCGGAAGTTCCTTCCACCGTTTCGGCTTTTTACCGTGTATTGTTTGGCAGTTTATTCATTGTTATTGCATGTTTTTACCATCGGGAATTCAAACTGAAGAGCTGGCGGAAAAACCTGCAGGCCGTTTTTTGCGGATTATTGTTTGCAGGGGATCTGTTTGCCTGGCATATCAGCATCCAATCTGTCGGTCCGGGACTGGCAACAATCCTGGGAAATTTTCAAGTGTTCATTCTTTCGTTTATCGGCATCATCTTTTTTAAGGAGAAGGTCGGTCTTTTGTACTACCTTTCCGTTCCCCTGGCTGTATTCGGTTTGTTTTTGATCATTGGTGTCGATATAGCGCAGTTAAGTAAAGAATACCTCAAGGGGATCTGGTTCGGACTGGCTACAGCCTGTTTTTATGCCGCTTTTTTGATTTGTCTGCGTAATTTGCAAGGCAAGGAAAAGAATGCTCCCGTATTTTACTACCAGGTGATATTATTGCTCTCTTGCACGATTTTTCTGGGCGGAAAGGTATATGTATCAGGCGAATCTTTTGTGATCCCAAGCTCGACTTCTCTGGCTTCATTATTAGGATTAGGTTTCTTATCCCAGGCTGTGGGATGGGTAATCATATCCTTCTCACTACCCAAGGTGCAGGCCTCCCTTGCAGGGTTAATTCTACTGTTACAGCCTTCTCTATCTTTTGTTTGGGATGTTCTCTTCTTCGATCGTCCCACGGGACTAATCGGTTGGCTTGGCTTGTCCATCGTGATGGTAGCAATTTATCTGAGTGCTTTTCGCAAAACAGACCAAACGGCGACGCACCAGGTTTCGGTTCCAGCCTCCAACCAATAG
>JAKSDL010000501.1 GCA_022360105.1 Pseudomonadota bacterium
ACCGGCATGGCCTGAACAAACTCAATAACTGCCCTGTTCACATCAGACTGGCTTTGATCATACTTTTCTCGGTAGTCGGCTTCATCTTTCATGACAAAATACATGATTCCCGCACCCAAAACCAGAATGCACAAGGCAACCAGCGCCAGCCTGTAATCAATGATCAAAAGCGCGATAAAGGAGGCGATGGGTGTGGCGACACCTTTGCCAATCAAAGGGGTACTGTCGGCCACAAATGTGTGCAGGTTTTTGACATCGTCCAAAAGCACTTTTTTTAGTGATCCTGTACCGGTGGAAATAATATATCCCAATGGGATCTTCGCCAAAAGCGTCGTAAGACGGGTCCGTAACAGCTCTTCCAGCTTAAATGCTCCTAAATGGGAAATAACATAAGAGTAATAGTTTATCAAAAAAGAGAGGATCACTACGGCAATCAGGACCAGAAAAGACTCGTTAAAACTGAGCGATACGTCTAAAAGCCCTAGACTTCCGCCTGTTATGGCCAACAGTATAAATATAAAAACGGAAGAGATGCTGCCGAGCACCGACATTCCAACGGCCACAGTCATGTATCCTTTCACGGGATTTGTTATTGCCCAAAGTCCGTTTTGACTGCTTGTATGTGTGTTCATTGAATCAGCTCCTGAAGGTCTCAAACCCTAATTTGCAGGGTATAAGAATTTAGCGACAAAGATTATGGAATCATGGGATAGACAAATACACCCGTTTTGCTGATATCGACATCCGTCCGAAAAAACCGGGTGTAGTATTCCTGATGAATCGCTACAGGATCGAGATCAGCAAAGAGTTTCGGATAAAATATCTTGGCAAAATACGGCATGCTCAAAACCAGGTTGGCTCCGGCAAACAACTCTGACATTACAAATACTCTCCCTTCCCGAACAGCTCTGCTGCCTGCAAATGCAGGTAGAGCCATCACAGCATCCCTGCGCCGGGCTGCCAGGGTTGAATCGCCTACGAAAGGACCAAAAGCACCAGAAACGGCGTCAGCGACCAGCAATACATCATAATCCTGCCCCGCGATCCATTCCAAATCAACTCCCTGGATATAGCCTTTTTGGGCAGATGGAAGTTCTCCTGCAATATTATGTCCTCCCGTTACAACATCCCTTGCGTAAAAGGTGGGCATTTCATTGGTAAACGTTAAGAAATAATCGACAGGTCCGGGACTGGTTTTAAAAAAATAGGATGTTTTTTCCTCTTGGGTAAGACCGTCAGTTTTGTTGACCAGTCTCGCTACCAGTTTGTCCACCCAATCGATATAGGCTTCTGCCTCAGCTTCACGATCAAGCAGTTTGCCAAGTATTTTATAGCTTGCTCGCATTCCGTCGGGATAATCCGTCGCTTTTACCGTCACGATAGTGAAAACGTCTCCCCATTTTTCCAAAAACTCAGGTAAACCAGGCATGGGGATTACTTCCAGGATTAACAGATCGGGATTCAGCTCAATTAGCACTTCCATGTTTGGCTGATACTGATGATAAATATCCGGAATGATCCGGGTGATATTCTCAAATCCGGGATATAGGCCGGGGTCACTCACGTACGGGCCTCCACCAACTACCTTTTCCCAGGCGTTTAAAATCTTCAGAACCACCGGTGTGCTGTAATTGGTCCAGGCACAAGTTTTTACCGGACCATCAATGGTGACCTCCCTTCCCAGGGCATCAATCACCGTGATTTTCTTCGCTGCGGGCAAGTTGCTTCCGCTTTTTTCACCAGCAAAAACCGGGTCTGAGAAGACAATGAGAAAGCAGAGCAACAGGGTTGTTGCAATCTGTATTTTATCATGTATTTTCATGATGACTTCTTCTAACCTTCGATAGGTGCAAATGAGAAACTGTTTTGTAATATTGAGAACCTCGATCGCATGATGTGAAAAATACAAAAGTGTGGTACCTGGAGACGGGGCATCCCTGCCCCTGCTCCACCCTTTATTTTGCCAGGATAAAGGGATCGACCCATTCAGATCTTAAAACTTATAACTCGCACCCGCACCAAAAGCAGCCGGGTCACCGAAGGTTGCCACGGCTACACTACCGGCTCTCAGGCCGTTAATATATTCGGTATCGGTCACGTTTTTGCCGTATAGATAAATGTCAAGGCTTGAGTTCCTGTAGCCGGCCTTCATGTCGAGAACGCTGTAAGGATCAGCCTTGTCAAACGTTTGGTTGGTACCGTTAAAATAGTAGGTTTCTCCAACATGTCTAACATCTCCTCGAACATAAAAGCCATTTGGATCATTGTATCCGATGCTATATTTGGCAGTGCGGGAAGGCGTATGATGAATTGGTTCCCCATCATAATTGGCCTCACCTGCATCATAGCTATCGTATTTGGCATTGATAATTCCCAGGCTAGCACTCACCTCTAAGGCATCTGTTGCAAAATAGGTAAACTCAAATTCAGCACCTGTTGAGTACGCTTTATCGGCATTAGCGGCCAGATATAGTTGTCCTCCCCCCTCTACCCTATAAACATGGATATCAATAATATCCATGTGGAAAACGCTGGCGGAAAAGTTTAACCGCTCAATAGA
>JAKSDL010000910.1 GCA_022360105.1 Pseudomonadota bacterium
TCAACTATCTGTATTGCATTCCCATACTGGTTTTTACGACAATAACCGGCGGAATCCTGAATCGATCCATTCCGACCGACAGATTTAATCGCTATGTCTATCTAATACTCATATTGATTGGTGCTTTTTTACTTTATAAATCATTACCTTTCTAGGGATCTATTGGAGCTTCTTGGTGTACTTTGCAGTTATGATTTTTGCTTCTAGTATAATTGATGGGCAACCGAGTTTCCCATCTTACAACTTGGCTAGCCTGCAGGCTGAGTTGTAGTCCCACCTTATCATTAGTTCCCACTGACCCTGTTTTATCAATACCCTGCTCGAAAATCTTTTTTATCGAGTTTGTGTAGCTGCATCTTCACTGAAAAACGTTTCCTGAAACCAAATCGGTCAAAGTATCGGTGTATTCGATGGAATAATGCGGGAAATATCAATCGCAGTAAACTCAGAAGTGTAGTTCAAAATCGTCCATTTTCGATCAGCCCCCTACACAATATTAAAGTAAGACTCTATTTTTCGATTAAAACAGTAGGCAATTTTCCAAGTTAATTCGATTAGGTGGAATTTTTTAATATATTGAAAAAATTCTTCACAGCTTGGTCGCTTAACATGCTGTAGTTTATAATCAATTCAACGTGGCATTGGAATTGCTGTTAAGTATTCAAAGCCTATTCAAGGATATACGGCAATCACTAATTGAGAGACAAAAAGATGAATCCGACCTATCAATCATTCTATTGCTATCTCGAACATGGAGAACCTGTAATCCTTGAGAACAGACCTGATAACTTTGAGCAACTTCCCTGTAATTACATCGCACGCTGCCCCAACTACCATATCGCTGAAAAAGCCTTTAAGTGTAATCTTAAAATCGAAAAATGGCGAGTTTGGTAAATGTGTGAAGGCGATTCCTGAATTCCACTCCACTTCCCGCAAGAATCGGGTCGTTAACTCCTACCCATAAGACATATTCAAGTCATGAAAAACGAGATTCCATTATTGGGATTTCGATCGTTTTTTAACTCAAGCGGATTTTCTGTTTAGAAAACACATTCTGTGCAACAAAACAGCGTTATGGGAATTAAAGAATGGGCATTATTGGTCATTAAGCTCCCGGCGAAAAACGCTGTCTGATTTGTAATCAGTTTTTTGTGTTATCCTGGCGCACAATCGTCATGGGACTTTGCGGTTCGGGTTTATCAACATAGGGCATTTTTCGTAAGAAGTATAATTTGGCTGCCTGATACAAAATTCTCGGCATGTTTTTATGCGGGCTCAACGGATTACCAATCAGCGTTTTCAGCAGATTGAAACCGTTTAGTGGTTTAACTTTACCGTGCAACCTGGCATTGAAAAATGGCTGATTGTCTTTGATAAGATTAATTGTAATATCCAAAGGCTCGGTCGGTTCAGAAAAGAAAAATTCGTAAGTCCCTTGCATATCGTTAAATGGAGACACATGGAATTCTTTATCGGCAATATAGCGAATTCCATGATCCCCTTCTTTCATTTCCGGAATATAAAGATGCCGCTCCCCAAATGTATTATTGACTTCCACCACCATTGCTACTGTTTTTCCATTCTTATCCAGGCAATAAAAAAAACTCACGGGGTTAAAGATATAATTTAAATAGCGTGCAGAAGTCACCAAAAATATTTGTTGGATATTTTCAACTGAGTGATGGTTGGAAAGAACTCTCAAAAGCTTTTCCCTAATCGAGCCTTTTCCTTTTGTCAGGTAGTCTTTATCGTGGATTGCAACGGGACGTAATCGGTTGTGCCCGAAAAAGGATAGTGATTTATCCATGACATCCAGCTCATCCAGATCAAGTCCATACCCATAAACCGGATACCGAAAACCGTGTTTAACGGGTTTTAACCGATAGTGTTCCACGAAACCCTTGTAAATGACTGAATTCATAGTTCCACTCCAAATTGCTTCCCAACTTGTACAGCTGAAAAGACAGCGTCTTCATGGAACCCATATCGAAAATAGCTTCCACAAAAATAAGTTAGGTTTACTCCATTTAACGAAGGGAGATCCTGCTGTGTGTTCACGGCATCAAAATTATACAATGGATGGGAGTACTCCAGACGATCTATTACGAGTTCCGGATTGATATCTACCGAGGAATTCAAAGAGACGCAATAGTCTCTTTGTGTCTCAAGTTTTTGCAGCTGATTCATATAGTAAGACATGGTCATCAAATCGGTTCTGGAATCATCTTCCGTTCTGATGTAATTCCAGGCGGCCCAGACTCCTTTAATCGGCGGCAAAACAGAGATGTCGTTGTGCAGGATGACCTCGTTTTTTGTGTATTGCCAGGGGGAAAGCAATCTCTTTTCGTCTTCACTTGGATCTTCCAATAATTTTAGAGCCTGATCAGCGTGGGCTGCAACAACAACCCGATCAAATGTCTGCCATTCCTCACCTCTTAATATCTGAACACAGCCATTTAAGCGTTTGATCCTTTCGATACCGGCATTTTTGACAACCTCACCTTGAAATGATCTCAAAAAGGCCCGGACATACTCCCGGCTGCCGCCTGAAATTGTATACCACTGGGGTTGATCATTAATCGTCAGCAATCCGTGATTATCAAGAAAACGAATAAAAGTAGAAGCAGGGAAACGCATCATATCGCTGTCAGGGGTTGACCAGATGGCAGCCCCCATCGGAATAATATACTGATTTATAAAATTGTCACTGAATTTGAATTGCTTCAAGAACTCTCCCAGGCTCAGCTCTGTCAAAACTCCGCGCTTTATCAATCTCCTAGCCTGACGATTGAAACTAACGATCTCCAGTAACAACTTCCAAAAAGATGGTCTGAAAAAATTACGACGATCTGCAAACAACCTGGAACTGTTATACATAAAATCCAATGTTGGATCGAAGTAGCTGAAAGACATAGGAGCCTTCTGAAATTGAACACCCAACTGACCAATAAATCTGATAAAATTGGGATAGGTTCGATCGTTAAACACAATAAACCCGGTATCGACTGCCAGCCCGCGATCTTCTCCTCCTTCAATTTCAATGGTGTGAGTATGTCCGCCGATATAGTCGTTTTTTTCAAACAAGGTAACTTGATGTTCCCTTTGTAATAAATAGGCAGCGACGATTCCGGCCACACCGGAACCGACCACGGCTACCCTAAGACCAGTCTCTTTTTCCATGACCAGCCTAATTTTTCAAAGTACTTTGAGTCACTGCCTGGGGGATGTCTGCAGGTATTTGATCGTATAGGAAACCCCTGTCCATTGGATAAGAACTGGTATTACCTTTGGAAAAGGTTATTTGATAGAGGCGTAAAATCGAATTGTCGATGCGGAAATACTCTGCGCACAGTGCCAGATAAGTGCGCCAGGTCCGTTTGAATTTTTCATCAAAATGCTCCGGATTTACATGATTGATATCTTCCCAGTGCTTTTCAAAATTCTCTGCCCAGGCGTCCAAGGTTAACGCATAATGCCGACGCAGGTTTTCGATATCCAGAATTTCCAGGCCATGGGTAGACATGATATCAACGGTTTCGGATAAACCTGGAAGGTAGCCTCCGGGAAAAATGTACTTGCGAATAAAAAAATCTGTATCAATCGGTCTGTCATGAGCAATAAAATGCAATACACCTATGCCTCCGGGCTTCAAACTATCGGCCATGGCTTTGATCCAATCGGCTAACTGTCCTTTACCTGCGTGCTCAAAGGCACCAAGGGAGGCATACTTATCAAACGTTCCTTCAACTTCTCTGAAATCCTTTTGCTGAATAGTGATTTTGTTCTGCAGACCTCGTCTTGCCGCCTCGGTTCTTAAAGCCTGGTTTTGATCGGGAGTCGGGCTGATATTCGTTCCCTTGACACCGTAATTCTCTGCGGCATGAAACAACAACGATCCCCAGCCTCCACCTACATCAACCATGGTTTCACCAGGTTTGAGCCTCAGTTTTTTACAAACATGATCCAGTTTGTTGCGTTGAGCCTCTTCCAGGGTTTTGGTGCCTTCCTTCCAATATGCGCAGGTATAAGTCATGGAAGGATCAAGGTACTTCCAGAACATGTCTGTTCCACGATTGTAGTGATGGTGCGCATTTTTAACGGCCCGTTTGATGCGACGGTTGCTATGCTTCAGTTCATGCAGCCAGTTCCGAAATCTAACGAACGGATTTGGAATTCTAGACATACGATTATGTTCGGCCAGGTTTGGTCCCGAATCCGCCCAGGCTTTCACAATCAGTTGAATGTTGCCGCTAATTTCAACTGTCTGGTTGATATATGATTCAAACAACCCCCAACCGGTATTAAACACCGTATTCAGCTGAGCACCAAATGTTTTATAGCGAATGACGAACTCGGGAGCGATCTCTTTATTTTTATAAATAGAACCGTTGGTAAAATGAACTTCAAATGGAATTTCAGTACGACCTAAATTGCGGGCAAAGGCGATGCGGAGAAGTGTTGAGAGTATCATAATCACATCCTTTTTTATTATATATTAATAGCTTCACTTTTTGTCCCCTTGAAAAGTGTTGTTCTTTAAAATGCTGGTTCTACCACGTGGCCTTTTTATCAGGAGAACCGCAAGAAATAAAGAAAAATAAAGTTCACAAGATTATCTGTATTCAGACCACCCTTCTAACTCTGCCAGTACCGAGCCAAAAACATGTCTGCTTAATTAACTGATACAAACCTTTTACAATCGGTTATCGGTTATCTAATGTCGTTAACTTAAGCGATTTATGGACCACTTTAAAATTGCATTGGGTATGAAAAATATGTATAATAAGATAGCAAAATCAAATAGATACATTATTGATCTCAACCCCATATTGGAGATAA
>JAKSDL010000254.1 GCA_022360105.1 Pseudomonadota bacterium
CTTGGTAATCCGAAGTTTAGTGCTTTCAGCAGTCAGCGATCAATTCTCAGCCGGTTTTTTGTCTGTCATTGTCATGTTATAAGCTGAACGCTGAATGCCGGCGACTGACGGCACGTTAATCTTCAAGCTGAATTCCGGCATCTGGTATAAGGCCGGATAAGGGTTTTGCGATTTTCCATTCAGACACTAACTAAAAGACTGCTGTTTAATGACTGATACCCTGTCTGCTTCTCCAGAAAGTTATAAAATTATAATTATTGATGATACCAAGAGTATTCATGATGATTATAGAAAGGTACTGCTTCCGGAAACAGAGAATGTTTCCACAGCAGCTTATGAGTCAGCCCTTTTCACGGATGGCAAAAAGAATTCGCCAGCCATTCCCCGAGTCGAATACCAAATAGATTCTGCATTCCAGGGAGCCGAAGGTGTTGCGATGATTCAAGAAGCTTTCGATGGGGATGATCCTTATGCACTGGCGTTTATTGATATCCGTATGCCTCCTGGTTGGGACGGATTGAAAACAACAAAAAAAGCGCTGGAAATAGATCCAAATCTGCAAGTGTTAATTTGTACAGCGTTTACAGACTATTCCTGGGCTGAGATCGTCCAACAGATACCCTTTTCCAACAATCTCAGCATTCTGAAGAAACCATTTGAAGTCATAGAATTAAAACAGATGACCCGGTCATTGACCGAAAAATGGAGACTGATCAACAACTTAAAGAAAAGGGCCAGGGAACAGCAGGAAACCCAGGACTATTTGGAGATCACCTTAAATTCCATTGCTGATGCCGTGATCAGTACAGACAAAAACGGCAGGATAACCAGAATGAATCCGGTGGCAGAAACATTGACCGGCTGGACAAAAAAACAGGCGAAAGCATTGTTGTTAACCGAGGTATTCAATTTAGTGGATACTTCAGGATCTGACCGTCTTCTAAACCCGACAAAGGAAGTATTAAAGGAAGGTGAGATCACTGTGCTGCCAGGCAATGTAACCCTCATCTCCAAATCAGGACAAAAAAGACGTATCGCCGGAAACATCGCGCCCATTAAAGATGACAACAAGAACCTGGAAGGAGCTGTTCTGGTTTTCCGAGATGTAACCCGCCACCAAAAGAGTGAAGCGGACCGTTTGAGACTCGTTTCTATCCTGGAATCCACCAGTGATATAGTGGCAACAGTGTTGCCGGATGGCACCATCACCTATATCAACAGGGCCGGCAAGGAGATTATCGGTCTTTCCGGTGTAGAAAACAAAAAACTATTAACCGGCACCGATTGTCAACCGGAATGGGCAGCTGATTTAATGGAATCAACAGCAATTCCCGAAGCTTTGGAAGAGGGCATCTGGACAGGTGAGTCAGCCATTTTTAGTAAAAATGGTGTTGAAATCCCGATCTCACAAATAATAATGGCTCACAAATCAGAGTCCGGAGCTATCAGTTACCTGTCTACCGTAATCCGGGATATTTCTGAAAGCAAGCGGGCTGAAGAAGAAATCAAAGTATTGAATAAAACCCTGGAAACGCAAGTCATCAATCGAACGGCACGCCTTGAGGCTGCCAACTACCAGCTAAAGGTTGCCAAGGAAGCGGCTGATGAGGCTACCATTGCCAAAAGTAACTTCCTTGCCAATATGTCCCACGAAATCCGCACTCCCATGAACGGAATTATAGCCGCCGTGGATCTGGCTTTATCGGAACCCCTGACCGATAAGCTTAAACATTATCTGGATATCATTCACGCCTCCGGTTACAGCTTGTTGGGAATAATCAACGACATCCTGGATTTTTCCAAGATCGAAGCCGGTAAAATGGAATTAGAGCATAAGCCCTTTTATCTCGAAGAAATTGTCCATACGGTCACCTCGCTTTTTGTAGATAAGGTCGAAAATAAACATATTGAACTGATCACCGATATAGAGCCCGAATTGCCCATAAGTTTTAAAGGGGATCCCTTGAGGATTCAGCAGATTATCACAAACCTGCTTAGCAACTCTTTTAAATTTACGGAAGAGAATGGGACGATCCTTTTTAAGGTAGCCAAAACCCAAAGACATGTTGAAAAAGGGAAGATCGAACTGGAGTTTTCAATCGAAGATTCAGGCATTGGATTAACCCTTGAACAATTACAACGAATCTTCCAACCGTTTACCCAGGCAGACACATCAACGACCAGAAAATACGGCGGAACAGGATTGGGTTTGTCAATCTGCCGCCAGTTAGTGGATATGATGGATGGAAACATGTGGGCTGAGAGCACACCGGGAATTCGCACCAATTTTGCCTTCACCTTAATGTTGGAAATTGAGAATCAGCAAAAACAGAATTACCTGCTACCACTGAAATTTAGAAATTTGAAAGCTTTGATAGCCGATTCATCGCTGTCCAGCCTGAGAATCCTCAAAAAACTAATGCACTCCCTTGGTTTGCAAACCATTGAAGCAACTTCTGCAGACGAGGTAATATCCATTGTTAAAAACAATCAAAACAGTTCTGAAGATATCAAGCTGGTAATAATGGATAAGAACCTGCTGGGCCAGCATTATTCGAAAACAATAAACTCCATTAACTCCGGAAATCAAGAGGACATACCTGTAGTACTCATGGGGGCATTCGGTTTAGACAACGCCACCACGGACCGTCACGAATCACTGGCCCGGGGTTATTTAAACAAACCTATTCTGGCCTCATCCCTTTTTAATGCAGTACTTTCGGTATTGGATCATAAGGAAGCGGCCGTTCCCCTGGAAGATGAAACCGAATCACCGCCCGATTCGACTGTTTATTCGGAATTGAAGGGATTAAACATCCTGGTGGCGGAAGACAATCCAACAAACCAGGATATTGCCCTGGCCATCTTGGAAAATGTTGGGATCGAAGTAACACCGGTTTGGAACGGGTTAGAGGCTATCAAAGCAGTGGAATCCAGGCATTTTGATGCCGTTCTGATGGATATGCAAATGCCCAAAATGGATGGATACGAAGCAACCAGAACCATTAGAAGAAATCCCGCTTTTTCTGATTTACCGATAATTGCAATAACAGCCCATGCTTTAAAAGGTGACCGGGAAAAATGCCTGTCTGCAGGAATGAACGGTTACATTACCAAACCGGTGAGCCGGGAATTATTGCTTAAAACTCTTCTTGGTGTAATTAAAAAGCAAAGCTTGAATTCTGAATCCAATCCCCCGTCACCAGCAAGTGCTGAGGGCTTTTCTGCAAATACCCGGAAAGCCGTGCCAGGTCTGAATATTAAATCAGCCATGCGAATATTGGATATCAATTTCGAAACCTATCAACGCATTTTGAGAAGCTTTGTCAAGCACTCTGTTCCGTTGTTTGACAGGCTGCTAGAGGCTCTTGATGATGAGGATATTGATCAAGTCAGTGAATTGGCTCACGGTATCAAGGGCAGTGCTGCCAACATTGGCGCTGAAGAATTGAGAGATTCTGCCCAAATCATTGAATTCATCTGCAAAAAAGAAAAAAATGTATCCGATCAGGCTATGATCAATCATATAAAATCCAAACTGGAGCCATTCCAGGCAGAGATTAAACGTGTGATCTCATCCATTCAAACCCTCCTTGACTCAAGCGATAATCCTTCGGTAAATCCCTTACCTTCAGCTGACGAACGAACCATCCCTTCGGTCTTTACATTATTGGCCGATGCCCTGAACCAGGCATCTCCGCTGGATATT
Organism: Pseudomonadota bacterium; assembly: GCA_022360105.1. The sequence goes on from JAKSDL010000254.1 coordinate 3,710, forward strand.
AAAAATCAAATCAACATTCTGCAACACCAGTTGCCTGCAGAAAACCTTGAAACAATCAACTCCAAAATAGAGGATTATGATTATGAAGCAGCTCTGCTGGAATTGGAAAGACTGGCGAAAGACTTGAATGTGTCGTATAGTTGACTGCACTTATTGCGACTCAACTTCGCTTCACAAATAACGTAATAGTTCAGAGACAAAGGCATTTTAACATGCCGTGAGCTGGAGCGGTAACATTGGTTTATTACTCAAAACCGGGCTGTTTCATGAATCAACCTCAAGAACAAAAACCCTTTATTCTGATTATAGATGATAATCCGACAAACCTGGACGTTCTGATCGAGATTCTTCAAAACGACTATCGACTAAGTGTCGCCAAGACCGGTAAAAAAGCCCTTGAGTTTATTAAAAACAACACACCTGATTTAATCCTGTTGGATGTTGTGATGCCGGAAATGAACGGCTTTGAGGTGTGCCAAATCTTAAAAAGCCGACCTGATACACGGTCGATTCCGATCATTTTTATATCTTCAGTCAGTGATGCCGAGAATGTTTCCAAGGGTTATGCCATCGGTGGCTCTGACTACCTGTCCAAACCATTTGTCCCCGTGGAAGTTAGGACCCGAATTAAAGATCAGTTGGAACTTTTTAAATTCCGTCAATCCAGCTAAAAAAACATATGATTTAACACTTACAATCAACACATTCACATGAATCATTTGCAAATTACAAAAGAAAACCATATCACCATTATCGCAATCAATCGGCCTGAAGTTCGTAATGCTGTCAACAGGGATACGGCTACACAACTGGTTGAAGCATTCAGGGAATTTGATGCTGACAATGAACAAGATATTGCGATTCTAACAGGCTCAGGTGGAACATTTTGTTCGGGAGCCGATCTGAAAAGTATTGCGGAGGGCAAGGGCAACCGGGTTGAAACAAGTGGTGACGGGCCGATGGGCCCAACCCGCATGATCTTGTCAAAGCCGGTTTTAGCAGCGGTTGAAGGCTATGCAGTTGCAGGTGGACTGGAATTGGCTATCTGGTGTGATTTGAGGATTGTCGCCCGTGATGCTGCTTTTGGCGTATTTTGCCGTCGGTGGGGTGTACCGTTAATTGATGGCGGCACCATCAGACTAAGCCGTTTGATCGGGCACAGCAGAGCCCTGGATTTGATCTTAACCGGAAGGGAAGTAAGTGCAGATGAAGCGGAACGAATCGGTCTGGCCAACCGCATATCTGAGCCTGGTCAAGCTTTGTCAGCAGCAAAAAAACTGGCAGAGCAATTGATGACATTTCCCCAGCAGTGTATGAGAAGTGATCGCCTTTCATCTTACAAACAATGGGATTTGACACTGGAAGACGCCTTAAAAAAAGAAACTGAAATGGGCTTAAAGGTAATTCACTCAGGTGAAACCGCAGGAGGTGCCAAACAATTCACTGGCGGGAAAGGACGTCATGGCGCCTTCGATTAACAGAAACAGGTGTTTAATCATCTGAAAACATTCATGCTTCAACGCAACCCACGGTGACGAAAAGCATTGTCAATGCTATAGTAAGAAAAACAAGTTGATTTTTGACCGGGTTTCCCGGACAATTTTAGGAAATAGATTGTTCGATAGTGAATAATGTTCACGGCAATAAACCTAATCTGAATCATCACCGGATATGTAGCGGGAGATTTGATTTCCCGTATGGGGGCATAGCTGGTGCGTCAACAAAATGTAACATGGGATCTAATTGATGAAGATACTAATTGTGGATGATGATTTGGCAAACTGTCAGTTAATTAAACATTTGCTGGCTTCTTTCTGCGAACCGGATATTGTAACCAATGGCGAAAAAGCCGTTAATGCTTTTCTGGAAGCACATAAAAGCAAAGCTCCCTACGATGTTATTTTTCTGGACATCATGATGCCGGAGAAAGACGGTCACCAAGTACTCCAGGAAATTAGAGACTGGGAAGCAAAGAACCTGAAGTACGGAGAAGGGGAAGGAGAGTCAAAAATCGTCATGGTTTCTGCCCTGGACTCCAAAGATCATATCCTGTCAAGCTTTAAAGAAGGATGTGAATTTTTTCTGGTTAAACCTATTTCAAAATCCAAAGTATTGAATGTCATGGCAGAAATGGGTTACAAAACATAGCCGGCAACCTAAAAACCTCATCAATTGATCCGGGAACGCATTGATAAAACGATGGAAAAACCAGTCATTCTCATGGTTGATGATCAACCGGGGAACCTGATACTTCAGGAGGAGATTCTTGAAGAACTGAACCTGGAGTTTGTCAAAGCCACTACCGGTCCTGAAGCGTTATCCTTCTCTCAACAAAAAGACTACGCACTTGCCCTGATCGACGTCCAACTGCCGGGTATGGATGGTTTTGAATTGGTCAGAAGAATGCGTAAACAGCAAACCACCCAAATTCTCCCAGTTATATTTATCACAGCCTTTCATCACACGTCTGAAACGATTTTGGAGGGCATTGTGACCGGAGCGGTCGACTACATTGCCAAACCTTTTGACCCCAGGCTTTTGCTGGGCAAAGTCAGGGTGTTTGTGGATCTTTACCGGCAACGAAAGCAGCTGGAAAAAGAAATGTTGAGGAGACAGTCGATTCAGGAGTCGTTGGTGAAGAGCGAGGAAAGCTTCAGGGCTGTATTTGAGTCGACCAACGATTGCATCGCTGTCTGGGATAAGGACCTGAAATATCTCTATGCCAACAAAGCCCTGATCGAGCACACAGGAACCGATCGTTCCAAAGTGGAAGGCAAGAACATCTATAGCGGTATGGAGCACATTCCCGAGCTGATGAATCGGTTTATTGAGCGTATTAAATATGTTTTTGCTTCCCACCAATCCCTAAAGGCAGAAGACAGTCTCAATCTTGGAAAACGCCTTGTTCACAGTGAATCCAATTTTGCCCCGGTGCGTAATGAAAAAAAGGAAGTCATCGCTGTAGGTATGTTTTATCGGGATGTCACCGAACGAAAGACGGCGGAAAAAGAACTGCGTTTAGCAAAAGAAGCCGCCGAGCGGGCGAATCGACACAAGTCAGAATTCCTTGCCAACATGAGTCATGATATCAGAACCCCTATGAACGCCATTCTGGGCATGGCGGATCTGCTTTCCGAAACCGAACTAAACGAAGAGCAAAAAAATTATGTCGATGTCTCGCGTTCAGCGGGAGAAAACCTCCTGAACCTCATCAACGACATTCTGGATCTCTCCAAAATAGAACGGGATCAATTTGAAACCGAATCGATCGATTTCAACCTGGAAAGCATCATAGAAAAAACGTGTGAGGTCCTTTCATTAAAAGCATTCGAAAAGGATGTGGAATTAATTCATTACGTTCATCCGGGGACCCCCATCCATTTGAATGGCGACGCTGCACATTTAAGGCAGATACTGGTGAATTTAATTGGCAATGCGGTGAAATTTACACATCAGGGTGAAATCCTGGTGGAAGTAAGCCAAAAGCAGGAAAAAAGGACCTCCAGGCAAACCCAAAATGTTGTTGACCTGGTTTTTTCTGTTAAAGATACGGGCATAGGTATTAAAAAAGAATTTCATCAAAAAATCTTTCGCAGTTTTAAACAGGCTGATTCTTCATCCACAAGAGAATACGGAGGTACCGGGCTGGGATTGACCATATCCAAAAAACTGGTCGAGTTGTTAGGTGGCAAAATCTGGCTGGAAAGTGAGCCGGATATAGGAAGTCGGTTTCAATTCAGGTGCCCGTTTAACATCCAGACAGTTAATCCGCCTTCAGACAATGATTTCAATCTGACAGGACGAAACATTCTGGTTGGGGGCCGAAATCAAACCAGTGGAAATCTTCTGACTAAACGACTGCAAGAGATGGGTGCTACTGCACAATGGACAAAAAGCGCTGCCAATGTAATCAGTCTGGCCAATGAAGCCATTGAATCAGGCAATCCATACGATATAGTAATTCTGGATTGCAAAATCAGCAGTGCCGGCGATTTTGAAACCCTGGAGAAAGTCGGAGATATATCAGGCTCTAAAACCGGATTGATAGCGGTGTTAACACCAAATGACTTTGGGGCCGGTATAAAAAAGCTGGCCCAACTTGGCATTCACACCTATTTAAACAAACCGATCAAAACCCGGCATTTAATGCTGGCCATCAAACGATTGCCGGGCACCAAAGTGTTGTTGAACGACACACCGTCTCCTAATTTAGATCACCTGGAATCTCCTGCTATTCCCTTGAACATTCTTCTGGTGGATGATTCTCATGACAATCGCTTGCTGATCGAACTCTATCTCTCCAAAACCATCCATCAGTTGTCCTCCGCTGAAAACGGCAAAGTGGCTATCGATATGTTTAAAAACCAAACGTATCATCTCGTTTTGATGGATATTCACATGCCGGTTATGGATGGTCATACAGCCACAAAAGAGATCAGAAAGTGGGAAAAGGAGCAGGGAAGAAAGCCGGCCCAGATTATCGCTTTGACAGCCAATGCCATGAAGGAGGATGAGCAAAAAAGCCTGAAGGTAGGGTGCAATTCTCATCTAACCAAGCCAATTAATAAAATCAAACTCTTAAATACAATTAACAGACTATCCCATGTGATCGGGCAACCGTAGCTCAGCCCGACTTGCTTGTCTGACAAAAGTTGTAGGATGGGCAACTCGTTGCCCATCAACCAGACCAATATATAAACGTGTGATTGGGCAGCAGTGGTAGCTCAGCCCGACTTGCTTGTCTGTCAATAGTTGTAGGATGGGCAACTCGTTGCTCATCAACCAGACCCATAAGTAAACGTGTGTGCGAATCCGTCCGGCAAGCTTGTCTGACAAAAGATTCGAAAGATATCTTTTTTGGTATCAGTATTGTATAATCAACCCATTAAAATAAAACTTCCAAACAAATCACACCTCCCAAGATATGAAAAAGGTCCTTGTCATAGATGATGATGATGCCACCAGAATGTTGATCAGCCAACTTCTGAAAGCCGAGGGATTTGAAACCTACATGGCAAAAAACGGTATCGAAGGTATCCGTTCGGCGTTAAGTCATCATCCTGATCTGATGACTGTTGATTTAATGATGCCTCATCTGAACGGATTGAATATGATGAAGATCTTGACCATGATGCAACTGGAAATCCCTGCCATCTTTGTCACGGTCAAAGAGCAGGCAATGCAATACAAAGAGAGTTTTCCTTATGTCAAACATATCTGTTTCAAATCAGAACTCAGAAAAAAACTCTCCGAGCAGGTTGCGGAAACCATCAACAATCTAGACCGGGGGTATCATGATATTTCTTATGTTCTAAAGGAAAAAGAGATCTTGAGTTTACTTGCCAAATCTGATCGTCAAAAGATCATGATAGTTTCAGACTCCGATACCGTGGATTCTGTAAACGCCATGATCGGTGAATCTGACATTTATGAACTTTACAGGGCACCGGATGGACAGGAGGCTGTTTTCAAAGCGGTAATGATTAAACCGGACCTGATTATCAGTGATATCGATTTACCGAAAATCAACGGCATTAATCTGGCTAAGATATTGTATATTCTGGGTCATCCTTTTCCAATTATCTATCTTTCTGAAAAAGCAGATATTGAAACCATTCAAAAGGCTTCTTCCCTGGAGGGTATTAAAGGCTACCTGCTCAAACAGGAGTTGAAAGACAACAACTCACTGCTTGAAGACAGAATCGATCAAATCCTGCAGATCTCCAATGAAGAAAAAAAGGCTTTGCAGGCCAGCTACAAAACTGCGGATCTTGACAAAATCGGTGAATTCGAAGGCGACTCCAGCATTTGGGCATCCCTGACACCATAAATCACTGGATTGAACAGATGATTCTAGGAAATAACATCATTGCGGTTAATCAGTCCAAAGAGATGACAGACCTTATCTTCGATCTTGATTTCAAGATCATGAATGCCAAGGACTGCATTCACTGTATCCGCGACGCTATTCGCTATCTTCCCGACCTGATTCTCGCCGATCTGGAATCACCTCAATTGAACGGCATGTCCATGGCTCGAATCCTCAATACTTTAATGATTCGAACCCCGATCATTTTGACTGCCCCGGACATGAAGTTTAGAAAACACGCCCTGTCCTTCAACAACGTCATAGGATTCGTCCAACACCCGCCCAAAGGCGCTGCATTCCCCAGGGACAAAGTCCGGGCAGAATTGGAATCTATCATCTTCAACATTGAGAAAACCAATGTTGAATCTATTGAATATGCTTACAGCTTTCGTCAACGTGAATGGGCCAATTTACTGGGGAAATCAGGGAAAAAGAAGATTCTGGTTATTGAGGATGATAAAACTGTAAAAACCGGCATGATGCGATTGCTGGATTCCACCCGGGAATATGATTTATATGGTGCTGAAGACGGATTGGAAGGAATTTTTAAAGCATTGCTGGTGGAACCCGATCTGGTCCTGACAGACATCAGCATGCCCAATCTGGATGGACTGGCCATGTGCCAGATCTTCAATATTCTGAACAAGCCCTTTCCGGTAGCATTTATCACCACAATGGATTACAAGGAAATTCCCCAAAAAGCGATCAAAGCCCAGGGTGTGCTGGGATTGATAAAAAAGAGCATTTTGCAGGAAAAGCGGAATTTTATTGCCCAGATCAACTTCTTTCTGGATCAAACCGCCGCTGTGAAAAGCGGTTGGGCTGATATCGAAAAAGACCAGCCGGAAGACAGCTCTATCTGAAATCAGGTTTTTAAATCCTTTAAATAAGGCTGTCGAATCAACTGTCGATAATTCTTCGAATAAAACCTCAAATACATCAGGTTTAACGGCGCCGAATAGAGTTCAACCTCTACCGAAGCATCGTCAAAAGAATAGATCTTCCTGCGTCCTTTTTCCTGCACGGAACCGTTTTTAAAGCCATAACGTTTTTTTAGCACCTTCAAGGCTTGCTGGTTTCTTTTCTCTTCAGCAGAAATATCCAGGATGATCCGCTGCAGGGTATTATCGATAAACTCCAAATAGCATTCAATCTTACGCTGTTCATAGGGATAGGCACTGCATTTAAAAAGTGCTGCCCGTTTATTACTCCTGATCATGAATCCGGGAAAATCGATATCCTGCTTTTCCCAGACACATGAATACATTTTTTTGGCTTCATCCAAGGTCATTCCAAACCGATACTTTTCATAACCGTCCACAGCATAGCTGTTGAGAGTGCCAGTCAGCACAAAGCAGGTTAACAGGAAAAATCTGAATATGTTCATCATCAGAGGCTCCTCAGATAGGTTTAGGATAGAAAGGATCGATCTAATTCAAACTCAGACTGCTTTTTTACAGTTTTCCAGCTTTTTGATTTGGGGACAAGAACAGTTTACTAACCTGAGAAAGAGCAGCAATAGATATTTGTTGAATGATGACTGCCTGACGACCAACTAGCCTTGTTAAAAGACAAAGTTAACTTTTTTCCAATTGAGCCTTCCTCAAGAATTGTATACTTTATTTTAAATATATTTATTCACCACGCACACATGAAGGACACGAAGTTTTTCATTTAAAGGTCTTTCAGCACAGGAATCGGGGAGCATTGTGAAAAAAGGTATGACAGACAAAAACAACTATCAAGAGGTAACCCAACATTACGATTCACTGAATTTAATAAAAAAAATTGAAGATGCATTGGCTCTGCAGCAAAAGACTTTCTCATCTATTACCCTGCAAGACCTGGCAGGTTTTGATGAAATGCATATAGGTGGAAAACCGGCCAGCCGGCATCTGGGGAAAAAGGCAAACCTTCAGCCCGGATCATTGGTGTTAGATGTGGGTTCAGGGATTGGAGGCCCAGCCAGATTGCTGGCTTACGAGTTTGGATTGCAGGTTGTC
>JAKSDL010000566.1 GCA_022360105.1 Pseudomonadota bacterium
AAAGAAAAATATTTTGCATTGCATTGGAACAATGTGTCGCTAAAAAACAGCTTCCTTGTGTTTGAGCATTTTGCAGGTACTTTTGACTGAGATGCCAATCAGTTTGTGAAAACAATAAGATGATAGCTGGGACAATTGTCGATAGTGTCATGCCGTAAATAAACAAAAGTTTGTAAAAATGCTGAAATAATCCCAATTCATGAGGTACGGAAAGACTGCCTGAATATCATTTTGGTCTGTTTTAATAATCGTTTCTATTTACTCAACCTTTTAATCAGCAGGGATCTTTATGAGCCTATTAATGAATAATTCTGAAGAAAGAAAGAAGCTTCTAAAACACATGATCAAACAACTTCATGAAGGAGAAGCCCCGGAGGAGGTGAATAAGCAGCTTGTTTCCATTTTGCGGAAAATTCCCTATGGCGAGGTGGTGGAAGTTGAACAGGAATTAATTGCGGAAGGCCTACCTGAAGAGGAGGTCATAAAACTTTGTGATGTTCATTCCAAGGCCCTGGAAGGGGCCATTGACCACAGTGAGGCAAAATCAGCTCCTCCTGGCCATCCGGTGGACACTTTTTTAAGGGAGAATGATGCACTGCTTGCAGTTATCAGTCAGATAGAAGAGGTGTTTGACGCTATCAAAAAAATGCCGTCGGATAAGGTCGTTAATAATCATATTCTGCAGTTAAAAGGATTTTATAACCAGTTAATGGATGTAGATAAACACTATGTGCGTAAGGAGAACCTCCTTTTTCCTTACCTGGAAAGATATGGTATTACAGGACCACCGAAGGTCATGTGGGGCAAACATGATGAAACCAGGGCTTTACTTAAAGGTGCACTGGAAGCTTTGAGTGTTGAAGGGGATATTGCGCAGGAAGAGTTTATTGTAGTGATCGATCTGGCTTTGCAACCTGCTTGTGCTTCTGTGCAAGAGATGACCGTGAAAGAAAGTGAAATTCTTTTTCCCATGACCATGGATCGATTGAATGATCACGACTGGTTTGAAATTTATGAGCAAACCACAGAGATTGGATATTGTTTGTATGATCCTGAAATTGAATGGAAACCAGAAGGGATTGAAATTAAAAAAGAAGTACAACCACAGGATTCAAATCGCATTCAGTTGAACAGCGGAAGTTTCTCAGTTGAAGAACTTACGGCTCTTTTAAACTCCCTTCCTGTAGATCTGACCTTTGTTGATAAAAACGATAAAGTTAAATACTTTTCCCAGGGAACGGAACGCATTTTCCCCAGGAATCGCTCAATCTTGAATCGGGATGTCCGTCTTTGCCATCCGCCATCCAGCGTGAATGTGGTGGAACAGATTGTCTCCGATTTCAAGAGTGGTAAGGAAAGTCGGGCTCCATTCTGGATTAATTTGAAAGATGATTTTATTCACATTGAGTATTTTGCCCTGAGAAACGCAGAAGGCGAATATCTTGGGACGCTGGAGGTCTCCCAGAATCTCACAGCCAAGCGCAAACTGGAAGGGCAGCAACGATTGTTGTCTTATGCCAAGGAGGATATAAATGAGTAAACCGAAGGTTGATATTCTTCCGGCAACAAAAGTCGCACATTTATTGGATGCTTATCCGGATTTGGAAAGGGTATTGATTGAGCTTTCACCGGCTTTCCAAAAGCTTAAAAATCCATTGTTGAGAAAGACCGTCGCAAAGTTAGCGACCTTGGCCCAGGCTGCTAAAATCGGGAAAATACCCATTCAGGATCTTATCAACACCCTCAGGGAAAAGGCAGGTTTAGAGCCGATTACGGTGGAAGTGGATGATGCCATCATGGTTCCCGACCCGCCTGAATGGTTTAAATCCGGGAAGATTGTCAAAACCCTTGATGGGCGACCTTTGCTGGATGCAGGGGAATTCCCCTTAAAAAATGCTTTGGATGATCTAAAATCTATTCAACCAGGTGAACTATATGAATTTATAGCTCCTTTTTTACCAGCACCTCTTATCGAAAAAATTACCCAAAAAGGCTACCTCTGTTGGGCCAGGCAAGAAGATGACGAGGAAACATGTTCCGTATTCTTCACTGTGAAATAGCAATCGGGTCCCTTAGAGGCTGCTATTCTGCTGAAGGAAGCCATTTATTACAGCGATTTGGAAAATTGGTAGAGAGACGGTCTTAATTCTTTGCCGGATGATGAAGCTGATCCCAAAACATAGAAACTTCATCCGTATCCTCCAATGTGGTATTGATTGGCATGATACACAGGAGTGCCAGTTCTTTCATGTTTTATAAGAAAATCAATTTGAAAGGCCTGGTTCCCTTTTAGCTCAGGTAATCTTTGACTACAGCCGTTGCAATGAGGACTAAAAGGGCCAATCCAAATGCCAGTTTAATAAAGAACCGCACCTTCAAATTTGCCCCGCAATAAGGGCAAATGATGGTTGATTTTTTAACTTCCTGATTGCAAACAGGACAAATCATGTACTTATCAGACATAATTCCTCAATGAGAACCGTTTTTAGATCTTTTTCTTTCGGACCGGATGAATAGGGCACGTTTCAATGAAGCATCGAATCAGTATGTTTGCAAAAAGTGCCATGTTAAAAACAGTAAATACCCGCAAAAGAAAAATATTTTTAGTATAAGTATATTTTTTATCTTTGCATTTGAGAAACAGGATAAAACAAATCGTAGAAATATGGCTTTTCTTCGTCAACAAAATAAAAGAAAAAGTCAGGGTAGAGAACAAGTAACCCTATCCGTTATCCTACCTTTTTTGCCTTGACCGCTTTTTCTTTGGTTGCGGCATCCCGGGTGGTTTTTTAGGCACTTTTTTGTAAACTACCTGCCAATGTCTGTCAGTCTTCCAAATCTAGGATGCTGACAGCAATCACGCTGTAGTTCCCGGTGAAAATGTATAAATAAATATTGATTTCTTTTTTGGTTGAATTCTGTGCACACGCCTCAAATTTCAGCTTTACAACCATGTCTGCCATTGACGTCCTCCATTACTATTATCA
>JAKSDL010000274.1 GCA_022360105.1 Pseudomonadota bacterium
AAAATCGTCAGGCACAATCCCCTTTGCCATATCATTGCCAAGCATACTACAGAGTATACGACGGAAATATTCATGACGAGTGTAAGACAAAAATGATCTGCTATCGGTTACCATTCCCACAAAGCGGCGGAGAAGACCAAGTTGCCCCAAAGCTTCCATCTGCTTTTCCATACCGTCTTTCTGATCCAGAAACCACCATCCGCTTCCAAGCTGAAGCTTGCCGGGAACACTGCCATCCTGGAAATTGCCCAGCATAGCTGCCAGCATCTCATTATCTCCCGGATGAAGATTATAGATAATAGTCTTGGGTAATTTACCAATTGTAGTGAGCCTGTCCAGAAATCTGCTCAATGGTTTCGCATAGCCAGAATCTGCAATAGAATCAAACCCGGTATCCGGCCCTATCTTATTAAACATAGAAGTGTTATTATTTCTCATCGCTCCAATATGAAGCTGCATAGTCCAGTCTTTTTCAGCATCCAATATAGCAAGCTCAAGCAGCATTGATGTCTGAAAGACCGCGACTTCCTTTTCAGTTACCCGATCTCCTTTACGAACCCGGGCAAAAATGCAATCAGCTTCATTTTCGCTGAATGATTCTGAAACCACTGTATCCAGACCGCGATCCGAAAGTCTGCATCCGCACCTATGGAAATAGTCATGCCGATTAAGCAAAGCTTCAAGCAGGTCATCGTAACTATTGATAGTTACTCCTGAAGCCAGGGATAATTTATCCAGATATTCATTATAAGTATATGGATCCTCAATCTTCATCGCTTTGTCTGGCCGCCAGGTAGGCAAAACCTGGATATCAAAAGAACCATCAACTGCAATTTGTTTATGATATTCCAGAGAATCTGAAGGGTCGTCTGTTGAGCATGCCAGCACAACCTTACTGTCTTTCATCAGCGAACGAGCAGAAATTGCTTTTAGCTTTTCACCGGTTTTCTGCCATATCTCATCAGCTGTCTCTGGAGAAAGCAGTAAATCATCAATATCAAAATAACGTGCCAGCTCTAAATGAGTCCAATGATACATCGGATTCCTAAGCAGATAGGGCATTGTCTCGGCGAATTTGTCAAACTTCTCCCGGGCACTGGCATTACCGGTACAATATTCCTCGGCAATACCATTGGAACGCATAGTTCGCCATTTATAATGGTCGTCGCCAAGCCATACCTCCGCTATATTATCCCATCTTTTATCTTTGGCAACTTCCTCCGGGGGAAGATGGCAATGAAAATCTATTATTGGCATATCAACAGCATAATCGTAATATAGCTTTAACGCCTGTTTGGTATCTAATAGAAATTCATCATTTATAAATTTTTTCACACAAAACACTCCATGTCTATTGTAATTCCTGAGCTTTAGCAAGTGCGGCTTTTACCTGCTCGGTTATCAAAGACCATTGCTTATCGGCTATCTGCTGTTTAGTTGCCAGCCATGACCCGCCAATATTATTAACAAAAGGCAAACTCAGGTAATCGT
>JAKSDL010000875.1 GCA_022360105.1 Pseudomonadota bacterium
CAGCCAATGGAATCATATCTTTGAACCTGCTTAAATAGGACGGTTCCTCACACAATTCAGACAAACGGGTCATGTAGCTCTCTAAATTCTGAACAAAACTCAAATCGTTCGCCTCTAAATAGCAATGGAGACTTTGACTGAATAATTCAAAGGCCTTCGTACATTGTTTTCTTACAATGGCAATATCGCCCAGGCAACGGAGGGCATCACCTTTGGCACGCTGCACCTGACGATTTTCCACGATGTTCAGAACGTGCATAAGTAACTGTTCGGCGCTTTTTAGTTTATTCTGAGCTATGAGAATGGATGCCAGGTTGATGTAAGCATCATACAATGAAGCGCTTTCCTGATAGTTCCTCAGGATCAGAATCGCTCTTTTGTTCCATAAAGCCGCACAGTCATAATCAGCCAACTTGTATTGTACATCCGCCATGTCCAAATAAGTTTCAGCCACGGCATCTTCATATCCCAGCTTTGAGTAAAACTCCACCGCTTTCTCAAAGTAGTCAAAGGCGTTTTCAAGCTGGCCAGTAGCATTTTCTGCCACCCCAAGGTTTTGAAATGCATCGGCAATATTCAAGTGCTGCTCATGTTCTATGGCAAATTGAAGTCCTTGCTTTAAGTATATTTTAGCTTGTTCATAAGCTTGGGTGGAGATCTGGTAAATGGCCATGGCCATGAGAAGATCAATTTGTACTTCACTTCCGGTAATGGATCCAGCAAGCTCCAACGCATCTTTCATATACTGCTCGCATTCTTCATCTACAGTATTAGCAGAAAAGTTACTCAGTGATGCCAAATCACAAAGTGTCATAGCATAATTTTCAAAATCTCCCCGGTCTTTATACCATTTGGCCATGTTTAAATAACAGCTTTTGGCCTTTTCAAAATCCATGCAATAATTGATAAAAATGCCTGCCTGCTGCTGCCAGTATTGAGGCCAGTATTCATCCATTTCGTCATGATGGTTCAATAAGGTTTCAATTTTATTCAATTCTGCCTGAGCTGCAGCCACGTTGTTTAAACCACTGAGTGCATTTACCTTTTTGAGGTGCAAGTCGATCCGTCTGTTCAGATAGCGTGGGTTTCTGGTACTGTCAATCATGTCTCCTACTTCGTCCAGCAAAGACAGGGCATTCGAAAATTCCGCATTTTCTATTAAGAGCACTGCTGTTGTTCCTGTTAGAGCGGCTAGCTCATCCAGCCAGTAATCGCTCTGTTTCTCTGGTTTGTAATGCTTGAATTTGTTAAGCAAATCGACTGACTGGCTCAATAACTGTTCCTGCCTGGCCCGATGACGTAATTCGGCTTGCAGCAACATAAATGGAACACCAATCGGAGCTTGGTCTAAAAGAGCAATGCTGAGAAGGCGTTCTAAATTGGGCCTTTCAAAATAGAGAAGTCCACTGATCTTTTCAATTCCGCTGCTTTTTAATTGGGTATAATAGATTACTGAAACTGCCTCTTGATAAAGTTGAAAAAAGACTTCAGCATCCTCCTGGCTCAACAATTTTCGATCAAAATCAATGAGCTGATGGAGCTTAAACCGAAACAGAGGAACAAAACGGAATTGTTTATGATCCATCTGGTTATCATATTCTTCCGCTGCCAGGCCCCTCTGCACCAGCTCCTTTAATGCCTCGTCAAGATGCTGTCTTTCGAAAACATATATGCTCTGCCATGTATTGAACATGTCAATGAAATGATCTGCCAAACCTAGGTGGATGTTCTGGAATTGCTCCAGAATTATCAAGACCACATCCCTCTTTACCAATCCGGTATTTGCGCGATCGAAATTTTCAGGCTTACTCACCGAAGCAATCAAGTTCATTCAACAATTCTTCCACTGTCATCTCATTTAGCCGGGGGATGACGCTCTCAATGGTACCTGGGAAGCCGTCCAATTTGTCCATCAAAACAGCCAATTTCACCGGGTATTCTTCCCTGACCGCTTCCAAATCCTTATTGAAGGTTGCCAATATCGAACGGGCCAGTGCATAGGCAGCGGTTTCGTCCAATGGCTCTAAGGCCAAGCTTTTAATCTCAGTCACCTCTTGTACGAATTGTGGCACACTTCCCCCCCTGCCACAGAAGATGATCGAGAGCTTGGGAACGTCTAGCACGGCCCTTACTAACTTAGCGATCGGTGAATAGCGATCCGTATGCAAGAATCGCTCCATCTGATCGAAAATAAGCACAAATTTTTTATCGCTCAGCATGAGTTCTTGCTTAAGGAATGTATACTTATCGACTCCCGACTTGCTGGAGTTATACAAAAAACCCAATGCCTCTATCATCGCCTTGAAAAGTGTATTTGAATTGGTCTCCTCCTCGAATGAGAAATAGAGGACCTGGTCGAAGAAATTCGAAATCTGCCACCATCGCCTCAGCTCCTTGAGAAATGATGTTTTACCTACTTCAATCATTCCGTGAATCCAAAGTTTTTTGTGAAGCAGCAATTGCTTCTCAACTTTCAATACCTCTAGGTCTCTGCCAAAAAAACCGTATCGATTTCCATCTTTTTGATTAGCCTCCTTGGTCAAACGGGTGCGCTCCAACCGGCTCTCCCGCGATTCCGGGGCCAGGTCCATTTTGATACGGCCATTGGAATATAAGACCGGCAAAATCCAGTCTTCCAGGTCAAGCTTAAAGTCTCTGAAGCCATCCCGGCTCTTGTTGTTATATAGTTGTTTGGAAGCAACGGAAGCACTTTGTTCTGGTGAAGCACCTTTGCCGAGCAGATTTTCATAAAAGGTTTTGACCCAAATGAGTGCGGCTGAAACCGAGATAGAAAAACGCATGGCAATTACCATTTGCAAGCCAGCCTCGATAAAATCCTGTGCCAGAGATTTGAAGCCCTTATCAAAAATTACTTTTGCGCTTTGGCATGAGTTGAGTATGCACATGGGAATCTGATAGGATTCCAAGGTAGAGGCCAGCTTTTCCGACTCGTATGGCACCATCTGTTGCGTCTCATCCTTTTCAAAAAATAAGAATGACTTAAAGCCATCATAGGGCTTCATGTCTGCCACTCCGTACCGTTTGTTGAAAGCCTCGGCCTTGAAAGCCTTGGGTTCAAAGTACAAGTGCCCCGATTTCTTTTCTTTCATCAGCTCCTCATAGTCCATGACACTACCATGCAGATCGAAATGGACCATGTGGTAATGCTTAGCACCTACCTCTTCCAGGTGATCTGTGAATGACTGAAAAGTACCTGGCCTGAGTACATGAAAGTTGATGTTCAACTCGGATCGAATAATGGCTTCGATCAACGGACGTTGGATGCCCCTGTAGTCGACATCACCCTGCCAGGAATCGCGTGAGGTGACAATGAGCAGATTCAGTGAGTCGAATTGATTGTTATGTGCCAGGTACCTTGCAGGACTGTTTGACCCTCTGGAGAATTTGACATTTTTAACCAAAAGGGGCTCGTGGGTTGCAGGATCAAAAAGGCTTTCCCAGAGTATTCCGTGAAAGTTTCCTGTTTTGCCAATGATCCTGAACGTTGTCTTGTCGAACCTGGCATAATTAATGGCTTCCCTTAGCTCAGATGCGCGATCCAACTCCTCTGTTTTGGGAAAAAGCATTTGGAATAGCTCTTGACCGTATATTACTATTGCTTTAGCACATGCATCACCACCGGCTAGCCAGGGTTGGTACATATATTGCTCGAAGTACCAATCCAAGTCGCGCCGTTTTTCTGGTTCCTTGACAAGTTTTGTTGGTTCCAATAAAAAGACCTGGTAGGGTTCGGCCAAACCAATTTTTACCTTAACCTCAAACATTGGCTCATCATTACTGAGCTCCTCAATTTCTACTACCAGCTCTCCTCCCTCTTCGTATCGCGCTGCGGGAAGAAATGCGATGATATCCACCTCGGACCGCTGGAAGCGATAGTTCGTGGCCATGATCCGAAAGCCGCGTTCCGTCAGATACTCCGCGGCAAGGCGTTCACCCGTCCGGCCGGTCTCCATGTGGTCACCGGTACGCAAATCCGATCAGTCGTTTTCGCCCAGACCCACGAGTTGCCGCAGCAACTCGACATTCTGCGCCTGAATGAAGGGCAGGATCGTCTTGGACAGGCCTTCGAAGACCTCCATCAGGCGCATGAGATTGTCCAGTCG
>JAKSDL010000453.1 GCA_022360105.1 Pseudomonadota bacterium
GATCACAATATTGGCTTGTATGTAAAACACGGTTTTCAAGCATTACATGAAACAGAGCATAATTCTGTGAAAAAAACAATTATGGTTTATCAAACAGGCGCATAACAAGTGGTTCCAGGTGACGCCTACGGCGCACCTGAACCAAGCGTTAGGTGATCGAATGGAAAAAAAATTTGGATGTGAAATCTGTAATTCTGAAAGTGCAGAAGATGCATGGAAAGCATTCGTGGATTCAAAGGTCTTAGAATCAATAATCGATGAGTCACATTTTTCCATTCGGCTTCGTGTCTGCAGTCATTGTGAGCAAAGATATTTATCAGTATTCACAGAGACCATCGACTGGATTGATGGTCAAGATCCTCAGTTGTGGAGCATTATTCCGGTTGATGCAACGGAATTTTCGAAGCTAACGAGTATTAAAAACGAAAACTCACTAATTGAATCTTTAAAAGGTTTTGCGCCTGAAAGAAAGAGCTTATGCTTCGATTGGCCAAAAGGGAGCGAGCCCAAGAAGTATTGGTCTCAGGGAGTGACAATTGGACCGTATGATTAATGGCAAAATCACCTAACAAGGGTTTGCAGTGGACCGCCATGCTGCCTTCGATGGAGTCAAATGTCCAAATTCCTGGCAAAACTTTCGTAAACACAAAAACCTTGCAGGGCGGCCACTGAAACCCGGCGTTAGGTTTTAAATAATATGAATTCTCAAAAATTCTATTTTTCATACAAAAAACTGTTAGCTTTATTTCTCGCTTCTGCATGTCTTTTTATAGGTGGAATTGTCATGGTTTTGGAAGGAGAAATAGTGGGTTATTTTTGCTTGTCTGTTGGTGCAATTTTCACTTTAATCTCAATAATCCTATTTATTCCCGGACGATTTTATCTACTTTTGTCAAAAGAACACCTAGAAATTAGTTTAATATGTCGAAAAGAAAAGATTGAGTGGAAGGATTTTAGAGAGATTAGTATATTGTCACAAAGTTTTTTTTCTAAACAATTAGATACAAGCATAGGGTACAAACGTGTTTCCAATTCAAAAAAAGCGAAAACACTATGCTTAACCGGGAAACCAAATGAAACATTTAAAGGTATTGAAGGAAGTATTCCCAATTTATTTAGAATAAAAACTGAAGAACTGTTTAATCTCATGGTGAAAAACTTTGAACTACCTCAAAAAACCTAACAAGGGTTTGCAGTGGACCGCCAGCTGGCCTTCGATGAGGTCACATATCCAAATTCCTGGCAAATTCTTCATGAGCACCAAAACCTTGCAGGGCGGCCACTGAAACCCGGCGTTGTAAGCAAAAATGAGTAGAAAACTTGTAGAACTATCTGGTGTCGCTTTATTCGGATGGTTTCTTTTCGAAACAATCCGATACTTATACAGCGGAATGATCTTTGAGCAATGGGAGAGTATTTATAAGTATTCCACAAATGAATTTAGTATTTGGACTGCATTAGCAATTACTCAGATCATTGTTTCCTCATTTGGAGTTTTCATTCTGATTCCGTTCATGGTTAAAGCTCGATCAATTGGTCTTGTATTTGGAATCATTTATTGGTTGTGGGGGAATTACACAAATCCTTTTTGGTATCTTTTACCAGATAAAGTTCTGTTCACAGAACAAGGAATCCCCACTTCTCTTCATGTCTATTCAGGATTTGCTTGGTCTTTTATCTCAATTGTTATTCTGGTGGCATATTTCTTTAACAAACGTAAATTAATTCAGACTAATAGGTGAGAATTAAGCTTATAACAAGGGTTTGCAGTGGACCGCCATGCTGCCTTCGATGAGGTCAAATAAACAAATACTTGGCAAATCCCTCGTGAACACCAAAATCTTGCAGGGCGGCCACTGAAACCCGGCGTTAGTTGCCGAAAGAACTATGGAAATTGAAAATACGATAAAACACTTTTTGGAATTTGCACAAAATGAGGAATCCCCATTGGAAGATCTTGGTGAGCTAATCACGATACTTGATTCTTTGGCACATTTAGCAAACTCAATTAACTTTGAATTTGATGAAACTGAGTATCCAGAAGCACCAGACACAGATTTCAAATTAGTACGAGAAAAGGTAGAAAAAAGGTTTCCAAATTTAGGATTTTACAATACACCCGTTGAAGTCTCGGATAAAATTTCAGAGACAGAATTATCAGTAGGTGATGCAATTGAGGACATCACAGATATAGTCGGAGACTTACTTGAAGTAATTTGGTATTTCGAAAATACTTCGCGAAACGATGCATTATGGCACTTTCAGGTTAGCTTTAGATCTCATTGGGGTAGGCACCTTCGAGAGTTACAACTGTATCTACATGATAAGTGGTGGTAAACAACTAACAAGGGTTTGCAGTGGACCGCCATGCTGCCTTCGATGAGGTCAAATATCCAAATTCATGGCAAATCCTTCGTTAACACCAAAATCTTGCAGGGCGGCCACTGAAACCCGGCGTTAGTGCCAGTAACTTGAATTAAAATAAATCATTAATTTAGAAGGACAACATGTTTAAAAAAGCATTTTTATCTTTCATCAGTTTAGTAATATGCTTCCATGTGGCTGGATGGATTATTCATCATTTTAAGTATTCTAACATCTTACCTAAAACCCTTCAGGCGTATTACAGTAATGATTTTCCAGTATCTGTTTCAATTATTCTAGTTGGCATTGTGGTACTCTCATTTTCTAGGTCGAAGAACCGATATAACAAGCTCAGTTGGGCTGTCGGAGTAGCGTCACTAGTAATCGGTATAACTATCTTTGCTTCAAGCTACTATTAACCCGCAATACTCAATACATAACATTAAGTATGTCATTGGAGCATTGTAGAAAAATTCAAGCACTAACAAGGGTTTGCAGTGGACCGCCATCTAGCCTTCGATGGGGTCAAATATCCAAATTCCTGGCAAATCCTTCGTAAACACCAAAACCTTGCAAGGCGGCCACTGAAACCCGGCGTTATATGCCTTAAACAAGAATGAAATATAGAATTGCAACAAATCAAGATGTAGAACTTCTAGCAGAGATGAATCAGGAACTCTGTAAGGATGAGAATCATAAGAACCAATTTAATCACAAAAGTTGGTTCGAAGAACGCATGACAACTTTTCTAAGCAGCGGTTACACTGCTGTTATTTTTGAGTTAAAAAGGGATCCGATAGCGTACGCTTTGTTTGTCGATCATTCAGAACATGCAGACACAATTCACTTAA
>JAKSDL010000678.1 GCA_022360105.1 Pseudomonadota bacterium
ACAGGTTTGATAGCTTCGAAGGCAATATGATTTGGATGATTGTTGTCATTGGCACACAATCGTCGTCCCATGATTCGATCTTTGGCAATTTGTCGATCCAGAACAATTTCAACCACATAGTTCAGTTTCATTCCTGCTTCATCCAGGGACTTGTCGAGAGCTTCAGCTTGTGCTTTTGAGCGAGGAAAACCATCCAGCAACCAGCCTTTTTCCTTGGACTTAGCCAAGGTTTCAAGAACCATTGGAATAGTAATGTCGTCAGGTACCAGATCACCTTTGTCAATGTATTCTTTTGCTTTCATTCCCAGTTCGGTTCCACCTTTGATGTGCTCACGGAAAATAGCACCGGATTCAATGTGATCCACGCCATACTTATCCTTGACAATAGCACCTTGAGTTCCTTTTCCACTTCCGTTAGGTCCAAACGCCAGAATATTAACTGCCATACCTTTTCTCCTCTTAAGCGAATACTCGCAGATTTATAGTAATTTTGAGTGTCAACCCATGAGTTTCCAAAATTCCAAACCCTTTCGCCCGGATGATTAACGGAATTTTCATGGGTGCCTCCCGATTGAATTCAGGGATCTAATCAGCCTTTTTTCTTATCACGTAACAAAGTGAATAATTCAGCATAAAGAGTTTAGAGTGTAAACAAAAAACAAACAAAACTTCAGGAATCTCAGTCCGTGATTTAGATATTCATCAAAACTTTGTTAAATTGACCGGTCAATTGGAAGATATTTGGCAGGAACTTATCTTTGAAGGTTCCATCGGGCGAACAACCGAGGAGGGATGGCTAGGCAGCAGGCCTGGCTTTAGGCAGAATCCGAATATGGGTATCCGGGTCAAACATTTGATGGGGATCTATAATAGCAAATACTCTGAGGCTTGGATTATGGATCTCCAGCAGTTTTTCTTCATTCCAGTAATTGTAAAGGTCTTTAATGGCCGAATGACCTGAAATCCAAAGTTCCTGGTCCATACCATTACCCAGTATTTCCTTCAGCATTTCCGGAGCAGCACCGGATTGCGCGGCGTTGTGTCTTGTCCAGGTCAATCCTTCAACAATATCAGGATGCGATCTGTAGTTGATAATGTCATCAATCTTGTAGACTCTGCGGGGTCTGGCATGAGTGATCAGGAAGAATCTGCCCCTGGCCATCAACGGAAGGTTTTTTTCAAAACGATCGAATTGATTAAGAAAATCATCTCCATAAAAGGTTTCCACGTATTTACGGGTCATGGGGCCTTCAGCTGCCAGCTTGGCAAATGGATGATTACCGTTAATATCCTCATCCAGGATGTTTTCATGATTACCTTTCAGGAAATGAAAATGAGAAGGAAAGGCTGCCTTGAGTTTCATCACCATGGCCATGGTTTGGAAATTTTCATTCATCTCTTCAGCCATGGCCGGACACTCTTCAAATCCGTTTTTGTACTCTTCCAGAGCTCGACGCCATCTTTCTGCACCTCGTCTTTCACTGTGCATGCCGTCTCCCACACAGACTATTTGTACCTTTCCGGCCTTAAGCAGTTCGACAATCGTTTGATTTTGAAGACGATACTGCACTAAATCCGGGAAGTAATCCGCACGTCCATGCAGGTCGGGAACGACAACAGTCGGAAGATCCTGCTTGAGCAACACCAATCCCCCGGGTCGGCCTTCATCATCTGGCGGTCTATAATCATTTGATTCACTTTCCAGAACCTCATTGGCTTTGGTAAGCAGCTCTTCCATTTTCTCCCTGCTTTTTTTCATAATCTGCCCGGTTTTCCAGTGATTACAATGGTTATAGTTCAGTAAAAACAATTGTCCTTTTCATTTGGAATCAAATTGTCGTTCCATTTGGATGATATCATGATCCGCCACTCAGATCGATCATCTTTTGAACGCTCTCCAGCAACTTTTCGGGATAGCGATTCAGACTGTGATCATCATCGAGTTTGTGGAGGGTAATTCCGGAATGTGAAGGTGAGCGAGATATTAAATCCAGAATTGACTCCATGGGAATGACCTCATCACGGGTTCCAGCAAAGATTGTACAGTTTATTTCGTCGGGAATATAAGTGGAGTATATTCTATCCTGCTCCTCCACGGAAAATAGTTGTGGGTCAAAAAATCCCACGGCCGGAGCCAAAAGCACCATTTCCTTAACCAAATCCGGTTTTTCCATGGCAAAAAACAAAGCGCTTAAACCGCCCAAAGATGATCCAATCAACCAGCTGGGTGAGGTGATGAGGTTATTCAGAATTTTATCTCGTTCTTGTAAATCAGGTGGCAGATGGGGGATGATACAACCAGGGTAGTGTTTTTTCAAAAGCTGCGCCTTGGTGCCTTTTGGGCTGCTTTCCATGCCGTGCAAAAAATAGATATTTTTCATCCTCAGGTGCCTGTTAATTGATTTCTTCCAGGGTTTTTATGGCTTCAGCAGCTATTTCCCTGACTTGAGAGTGTTCATCCTCCAACAATGGCTTG
>JAKSDL010000940.1 GCA_022360105.1 Pseudomonadota bacterium
ATGAAACTGAAAAATAAAATGGTGAATTTGACATGAAAAGGCCGGGTAAAACAATCATATCTACAAAGATCGAGGCCAACAAAGACAAAATCTATCGGACTCAGGATATCCATGATTTGGCGCACCTCATCTTTCCGAATAAAAATGCGATCTCTCTTCGGACAGCGTTCATCCTGATATTCCTTTCGATCAAATACCATCCTCATGGGAAGCTGATTACGCCTGAACTTGATGAGATACGTATCCGGAAATGCCCGGATGTGAGCCAGAAGACATTGTGGAAAGCAAGGGCTGTTATGGCAAGGATCGGCATCATTGAACGAAGAGATGGGGTATACTGGAAACTGTCATCACGGTTCGGCCGGTCTCTTTGCAATCTCGCGGATAAAGTGAATCAGTTCATGGTGCCCACTGGTGATACGGATCAGGAAAAGAAGGAGTGGCACCTGTTGCTGTACAGGTAGATTCATTTTTCACGCTGTCACTCTTGACAACCATTATAGCGAATATATAATGGTTACATAAACGCACAAATATCCTACCTGAAAAACCCGCATCAACCATTTTTCAACAAATCCTTCCTTCGAATCTGATTACTTTATTAAACTAAACGGAGAATATCATGAGTTGGCACAGTCAAATTTGGCCGAATTTTTTGCAATACCTCAAGGAATTCGAACCTTACAAAAAGCATCAGGAACAGTTCGTTCGCTATTTTGGGAACAGAAAACAACCACCTACTGGGTTTAAAAATCGTTCACTGAGTTGGTACAATCCGGTTTCAAGCAGATGCAAATTCAACTGTGGGTACCGGATGGTTTGTAATGTGTACAAATCATGCGACCATGGTTGCAGTTACTGTTATGTCAATGGGTACTCCAAAGGCGTGATCCAGGGAAAAAGGAACCCTGGCTTTATAAAACGGCTCAAAAAGGACCTTGAAGATTTCACTCAAATAGGAATGCCCAAAGGACCGGTTCATCTCAGTAACTCAACGGATCCTTTACAGGCAAGGCTTGAAGATGAATATGGTGATACTTTTGAGACTTTGAAGCTGCTGAGTGAACACAGGAATCATTTTTCCGAAATCATCATGCTTACGAAAAATCCTGGTTTGTTGTTTGATTCAACAAGAGATTATCTGACCATCCTTGACAACATCAAGGACATCCTAACCATTGAAATATCAGTGGCATTTTACCGGGACAATTTCAAACAAATTGAACCAGGCACCCCGCCTCCCCAGGACAGATTGAAATATCTGCAACAACTCGTAGCCTTAGGATGCAATGTTCGGCTTCGTTTGGATCCCATTTTCCCAGCTGGTAACAGTCTTCAGAGCCATGAGGACATCATATCAATTCTGGACCAGGCGACCGGCATTGAATGTGTGATTTCAAAGCCTTTGCGATTGGTCAAACCGAAAAAGGGTCAGCCCGACCACTTCTATGATTTGATGTCAAATTTTTACCAAGGGGGCAAGAAAAAAGGCGTTGAATGGCATGGTGGAAGGTATGTCTTCTCACCCGCCAGGGCAAAACATGAAATGGAATTTCTATCAACGCAATGTAGACAAAGAGGAATACCTCTTGTGCACTGCAAGGAAACTGTCCTTGTAGACCAGGCGGCAGTTCCTTTAATCAAAAAGGCTTTGACCCGAAACTGATTTACGGTTTCGATATTTTTCCCAAACCAACTCCACACAATCCCCACCCGCTTCATCCTACCACCATCAATTCTGATAACAATTTCCGAAACCCAAAAAGGAGACCCAATTATGGCAAGTCTTAACAAAGTACAACTCATCGGACATTTGGGCGGTGATCCGGAGAGCCGGATAACTGATAACGATGTAACTATTACCAACTTTTCCATTGCAACCAATGAACAGTGGACTGACAAAAACACCGGTGAAAAAATCAGCAGGACAGAATGGCACAGGATTGTTGCGTTCAACAAAACGGCTGACATCTGCGCTGAGTTTCTTAATAAAGGTAGTCTGGTCTATGTCGAAGGGAAGCTCAAGAATCGGTCCTATGAAAAAGATGGGCATGGTCGGTATGTCGCTGTGGTTGTGGCAAGGAAAGTGTTGATGTTGGATAAGAAAACGCAGGAATGTGAATGGTATCTTGGACCTTGATCACGACGGTCACACTATTGTTGCCGGAGCATGAACAATGTTGTAATATCCTGAAATCATATTAAGTCGAAAGGAGAACACATGAGCAATTCAAAAAATTGTAGTGTAACAGACAAACTTGGCGCAGCTTGTGATAAGTTTTCAAGCACGCTTAAAACGATACATTTATTCGATCAATTTATAGAAGCCGGTATTCTCAATATACCTGAAGATGAGATCGAAGAAGTACGAAATAATGTAAAAACGCCGTTAACAATAATGTTAAGCTGTTTCCAAAACGATATTGACGAGATACAAAATGAATTGAAAGAAAAATGCGACTCGTTTAAAAAACAGGGGTCTTGAGATTTCAGTATACTGATATTCTGCTACTAAGCCTCTGGAATTTTCCAGGGGCTTTTTTTTTTTTTTTTTTTGGTAATCCATAATTATAAAAAGAAATCCTCTGGGAGGTTTATTAGTTGGTCTCCCCTCTGGGATTTCTGGTGATTGGTAATGCAGTGGAGTTTATAAAGTTATCGATTGGCTAAAAGTCAAGTCTGTGGATTGGTAAATGCATTTGTAATGCGCTCATGTGCAAAGATGCAATTGTGCAAATGTGAATTTGCTCAACATCCTAAAATTACATTTACATTATTCCATTTCACATGGATCTTGACTTTTAGGAAACTGGTTTGGTAATTTGAGGCTGGGGATCAATTGTTCCCTGAAATAGTAACCACTTCGTGTTTTAAGGAGGTGCTTGAAGAGCCAAGTTTAATTGAATAACTGACATACAACTGATTATTTTTCAGTTCGATTTTTTACGCATAGCGTAAGATTTTTCGTCCATCAGAAAACTGGCAATTTTCAATAATACGGAGACGAAAACTTACAGCTAAGGCGTATCCCGATAAGGGGTACAGCCTTACTGTTTGTGTTTCTCCGTAGGTATTGCCAGTACCTCTGATGGGCATAGACTTTAAGGTCTGTGCCCCTTTTTAGTTGGGGCAAATAAACCGTTTCGAATTCTGGAATTATTCATTCTTTACTGAATGATTTTTCAAATATAAATTTTAATTCTTATCCTTTGGAGGTGTTATGAAAAGATTGGTTGTTGTGGTTTTCGCATTGATCGGAGTGATGTTTTTGTATGGACCAGTACAAGCAGACCTGAATGATGGACTTGTTGCATATTACCCGTTTAACGGAAATGCTAATGATGAGAGTGGGAATGGGAATAACGGAACGGTTGACGGGGCAACACTGACGACTGACCGGTTTGGTAATGCTGACAGTGCTTATAGCTTTGATGGTGTTGACGACCATATTACTGTTTCCAATTCCGCATCATTAAATACAAGTATTTTTACAATTGCTTGTTGGGTAAAAGTTAATTCAACTCCAAGTTCATTTTTGGACAAAAGAAACGGAGGGGGTAATCATAATTATCAGATTTTACTAAGTGGCGGTAATGAACTTATAGCCTATATTGGCGATGGAACTAATTACTCCACACAAGGAATCAGTCTGGATTTGAATAAATTATATCATATAGCAACTACATATGATCAAAGTGAATTAGTGGTTTATGTGAATGGAGAAAAAAGTTCTACTTTAAATGTTTCAACATCTGGAAATGTTGGCGATGGAGATCTAATTATTGGTTTTGACGGATCGTCTGATTATCCAATGGATGGAGATATTGATGAACTGCGTATCTATAACCGTGTTCTTTCTGAAACAGAAATCAAAAGGGTTTATTGGGGTGGCAGTGAAATGACTGATTCAACTACATGCGGCTCAACTGGAGATTCGATCACTCTGAATGCTGATCTTTCGTTCACGGTTCCTGACATGATCTACCAGGGAGTTTTTGGAACAATGAACCTGGAAACGAACTTTACCTTTTTTGGTGATCAGAATGGGGATCTGCTCTGGAAACTTGATAGCTATACCGCAAAATAATTCTTATAATGAAATGAAAAGGCAGGGTCTGTGAAGGGCTCTGCCTTTTTTTGTTTTAAATGACTTTAAAAATCTTTTCAGAGGTATATTGCTTAAGCTCTTCTCACGATTTTTGACGATTTAAGATCAAGTCAAATTTATTTGATTTTTCTCGTTTCCAGATGTCTGGAAATTATTTTTTGGTTTGAAGTGAACATTCCAATTTGTTTTAATTTTTTAATGTTATCAGAGGGAATTAAAACAAATTTATTATTAGCAGCTCTTCATATTACGTGTCACATAGTATTTTTCCTACC
>JAKSDL010000407.1 GCA_022360105.1 Pseudomonadota bacterium
AAACCAGCAACAAAGTAGCCAAGGTTATCAAAGTCATCGACGAAATCGCGTTTCAAACCAATCTACTGGCCCTAAACGCAGCCGTTGAAGCCGCTCGTGCAGGAAAATACGGCAAGGGCTTTGCTGTGGTGGCGGAAGAAGTCAGAAACCTGGCAGGTCGCAGCGCGGAAGCAGCCAAGGATACAACGGAGTTGATCGATACATCACTCAAAGAAGTCGAAGCTGGTGTTAGCAATACCCGATTGACTGCCGATGTCTTAAAGGAAATCAACGAAAACGTTACCAAGGTTAACGACCTGGTGGCCGAAATATCTGCCGGGTCCGGAGGCCAGACCAACGGTATTGCCGAAATCAACACGGCACTTACGCAAATCAGTAACGTCGTTCAACATAACTCTTCCATTTCGGAAGAAACAGCCTCTTCGGCCGATGAACTTTCCAAACAATCAGTCGAAATGAAACGATTGATGGAACAATTCAAAATCAGTGATGAGGCAGAACCGGTTATAAGCCCTGTTATTACTGACAGTGAGAACCACCTAAACAGACTGTCACTGGAAGCAAGCCATCCGGTGTCGGAACATTCGGTAAAATATCTTTAAGCAAGCTGCTCACCAGGCCTGCCGTTTGGTGATTGCCAATGTCATGAACAGAGTCACTTCCGGTTTGACCGGGGGATCGAGTCGAACCAAAAACGGGGCCAGGTCTTTCATTTTGACGTTTGATCCGCCGATGGGCAGGCTTCGCCGGCCCATCCTGCGACTCTCTGGCTCTATTCAAATCCTTCAGTTTATTTACAACTCTCTTTAAACATTGAACATTCGTCCTGTTTGTCTTCTTGTTCTGCCTATTCCTGAATTTCTTTGAAATTTACTTTGTGGGATTTGGTTACAAGAATTGCCTGTTCAAAGGCTTGTCTGTCTTTCCAATAATGGCTTGTCTGTCTTTCCAATAATAATGTGCAGCTAACCGATCCATCACACATTGAGTTGGTGTAAGCAGCTTTGGATATGCTTTGTCCGTCTTAATCTCCCGGAAGCTTTTGAGAGGTTTGTTACCCACTGCCTCAATTCCATCCTGCCTGAGTTGTGAGCAAACCAACATGGACCCCGGATCAAGTCCCGGGTGACAAGTGTGACACAGTCTGTTCGTCGGCCCATCTTACGGCAATGTCATTTAGTTAAAGAAAGTTGGCCGGTTGAGTATCATATTCGAATTTGACACTCGCTGGATTTCAATCCAACCTCGAACAATACTGGCTTCAAAATAAAAAGGTCAGTTTTACCCAAGAAAAAAATGATAAAAAGTACCCTTCAGGGGGTCTTCTGATTACATTTGATGATGCAGGTATTGACTACAACAATTATAATCTGCACTTATCGTTGAAATTTATAGATTTAAAGACCAAGGAAGTTCTGCATACGGTTTCCAAAAAAGCATACTATGGAAACCAATGGGAATTCAAAGGGTATCTTTCCTATGCTTTGGATAAGGTTTCCCAGCAGATTATCCGGATAATCTTAAAAAAGAAGAAGTCTAATTTATTGAAATAAAAAAGCTCAACCCGGTTAGGAAACTGTTAAGGAGTAACATGGGCGACGAAACATCATATTTTTACACTCTTAAGGGATCTGACAAGCGTTACCAGTTTGAAACAACAGCAGAGAATGCCGATCTCATCTGGCTGGCCGAAGAGGCTGCCGAAGATTTCTGGCACAACCAGGAAGGTAAGGAGCATCAGCCGGCTCTCTGGCCGCTGCAATTTGAAATATTTGATTCAGCTGGAACATCCGTGGGAGAATGCATGATAGACCTGGAACCGTCATTTATTGCGGAAACCCTTGAGGAGTTTAGTGAAGATTAAAATAGCGAATTGCATATTCAAAGATTCACACGACATGTTCTGAAAGTTTATTATAGATGTTTGATATGGATAAATATTTGGAAGCGGCTATAGAAGAAGCCAGAAAAGGTCTTGCGGCGGGAGGAATTCCGATAGGTTCGGTACTGGTTATCGACGGGAAAATAGTAGGCAGGGGCCACAACCAGCGCGTGCAAAAGGGCAGTGCCATTCTGCATGCCGAGATGGATTGTCTGGAAAATGCGGGAAGATTGAAAGCTTCGGACTATAAACGGGCTGTTTTGTATTCTACCCTGTCACCTTGCGATATGTGCAGCGGCACTGTACTGTTATACGGCATTCCCAAGGTTGTGATAGGCGAGAATCGCACCTTCCGGGGACCGGAAGAATACCTGAATTCGCGAGGCATTGAGTTGGAAATTGTTGACAGCCGGGAATGTCGGCAGCTGATGGAGGAGTTTATCAAAAACAAGCCGGAACTCTGGAATGAAGATATTGGGGTTTAGGTGTTAGGTGTTAGGTGTTAGGTGTTAGGTGTTAGGTGTTAGGCAAAATAGGCTTTGACAGAACGGTTTTCAACTCAATTCTTTGATCGCTTTCACAATGCGAGGCAGGATTTCGCCTGTTTTTCCCTGGATCAAGTAATCCGAAATACCTTCTTTTGTCAGTGGGGTTGGGTCTGCATTGATTTCTATGATTTTCGCGGGAGTATGAATACTCAACCCAAAGGACAGAAAGGTATCCAGTGTGGATCGTTTTTTTCTGGAGGCAATAAGTGGCAGTTCTGCAAATGGGAACACCACGGCTGAGGTGCCGCAAACCAGCATTAGATCACATTTGGTAGCTTCTTCATGACTTTCCGAAGAGACATCCCCAGGAATCGGCTCTCCAAAATAAACCACATCCGGCTTTAAAGGATCACCGCAGGATTTGCAGCGTGGCGGCAATTGTTCCTTATCCTTCAATTGATCCAGCTTGAACTTTCCAAGCGGATAACGCTTGCCACAGCCGAGACATCGCAATTTGAAGATATTGCCATGGTAATCAATAACCTTTTTTGATCCGGCTTTTTGATGAAGGTTATCGATATTTTGAGTCATTATCCTTTTTAAGCGCTTTTTTTTCTCCAGCTCCACCAGCGCCAGATGGCCCGGATTCGGTTCGGCGTCCCCCCATTCCTCTATAATCTTTACCGGCTCAGCCAACAGGTCGATCCAAAACTGTTTGGGATCACGCTGGAAGTCCTTGAACGCTTCGTATGCTTTCAATTCAAGTTCAGGATTTTTAGTCCATAATCCATCCGGGCCCCTGAAATCCGGAATTCCCGACTCTGTTGAAAAGCCGGCACCTGTCAGGGCAACGGTATGGCTGGAATGTTTGATATCGGTCGCAGCTTTTCGAATCAGATCTTCTAATTTGGATGTCATGGTCTACTCACATTTGCTTTTAAAAACAACTCCAAAAGATGTAAAATGGTCATCAACCATAAACTAAAATAATTCCATTGGCAATCTTTGGCAATTTGCAGGATGCGGAAAGTCATGATTCAAAATTGACACTTGACTCCTTGACACTAGCAAATCGAGTTTCTATGATCGCACGTCCGGTAACAGCAAATGTTAGCAAAATAAAAAACGGCATGTTACCGTTTTATAAGCGTATTCATTATTCAGAAACCATTTCCCTGAGGGGTGGTGATTAGACAAGGGAATACACATGAAACTGAAACAGGGACAAAAAGCCATCGTAACCGGGGCTTCAACAGGTTTGGGAGTTCACATTGCGGAGGCACTGGCGAAAAGAGGCATCCACCTTTCCCTGGCGGCCAGAAATGAAACCAACCTGGAAAAGGTAAAAGCTTATCTCCTTGCAAAATACGAGATTAAAGTCATTACGATTCCCACCGACATCAGCAAACAGCATGAATTGGAAACCCTGGTATTGGAAACCGTAACCCAATTCGGAGCCATTGATATCCTTGTCAACAATGCAGGAGTGGAAAACACGCTTTGGTTTGGGGACACCACTCGTACCGAGATCAACTCAGCCATCGATATCAATTTAAAAGGAACCCTCAACCTTTCCCACCTGGTTCTGAAGCATATGATCAAACAAAACAATGGACATATTGTTAATATCAGCTCCGGAACGGGATATTTGCCTATGGCGTACAACGAGGTCTACGCCACAACCAAGGCCGGCATCATAGGATTTACCAAGGCGTTGCGTCAATCGCTGCAAGACCAGGGGGCAAATGTATCAGCCTCGGTAGTAGCACCCGGATTTATGGACGGCTCCGGCATGTATGAAAACATGAAGGAGCAGTACAAGGTAGTCGCTCCGAAAATACTTGGCACCAGCGAGATGAAAACCCTGACCAGGGCTTTTGTTGTTGCCATTGAAAAAGACAAGCCGGATGTGATTGTCAGCGCAGGATTTCCCAGGTTAATTGTGGCCCTTTCGATTTTCAACCAGCGAACCTTTGAAAAGATTACCAAAATCTTCAAAGTATCGGGATTTTTCAGGGCTATTGCGGAGAGCAACTGGGCAAAAACCAAGGCAGACAGAAAACGAAGAGGGGTTAAAGGTAATATCAGAAATCTCACCCGACTCCTGTGGGCCAACAAAGTGAGTCGTCGAACACCCCGGACCCAGGAAAAGTACGAAGAAGTAAAACCAAATGTTCAAACCCTGGCTCAGCTTCTTTGGGAAATTGATCTCGAAGAGCAGAAAGCGCAAAAGGAGGAAAGTGGGGTTCCTTGAGACCGAAAGCAACTGCCGATTAGTGAATTGTGCGATATTTGGTCTTATAGAAGAGTTTCAAACACTCTGCTTAGGCGATATATCGATTCAGTAATCAGCTCTTCGGAAGCATTGGTAAAATTTAACCTCATGGTATTCTTCCCTGTTCCTTCATCCGTAAAAAAAGCATAACCGGGAACAAAGGCTGTTTTGACTTTTACCGCTTCCCAGTATGCCTGTTCGGCATCGAATCCTTCCGGTCCTGCTGCCCAGACAAACATTCCACCTTCCGGTCTCGACCAGCTGAAAGAGTTGGGAAAGTGCTTTTCCATGGCCGCCAGCATTGCTTGCAGTCGCGGGTGATACAGGGAAATAATTTTTGGCAGCTGCTGATGAATGTAGCCTCCGGCAATATATTTGGCGGCCATAGCCTGCCCAAATGTATTGGTATGCAGATCTGCACCATGCTTGGTCTTTACCAACCATTCTCTGATCAACCCCGGTGCTACGCAGAATCCTATCCGAATACCCGGTGCCAGGACCTTGGACAGGGTTGAGATATAAACCACGTTTTCAGGAGCGAATGTCCAAATCGGCGGTACGGCTTCTCCCTTGAAACGCAAAGCGCTGTATGGATCATCTTCGATCAGGAGAGCATCGTACTTTTTAATCAATTCTGCAATGTGCCTGCGTCTTTCCAAGGGAATGGTTCTTCCCGTTGGATTTTGGAAGGTCGGAACCAGGTAGATAAACTTGATGAAATGAGTGGTGAGTGCCTCTTCTAATGATTCCGGAAGCAATCCGTCTTCATCGGTTTCCAAGGTGACATAGTTAGGCTCATAGGGATTGAATGCCGAAATGGCGCCCAGGTAGGTCGGTGCCTCAACAGCCACATTTTCTCCCTTGGAAATCAAAATCTTGCCAATCGCATCCAGCACGCCTTGAGATCCGCTCATGACGGTAATTTCATCTGCGGAAACGGCGACACCCTTTGTCTTCAAGTGATCCACCAACGCTTCACGAAGCGGGGTGAATCCTTCTGCGATATCGTATTGCAGGGCACCGCTTCCGTAGGTATCAAGGACATTTTGCGTCAACTCTCCCAGAATATCCATGGGAAAGCTTTCAGGTGCAGGAATTCCGCCCGCCAACGAGACCATCTCCGGCTTGGAGGTGGCCTTCAGTATCTCACGAATTGCACTGGCTTTCATGTTCCCGGTTCTTTGGGCCAGCAATTGAGAATAATCCATGGGTTTCCTGTATGTTAAAGATTGATCGCAATGATTTTTCAAAACGCTTCTTTTAGGATATGCTCCAAAAAATCAATTCATGTCAATCATTTAATTGTCACTATGACAATATTTTCCCTTGGATCTATTCATGATTGGCAATTTTAGAGAGCGGCTGACAACATTGTACCCGGATCATTCTGATTCTTCTTCTGCATGCTTAGCCCGAATTAATGTTTTGCTCGTTGTTGGTGATCTCCTTTTACCTGAAGCATATTCATCAACAATCGTCCGATTCCAGAGGGGTTCCTTTCTAAGGTAGGCTACAAAACTGATGACCTGTGACCCGACAGGTATGGTGAGGAACAAAAAAAGTATGGTCAGCAGCGATTTAATCCCTACACTCCAGCTGGCAAATTCGATCACCGCGGCCAAGAGAACGGATCCCAGGCCCAAGGTCATCGATTTGGAAACGGCATGCATCCTGGTATAGATATCGGGGAAGCGAACCAGTCCGATTCCGGCAATCAGGATAAAAAAGGTACCAACGATAATAAATAATCCACTAATCAAGCTCATTTCCTCCATTCATCTTTTTTTCCAAATAACGTCCAAAGGCCACGGTTCCGAAAAACACCACCATGGCCAAAACCACTACCACATCAAGGAACACCTTCAGTTTTGATTCTATTGCATATACTGTGATAAATCCTGCAATAACCATAGCCACCAGGTCCAAAGCTACAACCCGGTCCAGCAGACCGGGCCCCTTAATCAGCCGATACATGGCACTGGCCAGGGCCAGCAGGAGGAATATGTATCCGAGGTTTACCATCCATTCCAAGTTCATCATCTGAAGATCTCCAGCAAGCGGTTTTCAAATTTTTCCTTAATCTCCTGTTTCTGTTTTTCCGGATCGTCCACATACATGGCATGCACATACAGTTTCGATTTGTCTTTCGAGAGTCTAAAACTCATGGTGCCCGGGGTCATGCTCATCAGGTTTGCGAATAGCAAGATTTCCATATCCGTTTTTACATCCAGGGGAATCTCTAAAATAGCCGGTTTCATTTTATGGGCAGGAGTTAACACATCATAGGCTACCCTGAGGTTCGAGCGTATCATCTCTACCAGGTAAAACCAGATAAAACCACATATTTTAACGATTCTGGTAACTATGAACATAGCCTTCTCCCAATACGGTTTTAATATAGATTTCAGGATTCAGGAGTTGATTTGCAGCTCCATCCGTAATGCGGAAAAGATAGGATGGAAACATTCCCACTCCAACTGTCAGCACAGCTAACAGGATCACCGGAACAAACATCGCACGGGTTCCGGTTAGCGTCGGTTTTTCATTTGTCTCGTTGCCGGCGGGATCTTTTTTCCAAAAAGCTTCAGCCCAGATTTTGGTCATGGAATACAAGGTCAGCACACCCACGGCCGCCGCTATTCCTGCAATCAGGAATTGATTGATGTCCAGGCTGGCTTTAACGATGGCAAACTTGGCAAAAAAACCGGATAACGGCGGAATACCAACCAGGGAAAAGGCACTGATCAAAAAGAACAAAGCCAGCCAGGGACTTGTTTTATAAAGAGATCCTATCTCTTTTAACTCCTCTGTCCCTTTGTAGCTTTTCACAATACCGCTTACCAGAAAGAGATTTGTTTTAACCAGAAAGTGGTGAAACATGTAAAATATGGCGGCCGATATGGCGGCTGTAGTAAACAGGGCCAAACCAAGAAGCATGTATCCAATCTGGCTGATGGTATGAAACGATAAAATTTTTCGAATGTGGAATTGGGAAGCAGCTCCCAAAACCCCACTCACCATTGTTAAAACAGACACCACAAGCAGGATGGAATGGGTGAATGAAACATTCTGGGTGAACACCAGTGTAAATGAACGCAACAGGGCATACACTCCGACTTTGGTCAGCAATCCGGCAAACAGGGCTGTAACAACAGGTTGGGGGGTGTGGTACGAGGCAGGTAACCAGAAAAAAAGAGGGAAAGCTCCGGCTTTGATACCAAACGAAATCATCAGCAACATACCTGCCGTTAACGCCACAGCCGCATTATCCTCCTTCATCAGTTTCAATGATACATCAGCCATATTCAACGACCCGACCTGGCCATACAATATCCCAAGACCCGCTAAAAACAGCACGGATGCTACAATATTAATGGTGACATATTTAAACCCACCTTCAATTTGTTTCTTGCCACCTCCCAAAACGATTAACACAAACGAAGCCATCAACATGACCTCAAACCACACAAACAGATTAAAAAAATCTCCCGTTAAAAAAGCCCCCGAGACACCAGCCAAAAGGAATTGAACCAGTGGGTAAAATCCAAATCCAATTGTGCGATTATCGTTTTGTGACAGGGAATACAAAGCGATAAAAAACGCCACAAATCCGGTGATTAAAACCATCAAAGCGCTGAGCAGGTCTGCCACAAATGTAATACCAAAGGGAGCAGGCCAATTACCCAGTTGAACCGATAATATTCCCCGGCTCCAGACCATTTCCAGCAGCACGAATGCAACCAGCAATTGCACCAGCGAGCTTACCTGGTTTAACCA
Organism: Pseudomonadota bacterium; assembly: GCA_022360105.1. The sequence continues at coordinate 8,423 of JAKSDL010000407.1, forward strand.
ACGCTGAATGCCCGATCGACGTAAGAGCAAAAGTCCAACAATACCTGTGGTTAAGGGAATGACAACAGGCAAGACCAAGATCAGATTCATTATTCCTGTCCCTCACTTAATTGTTCAAGATCGTCCGTTTTCACCCATTGGTAGACTTTTTTGGACAATACCAGTGTAAATGAAACCACCCCAAAACCAATGACGATTGCCGTCAGAATCAAAGCCTGTGGAAGAGGATCTGCAGAATTGACCAGCTCTCCACTTTCACCAATAAGCGGCGGATTTTCGCCAATCAACCCGGCTGCAGTGAAAACCAATAAATTGGTGGCCTGGCTCCAAAGCAAAATTCCAAATATCAATCTCACCAGGCTTCTTTCAAGAATCAAATACAGTCCTGCCGCGTAAAGCAGTCCAACAATAAGACTTAACAAGCTTTCCATCAGGCTTCCTCAATTTCCAGTAACGAAAATACAATCATGGTAGCAATACCGACAACAACCAGGTAGACACCAATATCAAAAAACAAAGGGGTACCGAATTTCAATGTTCCAAGGAGAGGTATCCAAATATCCCATCCCCAAACACCTGTTAGCAGGGGTTTATTCAGTACCAGTGCAACCATGCCACTGGCGGCAGCTAGCAACAAACCTGTTCCTGTCCAGAACATTGGCGATGCTTTCATCCAGCTGGAAGCCGCTTCTACTTTGAATGCCATCGCGATCAGAATAAAGGCGGATGCTGCTATTAAACCTCCGATAAACCCGCCACCGGGTTCGTTATGCCCCTTAAACAGCAGATAAACAGAGAGCAGCAATTGCAGAAACGCGATGGGTTTTGCTGCTATTTTTAATATTGTTGAGTTCATTGTTTCCTTTCAGTAACTTGTTTTAAGCGCAACAAAGAGACAACTCCAATGGCAGCGATTGATAGCACGACAATTTCACCCAGGGTGTCCAACGCCCTGAAATCAACCAGGATGACGTTAACAACATTTTTGCCGAATCCTTGTGTCAGGCTGTTCTCAGTAAAAAACCAGGCGATCGTTTCTCCCAATTGAATGTTTGATGCCTTTAATGTCAGTAAGGTCATCAGCCCTCCAAAAGACACTGACAACAAAACATTAAACCATTTTACCGCGGGACTTATCAAATTTTTATAACCGGGCAGATGATATACAATTGATACAAATAGAATGACGGTCAGTGTTTCCACCATAACCTGGGTGATTGCCAGGTCCGGAGCGCTGTACAGAACGAAAACCAGGGCAACGCTGAATCCGATCACGCCAAGGCAGATTGCACTAATCAATCGTGACGGACTGATTAGCAATATCAGTGTTGATATGGCAATCACGGCCACAATCGCCCATTCGTAAAAACGAGCCGCAGAAAAGTTGGTTTGCCACTGCAGCCAGTCGGTTAAAGTGACCAGGGTATAGCCCAAACCCAGCACAACAACGCTCATAATCACGGAAAGATATATCCTCAAGCTCCCGTTTTGCAGCCATTCCGTTTGCTTTTTTCCGGCTTCCAGCACGGCATTGAATCCCCTCTCATAAAACCGCCTGGGACCCCAATTTGAAAGAAATCCGCTTTCAGCTTTGATTTTTCGTAGCTTTTCACGAATCCCAAAAAATACCATCCCCAGGATCAAGGTAAAGAAACTCATTAGCAATACAAGATTGAATCCGTGCCATAATGACAGGGTGATCTCAATATTTTCGGCTTTTATGGTTGAAGCGACCATGTTGCTGAGACTGTTAATCCAGGAAGGAAAAATGCCCAGCAACAATCCGGGGATTGCCAGCAACACCGGCCCCAGCCATAACCCCGGGGAAACCTTGTGTTTGAGTAGCGGAGAATTAAAGTCCGACCGTAAAAAAGGTCTGATCCCCACAATCAGAGCTACAGCCACATTCAGGGCATTGGCAACAATGGTAATCGGCAGTATCCATTGATACAGATCGGGAGCTTTCACCTTGGCTTCGTAAACCAGCTCTTTGCCGATAAATCCAATCAACGGGGGAATCCCTGACATGGAAAATGCAGCCAGTCCGGCGGCTATTGCCACTAAAGGCATATGCTTGAGCAAACCGCTTAAAGCCCTTACATCCCTGGTGCCGGTTGAGTGATCGATGATGCCCGCTATCATGAAAAGCGCACCCTTGTACAAGGAGTGCACGAGTAAAAAAATGATTGCCGCCTTAATGGATAGCTGGGTGTTGATTCCGATCAGCAGGAAGAGCAACCCCAGTGCACTGATAGTTGAGTAAGCCAACAGTTTCTTCAAGTCAGGCTGTCCGACTGCCATGACAGCGCCAAACAACATGGTTATGGATCCAATTACCATCAGGCTTCCCTGCATTTCGTTGCTTGGCAGCAGGATAGGGCCCAATCGCAACAACAGGAAAAATCCCGCTTTCACCATGGTTGCCGAATGGAGATAAGAGCTGACCGGTGTCGGTGCTGCCATGGCTCCCGGCAACCAGAAATGGAACGGGAATTGAGCTGATTTGGTAAAGGCACCGATTAACAGCAACGCAACAATACTTGTAAAAAAAGGGCTTTGTTGAATCAGATCGGCTTTTTCCAGGAGTACTGAGATTTCATATGTGCCGGCTACAAACCCCATCAAAATAATCCCTGCCAGCATGGCAAGTGCTCCGCTTCCGGTAATAACCAATGCCCTTAGTGCTGATTTCCTGGCTTCCTCTTTTTCATGGTTAAATCCGATGAGCAGATAGGAGGTAATGCTGGTGATTTCCCAGAACACAAACAGCAGAATCAGGTTTCCTGCCACCACAATGCCGACCATTGCGGTCATAAACATCAAAATCAAGGTGTAAAATCGACCTGAATGAGGATGATTCCCGAAATACGATCCTGCATAAATCAAAACCAGGGCGCCGATTCCTGTAATCAAAAGTAAAAACAGCAAACCCAGCGAATCAAGATACAACGAGAATTGTATATTTAACGACGGTACCCATTTCCAGGTATTTTTTACAATTTGCCCTGAAATAATTTCAGGAATTAACGACGCAATATAAAAGAAAACTGCGAGTGGAAATAAACTAAGAATCCAACCTGAGAACCTGGGTAATGCCTTATGAACCCAAACAGAAGATACAATGGAAACAGCAAGAACACCAAAAATATAAATCATTTAAATTATATATGGTTAAAATATTAAATATGGAGAGCCAATATTTATTTTAGATACTGAATTTTTGTCAACAAGTGCAAGGTATTAGTCATAAATACCGAGTCCGAATCTGCATTCAAGCAGTCAACCCTATTGAACTGATCACCTATTTCAATTGTTCAATGATCCTTGGAGGAGAGTTCCGAGGACTGAGTATTGCCTTCCCGACTTATTTAACGACCATCAAGTACCTCTGCAAATTGCTGACCCAAAGGTCAATTTAACAGATTATTTACACATGTAAATTTTTTTAACAAATATCTTTTTTGCATGCTATTTGCTGATAAGTAATTAGTCTTCTCCACAATTAATTAAACCCTACTCAGGAGGTTGTATTGAAAGCACTGGTTACTTATTATTCCGATTCCGGCAATACGGCTAAGGTTGCAGAAGGTCTTTTCAACGGATTAAAGGTTAAAGACAAGACGCTGATGACCATCGATAAAGTCACGTCATTGAAGGAATATGATGTAATTTTTTGTGGATTTCCTGTTATCGAACATTCTGTGCCTTTAAAAGTGCAGACATTCTTAAAAACAGTTCCCGCAAACTCTAATATCGCATTTTTCGCTACCCACGGCAGTGTTCGGGATGGTACCAAGGCCAGAACAGCGTTTGAGACTGCCGGTACCCTGGTTAAACTGTCCAGGATTCTGGGGACATTTGGTGTACGTGGTGGTGTTAAGCAATCTGTTATCGACGCACTTCAAAACAAACCGGAACATAAACCCTGGATCGATGAAGCGATAAGCGCCACGGGACATCCAAACGAGTCAGATCTCAATGATGCCGCACAATTTGCCAATCAAATGCTGGATAAAGTCAAATACAAGACAGCTTAAATCCTACAGTTTATCCGGCTTTAAACGATCGGGTCTTTAGCAGAAAGATTCCTTTTTCATCAATGAACGAAGACCTGATCCCTTTTTTTGGATCTTTACCTGTCTCACCTTACTTTTCTATCAACAAATACTTTCAAATCCCACTCTATTCCAGCCCGTTGAATCGTCTATTTTTTCTGGAATTATTCCACATTGAATCCAGAATTGTATCATCAATTCAATACACTTTTGTTTCATTTTGACAAATTGCTGCCTTTAGCGTTAGTCATCAAAAAGCAGCTTGCATTTTCAGCCGGAAATGTTTTTATCATACCACACTTCAAGGCTTTATCAAATGTCACAAACCTTTTTAACCAGTAACCGGAATTGTCGTTTTTACAGAAATAAACCGGATCCTCCAATGTATGTACTTAGCACAAAATAAAACAGATCTGCTCTTATCAATAAAAATCCTGCCATGAAAACCTATACAATCTATCAAATCGATGCCTTTACCAAAGAGCTGTTCAAAGGGAATCCGGCCGGGGTGGTTGTGAATGCAGAAGGACTTTCAGAAAACCGGATGCAACAGATAGCCAGGGAATTGAACAATTCCGAAACCTCCTTTTTGTTTCCGGCTGATGATGATTCCTGTGACGGTGTCATCCGATATTTTACACCGACCACTGAAGTCCCCACCTGCGGGCATGCCACCATTGCTGCCATGTACGCCAAGGCAGTCGAGGAAAAGCTCGATTCCTGTGTCTTAGACTATAAAACCCAAATAGGCGTTTTACCTTTTGAGATTATTAAAACCAACGACGATTTTAAAATTGCCATGACCCAGGGGAAGGTCATCATCGATCCGCCACTTCAAGATTCCATATGCTCTGAATTGCTCGTAGCTTTGGGTTTAACCTCAAAGGATCTGGATAGATCCTGTCCGATTCAGATAGCATCAACGGGACACTCCAAAGTAATGATTGGAATTAGGGAACGAAATACATTACATCAACTGGATCCTGACCAGTTTGCTTTGAAGGCGATAAGTCAAAAAATCCAATGCAACGGTTTCTACGTTTTCACTTTGGATGCTGAAGCCGGAGTGTTTGCCCATGGAAGAATGTTCGCACCCGCCATCGGTATTGCGGAAGATCCGGTAACGGGTAATGCTAACGGCCCCCTGGGAGCTTACCTGGTTCACAATAACCTTGCAGAGCATGATGGAAAGAGTTTTCAATTCAAAGCTAAACAGGGAGAGGCCATTGGTCGGGAAGGTATCATCGAGGTAATCGTGACCATACAAGGCGATCAACCCGAGAAGGTTCAAATAGCCGGTGAAGCCACAACAGTCTTTAAAACCCATATAACCCTAACCTAATTGAGGTAGCACCGTGTCTTTTGTTGATTTTGGAAAAAACATCTGGACCGTGGAAGGCGGCATCGTCAAAATGTTCACCATTCCTTTTGAAACAAGGATGACAATCATTAAGCTTTCCGATGACTCATTATGGGTGCATTCCCCCATAACTATGAACACGGGGATTAGGCAAAAAATTGACGAACTGGGTAGTATCAAAAACATAGTTGCGCCCAATAGGTTTCATCACCTTTCCCTGGGTGAATGGTCCGGGACATATCCAGTGGCAAATTTATGGGCGGCACCGGGTCTGGAAAAAAAGCGGAAACGCTGATTCTCTCGATCGGATTCTGGAATGGGACTTCGACAAGATTATCATCAGCCATGGGCTCTGCATCCGTGAAAATGCCAAGGCCAGATTCATTCAATCGTTTTCCTGGTTACTGCAATGAAAGGATCGAACATCAGCATTTTGGAGGCTTTTTTACCTGTTTTCCAGTTGTTTTTCGATTTCTGAAAAAAGATCGTCCTTGTTGATGGGTTTTGATACATAACCATCCATACCGGCTTCAAGACATATTTGCTTATCACCGGCCATGGCATGGGCTGTCATGGCGATAATAGGTATTTGGGGATTCAATACTTTGTTGGTGGATCTTCGTATCATTTCTGTTGCTTCCAGTCCTCCCATTTCCGGCATCTGGAGATCCATCAAAACAAGATCGTATGGTACATTTTCCAATGCTTCGATGGCCTCCTTACCGTTCTCAACGACATCAACCCTGTAGTCCTTTTTTTCCAGAATTTTCAGGGCCAGTTTCTGGTTGATTTTATTATCTTCGGCCAGCAGGAGATGTACTTTGCTTCGTCTTGACTCTTCCAGGGTAAACCTGGTTACCAGCGGCAGGGGAGGAGTTATTGACGTTTCGGTTGTCCGGCGCCCCAACACTGTAATCAGGCAATCAAAAATTTGTGATTGTTTTACGGGTTTTGTCAGGTAGGCCGCAAAACCGATTTCGTTTGCACGTGAAGCATCACCTTTTACTCCGGCCGAGGTCAGCATGATGATAATGATCTCTTTTAAATCCGGGTCTTCTTTTATTTTTCTTCCCAGGGTTTCCCCGTCCATTTCCGGCATCTGCATGTCCAGGATGGCTATCTCAAACGGATTACCTTCAGCGTGTGCTTCCTTTAGTTTTTCGAAGGCTTCCACACCGTTTTCAGCTTCAGCGTAACTGCAGTTCCATGATTTAAGATATTGAGTGAAGACCTGCCGGTTGATATTGATATCATCCACAACCAGGATGCGTTTGTTTTCGATATCTGCCGGCGGGGCCAGCTCCCTTTTGGGAACGTTTGGTTGCTTCTCCATAACAGCTGTAAACCAAAACACTGATCCCTTGCCCAGCTCACTTTCGACGCCAATTTCCCCGTCCATCATCTCCGTCAATTGTTTCGAAATCGCCAGACCAAGACCTGTGCCCCCGTATTTTCGGGTAACAGATTCATCCACCTGGGTAAAGGACCTAAACAATCGTTTCTGCTCTTCCGGCGAAATACCGATCCCCGAGTCGATCACTTCAAATTTGATTGTCACTTTTTGGCTGGCTTCCTCTTGCAGAGAGACCCGAACGATTACCTCCCCTTTTTCAGTAAATTTGATGGCGTTTCCGGTGAGATTAATCAATATCTGCTTAAGCCTTCCAGGGTCTCCTTTCAGACTGGTTGGGACATCAAAATTAACCAACGAGACAAACTCAAGTCCTTTTTCTTCTGCTTTGAGAGCCAGAATTTCAGATACCCCTTCCACTGAGGAGCGGAGATCAAAATCGATGGTTTCGAATTTTAGCTTGCCTGCTTCTATTTTGGAGAAATCCAGAATATCGTTAATAATCACCAACAGGGAGTCCGCGCTAACCCGGACAGTTTCTGTATACTCCCGCTGATCATCGTCCAGATTCGTGTCCAGAAGAAGATTGATCATTCCCAGAATACCGTTCATTGGTGTTCTGATCTCATGACTCATATTGGCCAGAAAACTGCTTTTGGCTTCGTTTGCAGCCTGCGCTCCCGCTGCCAGAAGTTTGGATTTGCGAATGCTTTGTTGCAATTCGTGAATCAAGTTGTTCAGATCTGCTGTTCTGTTTTCGACCTTCTGTTCCAGCTCTTCATTCACTTTTTCCAAAGCAACATTGGTTTCATTCAACTGGTTGGATTTAACCTGTAACTCAAGGGTGAGGTTTTCCACATCGGAAAAGGCACTGGAGTATCTAAGTGACAGCAAGATAATCTGGGCTGTTACAAAAACAAAAAAACCTAATCCAACAAAGTTACCTGTTTGCACAATTTGGTTTAGATAAAGCGTTTCGTTCAATATAGTCAGGAAGAATACAATAAATCCTGCCAGGAATATCCTCGCGCCATTTCGATTATTTTTGCCGGCAATAATCAAAATATAAAAAACGTATAAACAAACCCCGATGGTGATAACCTGGTATGAGGTGTTGATATGGGAAAAAAAGCGGGTTGTGGTGAGAAGAGTGACAATCGAATATAAGGTCCCGAGCCTAAAAAGCATCCTCACGGCAAACTTATTCGTCTCATCCGGATACAGGGAGCGCACAAAATAGAGAAAAACCGGGACAGCAATAAAAAAGGATAGAAAATCCATCAATACAATCAATCGCCAGGGAATTTCCGGTAATAAACGAACCAGGTAGATTTTCTCCTGAACAATGATTCTCAGTGATATCAGCAGGCAGAAAATGCCAAAGCAGAGAGAAGCCTTGTCACTCTTTCTGTTCAAGAACAGCCCCAGGTGGTAAAAACCAATAATTGAAAGCCCTCCAAAAAGCAGGAACTCAAAAACCAGACTGCTTTCCCAGGTTTTTAAGACTGTCTTTTCATTGCCGATTAAGATCGGAAAAATGAAACCTCCACGACGCATATGATAATTGGAGACATGAAAAACGATCTCCAAGTGTTCCCGGGTAGGCTGGAAGCTGACAACCTGGGGATAATACCGGGGAATGCTGCTTTTGTCATCGGTGCCGATTGTTCCAACGATACTTGAAAGATTTCCATCGATATAAAGCGAATAGGCGGTATTAATTTTAAACAAGCGTATTGCAAGCTTGCCCTTTACTTCCTTCAGCAACACTTTAAGTTTGAAACTTGCAAAACCGTCTCCTGATAACTCCTTGCCACCTATCATCTTGCCATTCCAAATCCCGGGTATTTCAATTGTAGAGCGTCTTTCTTCTACATTATCCGGATTTAAGCCTGCGGGTGAGATGAATTCCTTCCAGAAAAAAGTCCATTCACCGTTTAACTTAAGCGATCCATCCTTTTCAAAGTCCCAATTGGTTAAATCGAGCACGCCGTTTACTGCTAGAGGTTCAGGCTTTTTTGCTTTTTCACCCCCACATGCAACCAGGAAGGTTAGGGTTGTAACAAATACCAGAATGTTTAGGTAACGGTTCATTAAAATAGATAAAAAGCGGATTATTTAATCAGAACTTTCACTCGGGCATGCAGATGTCATTACAGATGTCGGAACCAGCTATACCCCGTTCAGGCAATCAAAAACCAATTTGTGCTCCCTTTCTCAAACCATAAGACATTGAGAAGCATAAGACAAATTTTCAAGTCTCTCCAAGGCTAATAAAACGATAATTCAGAGAAGTAAAAAGCCGTTTGTCCGCAATCGATCTCCAGTATTCAAAGGGGTTGCCATAAGTTGACTGATTTTTCCAATAATTATGGATATTTAGCCGAATATCACTTTTAGACACTCTCCACATCTGCTAGTCCTCATTTATCGATTTCAAATCAGGGTCTTGGAAATACACATTAGTAATAAGTAATAACTCAAGTTTCGCACCTGTTTTTGCAGGAGATGATTTATATGGAACATCAGCTATTCAGTTAAAAACATTTGGCTATTAGCGATCAGCTGCCAGCTTTGATACGACTCGCTTCGCTCCATTATTTTGAGTATTCATGTAAGCGGACCGAAGGTGCTCAGTTTAAAGCTAAAAGCTAACTGCCGGTAGCCACTAGCTTTTATGAAAAAGTCATCTTCCTCAGTGAACTGCAGAGCCGCTGATAGAATAAAACAAAGGTGCGAAACTTGAGTCATAATCCGGAAATATACATGAATACACCTTTCGCAGTATTTGATTCTCTTAAAATTCGACCAAAGCTGGTGCTACTCGGAATCACGGGGGTTCTGGTTACAGCCCTGGCCATGGTTTTAGCCGGAATCTGGCAGGGGAATGTCTATAGTACTCATGCTCGTATTGAAGCAGAAAAATTGATCGACAACGATCTAAGACACATTAACGAAAGCATCTATAATCTAATCAAAGCCCAGGACGAGTCCATTCAGCAAAAAGTCAATCATGACCTCAACGTCGCTCGTTACATTTTAAATAATCATGGTCACATTCATTTAGCCGGGGAATCCGTGGTCTGGAGAGCAACCAACCAGTATACAAAGGAGCAGACCGTTATGGACCTGCCCAAAATGATGGTTGGGAAAGAATGGTTGGGACAGAATAGTCAGCTCTGGCTTGACACCCCGGTGGTCGATAGCGTAAAGCGTCTGGTGGGCGGTACGGCAACAATTTTTCAACGAATTAACGAAGCAGGTGACATTCTCAGAGTTGCCACCAATGTGAAAAAAAGCGATGACACAAGAGCGATTGGCACCTATATCCCGGCGACTAATCCTGACGGCAGCCCAAATCCTGTTGTTTCAACGGTGATGAAAGGTGAGACTTATCGTGGCAGGGCTTATGTCGTGAATGCATGGTACATCACGGCATACGAACCTATTTTTGACAGCACAGGGTATGTGATTGGGGTTTTGTATGTAGGGGTAAAGCAGGAAAATATCGAATCGTTGCGTCAGGCGATTCAGCAGGTAGTTATAGGCAAGACCGGTTACGTCTTTATCATGGGCGGTCAGGGTAATCAAAAGGGAAGTTACATCATTTCCAAAAATGGTCTGCGGGATGGTGAAAATCTTTGGGATGTTGAAGACAGCAATGGAAACAAGTTTGTTCAATCCATGGTGCAAAAAGCGTTAAATTGTGCGCCCGGCGAAACCGCTGTGGAGCGGTACAAGTGGCAAAATCTGGGTGAAAGCTATCCACGCTGGAAAATTGCCAGGCTTTCTTATTATGAACCATGGGACTGGATTATTGCTGCCACAGCCTATGAGGACGAACTACAGCACTCTCTGGAACCCTTGATCACGGGTTACCGTTCCATGATCAGGGTCTTTGCCATAGT
>JAKSDL010000422.1 GCA_022360105.1 Pseudomonadota bacterium
GGTCTGCAACCTGCCCTGCTCTCGGAACATCTTACCCTGGCTCTGGTTTAGCTCATTTAGTATCTGGGTAAAGTACTGACGCTCGATAACGACATATCTCTTGGTAGCCATCAGCCTTTCTGTGAGTTGCTCTGCCATACCTCCACCAATTTGACTACGCATCGTAGACTGAGCTCGATTCTCAAATGTTAGCACCGCAATGGTAGGTTTGACAAACTTTGCCTCTTGTTCCGGCGTATAAACAACGTTTGAACATCCGGAAAGAAAAAAAAGAAAAAAAATAGGCAAAAAAACCACAATTAGAGGAATATTAATATGGAAGCTATTAAGCTTAGCTGTGCAGTATTGATAAGTTTTGTTTTGTGTTATTTTCATGTCGCAATTATCGGCGTACAACAAATGATTTCTTAAATGAAATAAGACTTATATTACCATTATGGTAGGCCCAAAAGCCTGATTACAGTACTGAAAAAACTTTTTTATTGAAACCAAACAATACGTATTAAACTATAATTATTTGACAGCCGATAATTGAAATAGACAAAAACAAGAGAATTGTGTTTTATTCTAAGTAAATTGCCGAATAGTATCGGTGGTTTGAACGTTTTCCTGATTAGGAAGGTAAAAAACATGGTTGATTCTACATTACAAGTATACCTTGAAGAGATCAACGCGACTGACTTGCTCACTGCAGAAGAGGAAAAAGAGCTGGCATATCGCGTTATGGATGGTGACCCGGAAGCTCGTGACCTCATGATCCGCAGTAATCTCCGTCTAGTTGTTAATATAGCTAAAAAATATGTCAAATCTGGTATGATGCTCGCAGATCTGATCGAAGAAGGTAACCTTGGGCTTATGAGAGCTGTCGAAGGGTTTGACCCCGCTCATGGCGTAAGGTTCAGTACCTACGCATCATGGTGGATCAAACAAGCCATCAAACGATCACTTGTCAACAGCACCCAACCGATACATGTGCCGGCATATATGGTTGAAATGATCACCCGCTGGAAACAATCTATGGTAGCGCTCACAGACAAGCTCGGCAGAACCCCCACCCTCGCCGAAATGAGCGAAGCTATGCAGGTTTCACCGAAAAAAATCAATATTATCAGAAAAGCGGTCGAAGCTTCTTCTTCTGGCACACAGATGCCGTCTTCCGAAGATTCAAATTCTATCAACGACATGCTCGAAGATAATAAGACTCCTCGGCCGGAAGATTCAATGACAAATGCCGATGAGATGGACAATATCAGGAATCTGCTCGATATGATGGACCAGCGTGAAGCCACCATCCTCAAACTGAGATACGGCCTTAACGGCGGCGAGCCAATGACCCTCAAAGACATCGGCAAAGAAGTTAATCTTACCCGCGAACGCGTTCGCCAGATCGAAAAAGAAGCTCTAGCCAAGCTGCATACCATCATAGAAAATGAAGAAGGATAAAATAACTCCTTAACGACCAAAAAGTGACAAAAAATTCACAGGCCCGCCAACC
>JAKSDL010000794.1 GCA_022360105.1 Pseudomonadota bacterium
ACTTTTCATAACCGTCCACAGCATAGCTGTTGAGAGTGCCAATCAGCACAAAGCAGGTTAACAGGAAAAATCTGAATATGTTCATCATCAGAGGCTCCTCAGATAGGTTTAGGATAGAAAGGATCGGTCTAATTCAAACTCAGACTGCTTTTTTACAGTTTTCCAGCTTTTTGATTTGGGGACAAGAACAGGTTACTAACCTGAGAAAGGGCAGCAATAGATATTTGTTGAATGATGACTGCCTGACGACCAACTAGCCTTGTTAAAAGACAAAGTTAACTTTTTTCCAATTGAGCCTTCCTCAAGAATTGTATACTTTATTTTAAATATATTTATTCACCACGAACACACGAAGGACACGAAGTTTTTCATTTAAAGGTCTTTCAGCACAGGAATCGGGGAGCATTGTGAAAAACGGTATGACAGACAAAAACAACTATCAAGAGGTGACCCAGCATTACGATTCACTGAATTTAATAAAAAAAATTGAAGATGCATTGGCTCTGCAGCAAAAGACTTTCTCATCTATTACCCTGCAAGACCTGGCAGGTTTCGATGAAATGCATATAGGTGGAAAACCGGCCAGCCGGCATCTGGGGAAAAAGGCAAACCTTCAGCCCGGATCATTGGTGTTAGATGTGGGTTCAGGGATTGGAGGCCCAGCCAGATTGCTGGCTTACGAGTTTGGATTGGAGGTTGTCGGATTGGATTTGACAGCTTCGTACTGTCAACTGGCAGCAATGCTCACCAGATCCGTAGGTATTGATAACGTAACAGGTTTTATCAACGGAAACGCCCTACGCCTGCCTTTTAAATCAAAATCGTTTGATGCCGTCTGGACACAACACTGCGCCATGAACATCAAGGAAAAACAACGTCTCTATCAAGAATTTTCAAGGGTTTTAAAACCCACCGGAAAATTGTTAATCCACGATGTAACCGCAGGCAAAAACAAGCCGGTGATCTATCCTGCACCCTGGGCATCCACAAAAGAGAATAGTTTTTTGGAAACACCCGAAAACTTAAAAAGTATCCTGGTGCAATCAGGCTTCCAGTTTGATTCATGGGAAAACATTACTGAAAACGCTCTGGCCTGGTTTGAGTCTTTGAAAAACCGAAAAACCACCTCGACCTCCCCCACTCTTTCCCAAAAACTGGTTTTTGACGAAAACTTAAAGCTCAGGGCAAAAAATGTGCGAAAGAATCTGCAGGAGGGACGTATTAATGTCATCGAAGCCATCTGCAGACCTTCCATTTCCCCTTGATTAAAAACTCGGCAACAAGACTTGATACAGATAAACTCCGGAATAAATATGGTTATTGACTGCTTTTTTTTATTGGTTGTTGAGTTTAAAATTAATGGTTTGAAACAAAATTACTCACAATAAACATCGACATTATGCCATACATTCTTATTTATCTTGGTGCCATTGTAGCGGCTAACTTAATCATCACGGTTGTGGGACCAACAGCAACTATTGTAACTGCTTTTGTGTTTATAGGTCTGGATCTCACTGTCCGGGACTATCTGCATGAAGCATGGCAAGGCAAAGGGCTGGTTTGGAAAATGGGATTATTGATAGCCGCCGGAAGCATTATTTCCTGGTTGCTTAACAAAGATGCCGAGAATATCGCCAAAGCTTCCTTTATTGCCTTTGCTTCCGCAGGTATTGCTGATGCCCTCATTTTCCAACTACTGAAAAGTAAAACCAGGTTTTTGAAAGTCAACGGTTCAAACCTGGTTTCTTCAGGAGTTGACAGCCTGGTATTCCCGACTTTGGCTTTTGGACAATTATTGCCGTTTATCGTGCTGGGCCAGTTTCTTGCCAAAGTATTTGGGGGAGCAATCTGGTTTTTTATCATCTCTGCATTTAAAAACCGGTTTGCAGCAAACCGTTCCGCACAATAAAGGACTCCAAGACTCAAAACACAATCTGGAGCTGGACATTTCCACCATCCCACTGGCGAGTCTGGAAAATATCCAGATCCCAGGTTGTGTTGGCAAATAATCGATAATTATCTTGCCTTGTTAAAATAACACCGACACCCGCCTTTAATTCCGTGGTATGATCATCAACTGTTTCCTCAATACCGATGTAGTCTTTCTGTAAGACAGCATCCCCGGCCTGCATGGAAAACACCCACTGAAACCAATCGGAACGCTTGCGCTTCCAGACCCCGTAAATTTGAGCCGTTGTAAATAGACAATCGTATTCACTTTCAGGAAAAGAGGAGTTGATCTGGTTGTTAAACTTCGATCCCAGAATGCCGATGGTCAGAATATTTTTCTCAGACAGAACAGTATGAAAATACAGGTCCAGCCATTGAAGCATCAGGTCTTGTTTTAAATCAGGATTATCTGCAGCCGGACTTTCAGGGATTTGCTCCCGGTACTCACCATGACCGTACCCGCTAATTCCCAAAATCCAGGAATTCTGTTCAATCCAATCCAAGGTGAATGAATAACCTGTCGATTCATAGGTTGAGGTTTTTTGGGGATTTTCTGATTCAAGTTCGGTTTTGGTTACCTGTTTGGCATCCAACTGCAGCATGTGGCTTTCCGGAGAGAAAAACTGAAGCTCCAGGCGATTAAAGGTGGGTGTTTTTTTGTATTCATCAACCCTGGTGTTTTTCTCCGTATCGATATTTTTTTCGTTGTAGAAAAAATATTGATCGATGCTACTGATCCTGACCACGCTGGTTGAATATCGCTTTCCCCGGGACAGGGCATAACCCATTTGAGCGTTTTTCTTATCGTGGGAAGGAAATCCAATTAAGGAGAGTGCATAGGTTTTACCGAATCGAAACTCAACCTCCTGGTAGGCAGTTTCTTTACGGTAAAAAGAGGTTTCGGTTTGATTGAAGTAAAAACTGACCCATGCTCCAAGATCCCTGGTGAAGCGAATATCATAATAAGTGTAAAACTCCTCCATGGAAATGCTGCCGACAGAGGCCTGCATGCCAACCGGTGTTAAAGCCCATTCATATTTCCAGCTGATGGGCGGTTGGTATGCCTTCCAATCCAGAAAATTTTCTATTGCCAGGTAATGCCGCTCAATTTCAAAGTTTCCGTCAAACTGGGCTGTTGCACTATTTGATTTGAACAGCAGCATCACAACCAACAAAAACCCGGTACATTGTCTCACCAGAATCATGGCGTTTCCCGATCGTTTTGCAAGATATGCGAGGAAAGCTTATCACAATCTCACTAGATATAAAATACGGTTATCGGAAAGTGCATTTTCCCATTTCTCCTGGCAAGGCTAAATTCTTCTTAAATGAATGATTTACCTACAGCTGTTGAGTCATTCATTTCAAACATATTAGCCGTTCACACAGGATTCTCTGATAGCTGATACCCGATAACCGGGGACTATCTTTTTAATTTGACAGTCAAATAGTTGTAAGTTACAACTATTTTAGAATTGAAGGGGGAGATTGCGATGCATTTTGAAAAAATTCAACTATTCAGAAAAGTTCTCAGGACATTTGAACGTGATGTCGTTATCCGTCAAAAAAGAGATGACCGCACCGGGGGACTGAGTGTTGTCCAATGTCACACTGTCATTAATCTTGGTGACGCCGGAACTGCCACGATAGGTCAGATGGCCGAACGCATGGGCGTCGACAAAAGCACACTTAGCCGCACCATGGATGGCCTGGTTGAAAAAAAACTGGTTACTCGCACCCCTCATCCGGAAGATCGCAGAAGCCTGCTGGTTTCATTGACGCTCAAAGGTCAGCAAATTTGTGATCAGCTAAATCGAGTGAATAACGATTATATCAAGCGAGTTTTTTCAAGAATTCCGGAAACCGAGCACGAAGCAGTGATTCGCTATTTCCAGTTGTTTGTTTCTGCAATGAGTGAAGATCACAGGAATTAGATGACTGAAGGATTGATTTTTGATTTAAAACGATTCGCCCTGCACGATGGGCCGGGCATTCGGCTGACTGTGTTCATGAAAGGTTGCCCCCTGCGCTGCTGGTGGTGCCATAATCCGGAAAGCCTTGAAAAAGACTCACAATTATTGGAACGAAAAAATACGATCGGCGATCGAGTTGTAGGGATTCAGTGCGAACACGTCGGCCAAACCTTTACCATCGAAACCTTGAAAAATGAGATCGAAAAAGAAGTTGTTTTCTTCGATGAATCGGGGGGAGGCGTCACTTTTTCTGGTGGTGAACCGTTATTTCAATTGGATTTTGTAAGAGCTGCCCTGAAAACCTGCAAGCAGCAGGAGATTCACACCTGCCTTGACACCAGTGGTTTTGCTCCTTTTTCAGCATTTGAAGACATTTTGGCAGAAACCGATCTGTTTTTGTACGATATCAAACTGCTAAATGATTCCGAACATAAAACCTACACCGGGGTTTCCAACCGGACGATTCTGGATAATCTAAAACGATTGGCCGCTACAGGGAAAAAAATAGTCGTTCGCTTTCCTGTTATCCCCGGAATTACCGATACTCACCATAATATCAAAGCCCTTGTACAGATGCTTGCAAGCATAAAAACCATCAGGCACATCTCGTTGCTGCCTTATCACAGCATAGCCGAATCCAAATACCAGCGGCTGGGAATAGATAACAAGATGCAAGGTACAAAGTCACTGACCACCCAGGATTTGGAACACTTGCAATCCGATCTGCTATCACTGGGATATGAAGTCACTCTTGGAGGATAAGATATGAATGAACGAATCATGAAATTGCGCCAAACATCACTCAATGCAAGGGAAAGCATCTCTGCGGAAAGGGCAATCTTATTGACCGATTTTTATCAGA
>JAKSDL010000352.1 GCA_022360105.1 Pseudomonadota bacterium
AACATAAGTCAGATCGGTGATCGCAAATGAAATCCTATTTGATCAAACCGGAAAAAACGAACAAAAAACTACTATGAAATCATTTAATCAGGTGGAAATGGATATTAAACATTATTACGCTGTTTTATCGAAGTATGATGAAGGTGTTGTGGCAGAATTTCCTGATATTGACGATTTTCAGGCAATTGGAAGCGATTTTGCGGATGCTTATCGAGCTGCTTCAAAAGATATCATCTCTTTCTTTGCCCAGGAGAAAGTAACGATGATCAGAAAACCCACATCTTTTGAGGACTTAAAGCTCAAACACTCAGGTTTGAATAAGGTGATTTTACCGATACCTATTTAAATCGATTTAATACCGAATCAATTCTCAGGATTGGGATTCTCTGCCGCACTGCTCGCAGGTGTTTTCTATGGCGGGATTGGCGGTGCCGCAGTGAATGCAGACCCAAGGCCTGAGAATCTTGTCTTGACCTGCTTTGTACTGAGAATTAGACTCTTCCGGGTTGTCCTCGCCATTTTCTCCCAGCATACCTCCGATCATCTTTTCGATACTTTTCAGAGATCCAGTTTGTTTATTGTTTTTCCAAGCCCAGTACCCCAGGTATCCAACGGTGGAAAAAACAACGGTAATCCCGGCCAGGGTGGCAACAGATCCGATGATAGAGACTGCCATTACTGCCTCCTTCAGTAATAATATTCGTTTAACCTTTTGTGCAAAAACTGCATCAGCAGTTGATTTGTAAAACCTTCACCGTGTGAGCAAAGTTATCAGTTTTTGGAACATTTGATTGTAGTGAAACAAATTTTGAAGACTTTCCGCTTAATCAAACGTTGCACTTTATTGAAACCAATTGGCCAAAATAGTGAAGCATTGTTGATTTGCTGATGCCAATAATCTTTATACTTAGCGAGGATGACATTCTAAATCAACGACTTTATGGTGCTGCATGAAACAAAAAATGTTGGATGGCTTGTCAATTTGACAGCTTGTAAGGCAACCTTGGCGTTCCTACGGAACCCACTTGGATTTTGATATCGAATCCAGCGGTTGACACCACTGGTGACTATTGTATCATCCCTTCAGGATGTTGCTCACAGCGATTGATCTTTAATTTTCACAAGCTTCTCCTTCAAGGTCCTCAAATCAACAAGTCAGTTTGCAGTATCCTTCAATCAAGCCAAATCATCGAAGGGGGTGACATTGATTTTCACGAGGATAGTCTCGTGGTTCATTCAGTTGAGATAATGAGCAAATTGGCATTCATAAAGGATTGATCTGGAATCGATTAAGAATGAAATCCTGCATTAATGATGTGACACCTTGTGTTTCATGCGATATGATCATGACAACGTCAGAATCCATTTTCCCAGGATCTTCAGTATGATAGGAGTTGATATGATCAAGCGTTTTCTTACTATGGGGTTAATCCTGTTCCTGTTTTCCTCCACGTCCCTGTTTGCTGCCAAACTACCAGAGTTCACAGGCAAATCAACAGATCTCTGGATAAATTCCAAGCCTTTAAAACTGGCAGATTTGAAAGGCAATGTCGTTCTGATCGAAGTCTGGACCTCTACCTGAATAAGCTGCATCCGCAGCAAACCATGGGTCTATGGTTTAAAACAGACATACAAGGCAAAAGGGTTGAAAATCATTGGTATTCACACTCCTGAGGTTGAGATGGAAAAGCAGCGGGAGAAGGTGGAAAGGGTTGCTAAAATGTACCTTTGTGACTATCCCATCATGTTGGATAACGACAATCAGTATTGGAAAGCTCTCAAAATCAATTTCTGGCCCAGTTATTTTCTGGTAGACAGGTCCGGAAACATCGTAAACAATGCATACGGCGAAATGCGCAAGGGATTTCCTCGCACTGATAAGTTTGAAGCGGCGCTGGCAGAGCTTGTTTCCCAATGACTTATGAAACGTTCTTTTGGTGGGTGTAGGGTGAATTCCCCTTGTAAAATCTTTGTGAACTTTGATGGTTTGATTGATTCAATCTGGTGATTAACCCATAACTGTTGGATACTATTGGAAGTTCAGGCAGATAAACCCATGCCTGCCATTCTAACTGCATGCAATGAGGCTATGGATAAACAGCAGGAAACAAAGGAAAAAAAGTCGATCAAGAACCTCTATCGCCGTTTTATAAAGATTCGCGGTAATCCAAGAGAAATCGCCTATGGATTTTCGCTGGGCATTTTCATCGGCATGTCGCCTACTATGGGTGTGCAGATTATCCTGGCAGTCTTTATAGCTTCCCTGCTGAAATGGAACAAAATTTCTGCGACTATCGGTGTCCTTATTACCAATGCCTTCACGGCCCCGTTGCTATACACCATGACCTATCTGGTTGGTGCCAGAATCTTGGGGATGAAAAATAACTTCTCTTTCCCCAAGGAGATGAATCTGGAGTCGGTGATGGCGCTGATGGAAAAGGCACCATCCATTCTGGGTGCGATGACCGTGGGAGGAGTCGTTGTTGGGATACCTCTCGCAATTGTTTCCTATTTTGCCGCTTATAAGCTTTCCGAATTCTATCAGAATAAGGTTAAAGACAAGATTCCAAAAGTCAGATCCCGCTCACACAAACAAAAAGGTCATTAAACCCGGTTATTCTTCAAGTGTATCTCCAACTTCATCCTTGGTACCTGCAGTACATCAAATCCTATGATTACCAAGTGTTTTTTTCTGCTCAGCAAAGTATTAATATCATTGAGGCTTTTTGAGGCTGTCAAAACAGGAACAGGTTTGATGTCTATGTTCTCCAGATCTTTTTGCACACTGGCTTTGGAGATCCAGTTTCCCATGGTCAGGGGTGTTGTGTTTATCCAGTGTTTGAACCGGGGTGTTAAATCCAAAATATCCGGAACCAGTGGCTCCCCGGGATAAACAATGGCCAGGACGTTTTTTGTGAGGTCATTGAGATCCAGGCTTGAATCGTAAATCCGTAATGAATTGATTTCCGGACTCTGGATAAACGCGTCCAGGTGCTTTTTTTGAAAACTTGACGTTGTGACGGTTTGCTCAGAAACAATGGACTGGTCAGGAGATCCCCAAAGACGATGCTGTTTCTCACTTGAAAATGCCCCAATTTCCCTGAAGATGTAAAATCCTCCTACCCCATCCAGTGTTGCATGACTACTATCGGGGTAATAACTGAATCCGCCTTCCTGCGGAATATAGTACCGGTTAAACAAAATTCGAATATAATTCTCAAAGTGTTTTTTTGCCAGCGCCTGATTTTCCCTGGAACTATCCTTCCAAAGATACCGGGTCAGCAGCCTGAGGCTTTTTGGTGTTCTGAGATTCCATTCATGCAGATCATCCAGGTTATCATCTGCAGGGAAAGCTGTGGCCAGTGTTTCGAGGGTTGATGCAAAAAGCTTGTCTTTGTATCGGAGCGGAAACTCGGGATGGATGTCATTTCCTTTTTTATCAACAAATGCTTTTAATATGGATGAGGTATTGTTCGTATCTTTTTTCAGCAGTTTGCCATCTTTTGATTTAGGTCCCCACAAACCGGTTTTCGGGTCTTGATGCTCATAAAACCATTTCAGCAGGGTATGTCTCCATTCGGGTGAAAAGTTGTAAAGCCCGTGTTTTTGAATCACCATGTTTATGTTGTCAGGGTCGTAGTGAGTGAAATCCCTGGCTAAAGTAAGAATATCCCGTGCGTTATGGAAAGACGTCTGCGGCAGTTTGGCAGCAATCCAGTTCATCGTTGAGATATCGTCCAGGTAAGCAACCAGCTTCTCCGGGGTGTTGACCCTGTCCAGGTACTTCAGGCGGTATTTGAGTTTTAAAGGTCTATCCAGTTCCTTCACCAGGGATTCGATATGAAGTATGACATTCTCGGTAGGGCCGTGGTAGGTGCATAAAGGGTAGGCATCATCCATAAATGCCCCGGTTTTGGGGTTTTGAAGGTTTAAATAAAACTCCAACTCTTCCTCTTTGCTCTTGAAATCAGGCATTTTGATCAGTCCTTTTTTTGTAATCAGTTGCTCGTGCAAGCGGTCCATTAATGCAGCTGACTTTGCAAACTCCCATTTACCAAGGTGATAAGCGATGCCCAGCCCTTTGAATTCGAATTCAGCCATGTAATAATTCTGTTCCTGAAGCTGTTTGTTGAGTGTAAACATCTCCCGAATCCTGGCTTTTGCACGGTAAGCCTGGATTGAGATGAAGACGGCGATGATCAAAGTTATAGCAAGTAATGAAAAGGTTATGGTTTTAAGCATTGTTTTGTTTTTCATATCGGTTTTGGGTCAAAGGTTTATTATTTCAGAATGCAGGATGGGCCGACGAAACCTGCCCATCTCCAAGACTCAAATTCAATTTCTCATTCTACAACCGGGAAATGAATAGATTTGACCTGAATGGAGCCGATTTGTCCTGAACGGAACAATTTATATTTGGGACTGTCCTGAAAGGTACCGGATGGCGTGAATGAAACTAGAGTTTCATCTCGATGCGGGATAATACCTCTTTGAGATTGTTTCTGCTGATGGGCAACATGTACTCGCCGTGTTGTAATAAAAGAGAGTACTGCCTGCCCCTCTTTTTGAGCTTAAGTACGTGATGTAGATTTACTATATGAGACCGATGAATCTGCATGAAACACTGCCTTGGCAGCTCTTCCAGGATTTCCTTTAGTGGCTTGCGGACAAGTAAGGTCTCGTGTTGGTCATCAAAATGATGAAATATATCAAGATAGTGCCCGTTGACTGAGATATGAGATATATTGCGAGGGTCAATTCTACGAGTGATACTATCGACTTGAATCTCAACAATAGATTGGGGATTTTCCAGAGGGGAGCAACCCTGGTTTGGCGGCCTGCTCTCAAGATCTGCATTCACACGGTTAACCAGGTTTTCAATAATCGTGTTTTTGTAAACCCTGTATGTATAAACCCCGAAAATTACAAAAGCGTAGGGAAAATGTCGCCAGTAATATCGAATCACCCAGCTTTTTTCGAACTGGTAGTAAGATTGTTTCATCAGAAACAAAAAACCAATCGCCAAGGTGTAAATCACAATAAACTCAAAAGGGGTGGAAGCAAATCGAAGGAATAACTTCTTACCTGTCAGTTTTAAATATCCATAAATAGAGATGCCGTAAATAACGAAAGCAGCAAAAAGAGAGGTTCCCATAAACAGGTATTCAAGCAGCCCCTGGATCAACCGTTCGCGGGGTTGCGTGAATTTGAATATGGCAAAGTAAAACAGCGTGAAAAAAAGTACCAATTTAGCAGCAGATCTTATCACTTCTGCTGGAGGCGTGACAGCGCAGTTGGTTGCCGCGAACCTTTTAAGCTGTTGAAAAAACGGATTCATCAGGTTTGATCAATAAAAATCTCAGTTTAAATCCTCAGTCTGCCTTCCAGTTCTTTTAACATCTCAAAGAATCGGCTTTTTTGTGTCTCATTATATCCTTCGAACAAAGCTGCCAACTGCTCGTTGTATACAGGGCGGATTTCATCAAGAATCTGCTGCCCTTTTTTGGTAATCTCAAATACCCAACGTCTTTTATCCTGTTTATCCAGCTTTCTTCCGATGATGCCTTTGTTTTCGAGCTGATTAAGTTTCTGGGTAATGCTGGCCGGGGTTCCTTCTACAAATTCTTGAAGTATCGAGCTGGAATTTTTTCCGGCAGCGATTTTAGCCAGCACCGCATAAAGATTAGTCGTTAAGTCAAATTTTTTGAATATTCGTTTATCACCCGATTTCTTTAACAAAGTGGTAGAAAGAAAAAGTTGTTCAACGACCTGAATGTTCAAAGACTCCTGCTTGGTTTTTTGTGCCATAAAATGCCTAATTTTTCATGCCACGGGCAATCGCATCCGGCCAACGGCGAAACGCCCAGAACAAAAATTTGAATACACCCGGTTTGATTAGTATTCGTTTGTTTTTCTCAACAATATCTACCAGATACCCTGCCACTTGAGATGTTGTCAAAGTCGGCATGAACGGAGTAGGGGCCGGGATTCTCTCCTCACTGCCCGGATTGTTCTCCCAATAGCTGCTATCCACCTTGCCAAACACGGCAAGAGAGACATTGACACCTGTTCCCAATAACTCAGATCTCAAGGCTTCGGTAAAACCTCTCAAAGCAAATCTGGCTGCAGAATAGGCTATGGCGTTGCCCTTGGGCAGAAAAGACGCATCTGAGGTCAGGTTAATGATATGACCACTTTTTCGCTCAACCATTTCCGGTAAAAAAGCCTTGGTAACAGCGAAGGCGGCCAGATAAGGAAGAGAGATCATATCCCGTGCCTGGGAGTGGCTGGTTTCCCGGATCGTCATCCACTTTCCCATGCCGGCATTGTTAATGATGATATCAGGGATACCTGCTTTCTTTTTTACTTTGTTGAGTGTGGCTTGAGTCGCCTCGTTATCCGCAAGGTCAACCGGATAATAAAACGCCTTGCCACCATTGTTGGTTATCGTCTCGGCAACAGCCTTGAGTTCTTTTTCCCTGCGAGCCAGCAAAACAACAGTGTTTCCCATGGTACCAATGGTTTCGGCAGCTTTAGCGCCAATACCGCTGGATGCTCCTGTTATCAAAACAGTTTTGTTTGTTAGTTTCATTTCATTCTCCATCTGAAATTTCACATAATTAATTATTAAGTTACTTAATTATTAATTATGTGAACTAGAATGTCAAGATTCCCCGTCATTTTTCATTGTGTGTTGAAAAAGCCTTGGATAAAATATTGAAATGGTTACGCGAATTGTGATTTCGATGAAGGGAACTCAAAATTGTTCGCAAAACTGATTATTCAACCCTGAACTAGGAAGAACATGTTATATGATGTAAAAACCCCTGTTGAATATCTTGAACAGTTGGATCATGACTGGAGGAGGGAAAAGCTGGAAAGTCTCCGCGGATTAATTATGTCAAAGGCCCCCGATCTTGTAGAAGATGTTCACTGGAAGATGCTTGGTTATGGCAACGGTGAAGACCGGGTGTTTCATCTGAATGTCCAAAAGCAGTACGTAAGTTTATACGTGGGAAATGCCGATAAGGTTGATCCGGATGGCAGTCTGCTTGAGGGAATCGATGTGGGTAAGGGTTGTATCCGCTTTAAAAAATCCACAGCCATTGAAAATACCAGGATAGATGAATTTATCGAAAAGACCGTTACCCTATGGAAAACCGGCCAAGATGTGGATTGTTAGGTTGATTCGTACCTATTCACCACAGAGGTCACAGGGGAAAGAGTTGGAATAGTAAAATGGTAAATATAAATTCCTGCTCTTCGTGTCCTCGTGGTGAATAAATACCTTTTGTTTACAATTAACAATTGTCAGTTTTCCGGTCACAAAAAAAAGTGGCAGATTCATTTAATTCCTATGCACTTTTACCCAGGTACTTCTCCAGCTCCGGGGTAACCATAAATTCCGATTTGATTTTTTGGTATTCCTCCTCCAACTGCCGAATTTTCCCCAAACTGCTTTTCTTTGCCCGTAACATGACATTCTTATCCGTGTAACGAGAC
>JAKSDL010000213.1 GCA_022360105.1 Pseudomonadota bacterium
CAAAGATAAGTCTTTTAAATTCACGAGAGCACGAACATCTCTCTCAATATAAGTTGCCATGTACGAAGAATAAAAGCGCCCAGGTCTCAACGCATTTTCGTGCAGACGAGGATAGAATCCTTTTAAGACACTTTCATAAGTTCCAACATCTGACCGACCATATTGTTTTAATTCACTAAATGTAAATGGTAAAAGTTCCAAAACCGCCGTTCGCCCAGCAAGAGACTGACTAATTGCCTCGTGTACCGCCGGTTGGTGACTTCCGGTTAGAATAAACCTCCCAGGCTTTTGATCATTATCAATCTCGCCCTGAAGATAGCTTAATAACTCTGGAACACGTTGAACTTCATCTATTATAACCCCTTTTGAAAACTCAGATAAAAGCCCTCTGGGATCTGTTTTTGCACTGTTTCTAGTATCTGGGTCTTCTAAAGATAAATAGCTGTGACCTCCAAATGCCATTTTAGTTAAGGTCGTTTTTCCTGATTGGCGAGGACCCAGTATAGTAACAGCAGGATATTCCTGAGAACAAGCGATTAGCTCCTTAGTTATCTCTCGTTTTATCATTATACCGAATAATATCAAATATTCATGCAAATTTCAAGTTCAACTTTAAATTTACATAATCAAGGTTTAAAGCTTTTCTAAAAAATAACTTAAGCTTATGTAAATAATCTAAAACACGCTTAAAAAGACAATAAAGCCAATTATAGGGCGTAAAAAAACTCCCCTGCAACAGCAAGGGAGTTTCTGGGAAAGAATAAATTATGCTAATAGGAATTATTCAGCTTTCAGGCCTTTGAACAGATTATTGCTGCCGTAGATTTTATAGTCTTTAATTTTACCTGGCGAACTGCCGTTTCTTGGCAGATAGTTGAGAGCGCTAAACTCGGTTACTTTGCCCAGGTCCAGCACGATCTGATGCGGATGGTTCGGACTGCCATTTTTCCATTGAGAATGCCAGATCGTTACCGGCTGCTCATCAATGATATTATCAGCTCCGGCAGGTTCACCAACAATTTCTTCGCTGTCGGCATAAATAACCGACCAGCTGTTACGATCGATACGCTGACCTTTAGTATCTATCAGATATACCTCGGCGATACTGGCATAGTTATCATTTGCCAGAGAGTTTAGAGACTCAATACAGACATAACGAGCTTTAACAGGTTTGGCAAACTTGACTTCCTGAATACTGTCACCAGGAACAAAGCTTCCCTTAGCGATAAGATCACTATCACTAAGCTGGATAGTTTCGCCCGGCTTGCGATGACGCTTGAGGTTGCTGTCAACCTTTAGGCCCCATATATGTTTTTTAATGCCGCGAACTTTATTATGTCCGGCAGGCTCAATATCCATAACGATAATTTCGTTTTTGCCTTTCTTGAGCCAGCATCCAGGCATATACAAAGTATATTGCGGGCCAATATCCCAATAACGGCCAAGGTTAATGCCGTTGACCCAAACCATGCCTTTACCCCAGCCACTCATATCAAGCATAGTATCACCAATTTCACTTACATCAAACTCACCATGGAAAAATATAGGCAAAGTTGGATCAACCTTAGCATTGTCAGAAAATTCAAG
>JAKSDL010000076.1 GCA_022360105.1 Pseudomonadota bacterium
CGGAGCTGGTTCAAAAAAAGGTCGATTACATTTTCTTCCCTGACCTCTACACGGTGGATCATCCGGGGTCTGAATCCAGGCAAAACTATGGATGCGCATACATGCAGTTGGCCTTCAAAGTGGCTAACCGTGCCATGGATCTGGAAAAAGCGGGGATAGAACTTCTTGCGCCTACCATCGCTTTCAGCCTGGGTAAGGAATTTATGATGAAGAGTTTTGCCGGATTGGGTGAACAACTGGGAAAGACCGAAAAACAAACCAAATCGGCATTGGAAAAAGGAATGAAGGCCATTCTGGACTTTGAGGAGAGAATGGAGAAAAACGCCTTGGAGACAATGAACTCGCTTGAGAAAGATGAAAAGGCCTTCGTTCTGGTATCAAAAATATACGGGGTTGCTGATCCCGTTCTAAATATGGGAATTCCTGAAAAACTCATGGAATCGGGATATAAGGTGATTCCGTTTTTCCAGCTTCCGGAGGTTGACATGTCCCGTGAGCACCCGAATATGTTCTGGCCGTTTGGGCAGCACATCCTGGAACCCGCAAGACTTATAAAAGATCACCCCAACCTGTATGCAGTTCTCTTAACGCATCACGGCTGCGGACCGGATTCTGTGTTTGCTCATTATTTCCGGGAGATTATGGGCGGCAAGCCTTATCTTTATGTTGAGGTCGACGAACACTCCTCCTCAGTCGGAGTCGTTACCAGGGTGGAAGCCTTCATAAACAGCCTGGAAGAACATGAAACACAGATCGCGGGGAACATCGAAGATTACACGGAAACAATCCGACACAAAGATGTAAATATCAAAGAACATTTGAACCACTTGTCATCGAATACCATTGTTCATCTGCCCTATCTCTTCCCCTATAGCGACATTTTCAGAGAGATGCTGATTCGCAACGGGATCAATGCATCTGTTTTTCACCGAACGACCAAAGCTTCTTCGGACATGGGAAGAAAATTCACTGTTACGGAAGAGTATTTTTCTCTAACCGCTCTTTTAGGAGATGTTTTCAGTGCTCTTTCCGATAAGGCTACGATTGAAAACGACCCCGTGTTGCTTTTGCCGCAAACCGAAGGCGCGGAAGTTGAGGGCCAATATGCACGGTTGCTTAGAACTAAACTCGACGAGGAGGGATTCGGCTGGGTCAATATTACATCTCCCTTTGTTGAAGATTTTCCAGGGCTTGATAAGAAAGTTATCGATCTTGTTTTTAAGGGATTGATTGCAGGCGATTTGGTCCTAATGGCACCAAGAAATAAAAGAAAAACCTATCTTCTTAATATATTACAAGAAATATTTAGCGATCGGTTATCGATAAGCTTCCTGAATCAAACGGCTGGGGATATCTTCAACGAATTGAAAATGGAGTCTTATAACAAACGAATTTTGGCTGTTGGAGAGATATTCGTCTTGTACAACGATTTCCTGAACGATTTCACCTTTTATGAATTGGAACGCCAAGGAAACAGGGTAGCCTATGCCCCGTTAAGTGAATACTTGTGGATGATATGGCAGGACTATGCAGACCAGAACCCGAACAAGGTTTCCGCAGACTATCGAAAAAGACTGGATCAGTTAAAAGGATACATGAATGCCGTCAGTGACCGGTTAGCGGATGAAAGTCACTTCGAAGCTATTTCAGATCGGCTGATCACTACGGCTAATGAAACTATTGGGTATTATGCGGGGGCCGGAGGAAGATACCGGGAGGCCAAGCTATTGTGCCCTGCCTCATACTTTGACGGAATAATTAACGTCTTTTCAATGTATGAAAATACCGGCATTACCTTAAGCATGCTTCATAAAGGGTTTGAGAAAAATGGTGCCAAGCCTTTTCTAAACCTGACTTTCGACGGAAACAAAAACGAGAACGATATCACTCGCATCGAATCATTTATTCATTATTTATAACCGGCCAGCCTGAAACCTCATCTTTTGGAGAAAAACTATGGAAATCAATCACAGTTGCATAAACAGACATGCAAACGGACATAACACCGGGCAAAAAAAAGGTCCGAGCAGTTACTGGATGCAGGATGCAACACCTGTTTTCTCAAGACTGAACCTCAAACCAGGGCTATCCTTTCTTGATCTTGGATGCGGCCCCGGGGATTACAGTCTGCATGCCGCTCGTGTTATCGGGCAAACAGGTAAAGTATACGCTCTTGATCAAAATACCAAATGGATAAAAGAGCTCAGCAAAAGAGCGGATCAAGTAGATCTTAACAATATCGAACTTGTGGTCGCAGATATCCTTCAGCCTTTGCCGCTTGAGGTACATTCAATCGATGTCTGCCTGGCGGCGACTGTTTTGCACACCTTTGAAGACCCGACACAAATTAGATCGGTTTTTAACAATGTAGTAACGGTGTTGAAACCCAGCGGTATATTTGCCGTCATTGAGTGCAATCCCGGGGAGAAACACATAGGGCCGCCTCAGCACATGCGCCAGGCTCCGGAAA
>JAKSDL010000472.1 GCA_022360105.1 Pseudomonadota bacterium
GAGTCACTGACTCAGATCCTTCATAGTGACATCTTCGCGAAACCCGGATTTTAGGGCGTATTTCACGAATCCCATCAAAGACCGGGCCAGGGAATGGTAGGTGAACCCTCCAGGGGCTATCTTGAGCAATTGCCCATCACATCTATATCAGGATAGTCCCGAAGGGAATGGCTCAATTTCTTGCATCCTGTCATGGCCCGGATATCTCTCTTGATAAAAAAGATCGGTTTCCTTTTCGCAAGCGTGTGGTTGAATAGAATTTTTTCAAAAAGATAGCAGTCTATGACATATCAAATCGGAGCTAAAGTGTTGATTTGAAATCCTTTATTTCAAATGTGCCATAGAAATTAGCCACCCGATAACCGGCATTGATCCAGGCAAAAATCCCATCTTTAAGATTGTAAATATTTTTGTAGCCATATCCGGAAAGTAAATCTGTCACTGCTGCACTTCGCCAGCCATGAGAACAAGCAACCACAACCAGAGCTTCTTTGTCCGGAACCATTTGATGGAACCTAAAATCTACCACTCCCCGAGAAATTTCCATTCTGTTTTCAGTTGTGATCTTGAAGGTATTGAGTTCGTTCGTTTCTCTTACATCGAGTAGAATGAATTTTTTTTTGTTTTCGATCCATGATTTCAAGGTAGTAGCCTCAATGGATTTAATTTTTTCCATCAGTTTAACGTGTTTCTGCCGGATTATTTGCTCCGGTGTATCACCATTTTTAGCAAAAGCGGGGATCGCTATAATAACGACTAAGATGACCAGGCTTCTTTTTAACATAATTTTTTCCTTTATTTTATGTTGCTGTTACAAACCAAATTAGAATGATACTTCTGAAGGCGATCATATCCAAAAAAGAACCAGTGAAAAAGAAACAAAAACGCAATATTGTCTATGGTTGGACCTATTTTATGGACTGTATCCTGGATATAGATTAAGGGGGGATGAATCGTGGCGAATGTATTGTAAATAAAGCAAGAACTCGAACCGGCAAAGAATAGATTAAACGCAATAACGCAAGCCTGACACCGATTTCATAGCCGGACGCAACTCCCGCTCTTTCGGAAACTTTGCTGCAAAAAGGATTTAAAACAAAATCTGAAGGATCAAACCTGGACAGGCAGATTGCACGGTGGAAGAATGAGGACTTACCTTATAAAACAGCATTCGGGTTGGTTTTGGCTTTGGAAAAACCGGCATCTGCATTTTTGCCGGCTAAACTTGTAGCTCTTTTCCAATCAGCCGGGGTTGGATCATGAGCGGTGAGCAGGAAGAAACATATGTCAATCAAAATCTTTTAAATCAATAACATATAAAGGAGGAATTTAATGTATTTCACAGGTAACTTGAAAATAGACCCATCAGAAGCGACTAAAATTGAGCCAATTGAACCAAGCGGGGTTTTCAAGAAACTGTTGAGCAAACTTGGTGGCGACTTCAACCAAAAAGTTGAAATCGAAACCTTTACAGCGGTTTCGATAATACAGCAACTTTATAGAGTACTCAAAGCACTGAAAATAAACAATGTATTGAAGTTAAGCCATGACGACGAGGTGGTTTATGAAGATACCAGTGACAACCAAAACGATTTAGACTTGGTTGTTATGCAGTATGAACTCGAAACAAATGACATCTATTCCAAAGATTTTAAACAGTTAACTATGACTTTGGAACATGAACTTGACGGCATGAAATATCTTATCAAGGTTATTGTCATCAAACACCATGACGTCGGTGAATATCCCATTGAAATAAATGTGAAAGGTCTCAATTTGATTGACGAGTTTCATTCAAGCAACCAACAGGAAATTAAAAATACACTTAAAAAAAGGGGAGAAAAATTTGTTTATTTCTTAAATCAAATTGACTTTCAATTTAGAAGGTTAATAGCTGTTGATGATATTAAAGTAGAGCATGATGTTAATCTTGTTATTGATCAACAGGATATTGAGACATTGAAACCGGAAAAGGGGAGATCGAATTCGGGCTTAAGTCTTGAAAAACTATTGAAAGATGTCGGGATGGAAGTCATTCCTTCGAAACTAACCAAGGGTAATAAATCCCTGGAGAAATTGTTTACCAAAGGTTGGGATTTTCAACATTTTGAACAAACTACAATCAAAAAAACGAGTAAATCCTTTTCCAGTGAAAGAATTGTAATTTCTAATGTGTCCGATAAGGAGATCAAAAAGCGTGAATCGAACAAAGAATTGACGATTCCATTAAACATCGAAATTTTTAAACGATAACCAGAAACGTCGTTGAAACATTGCCATTCTGAAGAGCCCTTTACGGTAACTCCACACGTTGGATTCTGTGCGGGGGCGTCATGAACAACCGGGTGTCTTACCATGACTGATGATTCACCATTAATACCAGTCCTCGGTTTTCAGTTTTTTAATTCGAGAAAATTCCTTTGTATTATGAGTAACTAAGATATGGTTTCCACTCAAAGCTGTTCCTGCAATCAGTGTATCGTATGGACCAATAGGCTTACCTTCTTTCTCAAGATTTGCTCGAATTATCGCTGCAAATTTGGCTTCTTTTAAACCAAAAGGAAAGGTCATGATTAGTGAAACCAACGAGTCTAGTTGTTGTTTACGTTTTTTAGGATTACTTGATTTAGCAATCCCAACTTCAAGCTCAAACAAAGTGATTGAAGGGATAGCTATGTCTTTAGGCGATTTGCTCAATAAATTGTCGGCTACCTTGCCCATGCCTTTGAAAAAGTAAATAAGGGTATTCGTGTCAAGTAAATACATAATCAAAGTTCCTCTCGTTTAACATCTTTTCTCCCTCTTGAACGTATTTCTCTAAGCGAAGGAAAACTGTCCTTCCAACTTCCCGCTAACTCTGCGATATCATTGGGCCACTCAGTTTTGACTTGCTCTTTGATTATCGATGCAACCCATTTACTTACGGATACCTGGTTAGATTTTGCCGCTTTTCTCAATTTAGTTTCTGTCTCTTTATCGAGATAAATTGTTACTTGTCCCATTTGCGCCTCCATCTATTTAGAATACAATATAATTGCTATTATAATTGGATTGCCGTTTGAGTGTCAAACCTCAATGATTGATTAAGCGCTCTCTCGTCTTCAATTGTTTTGTCAATCGCTATGTACGTTAAATGCCGATATTTCAACTACCCTGTTACGAGTAATCGGGCGTTTTACCCTGACTTTTTAAAGAACTTGATTGCTTCTGAAAGGTTTAAATATTCTTTGATAATAAAGGAAGAAAATCCAAAATGAAGAATACGTATGGCAATTTCCTCATATCTTGGCAGTTCCTTTGAATCATCTGACCAAAGTTCAGGATAAAGAAAGCCTGCAAACCCCAGCACCGTTGCTATGATGAAGATTAGATATGTTAAGTAAACCCATAGTCGATTTTGGGGATTCAACATTCTGGTCGGAACAAGCTCTCCATTATTTATTTTTATTAAGTTGTTGAAGTTTTTTACTACTTTGATTGTTTGAGCTGGATTTTCAGTTTTTAGACAAGCAAGAATTTTATCCTGATCAAACTTTGTTTTGAAAAATGCATTAAGCTTCTCTGTTGTGCTTAGAATCAAAAGGTTGTTTTTTACCTCTAAAAATTCTGAAGGTAAATTTGTGATGATAGTATCAATAGTTTCAAGATCCTTCGTTTTCCTTTCAATCCTGGTATCCATTCTTTGAAGGTAGAATTTGTAAAGCACGAACATTGCTGGAAATATGGTGATTATAAATTGCCAGTTTTTAGCTAAGATATTTATCATATTTTTCCTTTATGCATGGCTTAGGTTGAATTGAACTGCGGATGCACCGAGCTTTGACCAAATGAAATATTAGCCAAGAAGGACTAATTTGTAAACATTGAGCGCTAAATGCCGCTAAAGCACACCGGCAATAATATCTCACCCCTGACGGGACTGCTGATATGAGGAAAACAACTTAGCGCTTATGGAGTCGATGGTCGGATGACGGGGAATAGATTCGTCAAAGAAAAGAGGTAAGATTTATTCAGGGAAATTGGTGACTCCCTGAAAGAATACAGCAGTTGGTTTTCCTTTTTGAAAGTTTCAATTTAATGAATCACATGTTGTTTTTGGTACTCCGAGGGATTTATGCCGATTTTCTTTTTGAAGAGGCGGGAGAAATAGTGGGGGTATTCAAAGCCCAGTTTATAGGCGGCTTCGGCTACCGTAATACTGGGCTCCAGCAGGAGATTTTTGGCTTCATCCAGCAAGTACAGATGGATGTGATCCCGGGCACTTTTGCCGGTTTCGGCTTTTAACGAGTCGCTTAGGTATCGAGGAGACATGGCCAGATCGTTGGCGATCTCTTCGATTTTAGGTACGCCTTCTTTTTCAAATTTTCCTGCAGAGAAATAATCGGCAAGGATCGATTCAAACCTGGAATGGACATCACCTCCCAAATCCTTGCGATTGATGAACTGCCGCTTGTAATACCGATTGGCATACTTCAACAGGGCATCTACATGGGTCAGTATTATCTCCCTGCTGAATTCATCGGGATTGGTGTAATACTCACTTCCCAGGTTATCCAGGATCGACTCTACCAGTTTTTCCTCCCGTGGAGAGAGATGAAGGGCTTCGTTGGTTGAATAGGAAAAGAAGGAGTACTTTTTAATTCGGTCGCGAATTTCATGGCCCTTGATAAAATCTTCATGAAAATAGAGGTGGTATCCTTTGGATTCCGTTTCCACGCCTCTAAAAATGACTTCCTGACGTGGCCCGATAAAGAGCATGGCGCCATTTTTATAATCATACCTGGAGCGGCCGTATTGTATTTCACCGGATATGAATTTCTTAAAAGAAATCATGTAAAAATCGGACGAAAGACAAATCGGTTCTTTGGATTTGAATGCCTCGGAATGTTTATCGCCGGGACTGTGGGTAAGAAAGCCCAGCATGGGATGTTCAGGCGCCGGTTTTCCGATAAACTTATTAAAGTCTGCAACGTCGGAAAAATGTATCTTTTTCATGATTTGGCTCGTTTCTTATTCAGTTGTTGCATAATACTTATACGATTCCTAATTTCTTTGAAAGACGTTTTTCATCCTTTCCGACTTGAAAAGGTAGGTTGAGATAAGGATATAGTTGATACACTCAATAACAAAACTGACATATCGATCCGGTCGCACCATAAAATCAAATGTCTGTATAAAACACATGGTTGCCATACAGGCATAGATGGTAATCATGAGATTCGGAGTGATCTTCCATCGTCGGAAATAACCTGCCAGATAAACAATGCCGGACAGGGTTATTAAAAACCAGTGGATGAACTGAGTTCCTTTTGGGAATGTGGGGTTTTGTAGGGGAACGATGAAGGTGTTTCCGGAAAAGTACTCAGCAAATCCCAAAATTCCCCAAAGACTCATGCCTA
>JAKSDL010000201.1 GCA_022360105.1 Pseudomonadota bacterium
CCAGGCTTCAAGTTTGGTATATTCCGTTAATCTATTAGGTAGACCTATTCAGCAAAGGAAGGACCAGGATGAAATTTGATGATAACATTTTGTTTTTACTGCACTTTTCCTTTTTAGGATTTGATGAACCTGTGTAACATATCCTACACATTGTTAGTTTTGCGACATGAACCAGAATCACATCACCAGTCTTAACCTTGTTGGGTGTCCGACTTCCTATTTCGCTTCACCGGCTTTTAATCAGAATCCACTACCCATTTCAATCAATGGTGTCAGGCAGATGAATCATCAGTTATTCAGTACCATGGATAAATTTGATGAAAAGGATGCACCGTTGCTGTTTATGGAGCACATGCGGGTGATGTTTGAACTGGATGTGGATGTGGAAATCCAAGAGAAGATCCAACGACCCATCAGCTACCTAAGAATGCTTCGAGGGTGGTTTTTTGATTCGAACCGACCGGAAGGAGCAGTGGTTAAAGGCTGGGTAGAGAGCAGGTTTGGTTTGAAAACGTTATTTCACAAAAAAAAGCTGGGGAGTATTACTGATGTTCCATATCTACGCTATCTCTCGGAAAGGATGCACCGGAGATTTCACAGCAATTCCATCTATGCCCAGTTCGATTTGCTATACGAATACAGTCAGTATTATTGGAACCGTTTTGGACCTCCACAAAACAAACTTGTGCTGTACCGGGGAATTAATAATCTCCATTCGGAGTTGCAGGTGGTTGAAGAGCTAGGCAAACGAAAGTTGATTATCAGGAATAATTGTGTGAACAGCTATTCCAGCTCCAAAGAGAGAGCCAGCGAATTTGGCGATACAATCATTAAAATCTCGTTGCCCATTCAAAAGATCTTCTGCAGTCCGGAGATACTGCCCGGGAAATTGCCTAACTACGAAAATGAGTACCTGATTTTGGGTGGGGATTATCTTTCTGAAATCGTGGATTTGTTTTGATGAGACAGGCAGTAGGGCTGCCCTACGTGGGTAAATGAAATCGGATTTCAAAGGTTGCTCCTTTTCCGGGACCTTCACTAAAGGCTTCAATTTCAGCCCCCATGTCCTGCAAATAAGTGGCACAGCTATGAAGTCCAAACCCTGATCCATGTTTTCTTGTGGTGAAACCGTGGCTGAAAATCTTCTCGAGATTTTTCTTTTCTATTCCAATTCCATTGTCAGCGATTTTGAGAATGATTTTATCATCAATTCTTTCCAGGTTCACTTTTATTATCTTCGAATCTTCGTCTGATTCTGCCAAAGAGTAACCTGCATTCCTAAAGATATTGACCAGGGTGTGGATCAATTTAGTCTTGGGCATTTTGATTTCAGGGACATCATTTAGGTTTTTTTCTACCACAATGCCTTTATGACTGTTGAATTCGGAGACTAAATCCAATGATTCATCAATAACCTCTTCCATTTTCAAATCTACCTTTAAGAATTCCGTTCCGGCATATCTCTGCTGGTAAATAATGATGTCCGAAATGATTTCTATTTTTTCGTTTTGTTGATCGATGTTTTGGTTAATCTCGTCAAAAGATTTTCGAAATTCGTCTTCAAGGATCAATAAATAATCAAACAGTATTTTGCCTTGAGGGAATTTATGAATAAATGCTGCCAGGTTATCAGTGTTTTCCCTCATCAGTTCACAAGCTTTGGAATAAGATAACAACGGACTGGTTCTTACAATTTCCTTTACAACATGAGTAGAGGTTTTAACGCTGTTAAGGATGTTTCCAACATTATGCAAGGTGTCTGTTGCAATTTCTGCCATACCGGCTTTATGCGCTTTTTCGATCAGATCATTTTGGATTTGTTCAAGTTTTCTTTCAGTGGTTTTTCTGTCCGTAATATCAGTCAAAATAACCAATGCTTCATCTCGTTCTTTGTCCTTATCCCTGTATGGTTGAATACGAATATCATACCAGCGCTTTTGATTGTTGATTTCCAATTCACTTGCCAGTGATATCAGGGTTGATTTGTTTATGGCTTCCTGAACACTTTTTAAGTGTTTTGTCGCTGACTCTTTCTCAAAGAAATCAGTAAGTTTTCTCCCAGCTATATTCTTGGGTTTGCCTTGCAGTTGTTTGGCAAATACCGAATTAATGAAGACAAAATTGCCTTTGTGATCCAA
>JAKSDL010000497.1 GCA_022360105.1 Pseudomonadota bacterium
AAACGCAGCATCAACATGCAACCAGGCATTATGTTGTTTACACAAATCCGCAATCGCAACCAGATCATCAAAATCGGTGCAGTTTACCGTGCCTGCACTTGCCACAACAATTTTTCCTTTGTCTTTTTCTATATCCTTTATGGAATCAAGAGGAACAGATAATGCTGTTTTTACATACTGTGCAGTCACATTAGTTCCTTGTGACACCAGATCCTTTATGGAGGCAACCGGTTTGAACCGGCTAGGCTTGTATACTTCCTTCCATGGATTATCCTTTTTAAGTATCATATCTGAAATAATCATAGCAGCAACTGTCCCTAATGACATACCCCACTTATAGAATCCTGTTGCTACATAAACATGGGGGTATGATTCGGCAAGCTCGCCTATATAAGGGACACCATCTATTGTTATACAGTCCTGGGCAGACCATTGGTATTTGAATATGCTATCTGGAAAATATTGATCAGCAAAGTTTTTAAGCTGTTGATAGGGATCGGAGTTGTTTTTTTTGTGTCCCGTTTTATACCGTTCTCCTCCAATCAATAAAAGGGTATTTCCATTTTCTTTATAATCGCGTATGGACCGAACAGGTTCTTCGGCAGTGATATACATTCCATCTACCGGCGTTTTGGTTTCCAATCCAATCAGGTGGGACCGCTCCTGATAGATTCTGCCATAATAAACCCCTGGTTTATCAAAAAAAGGAGAGTGTGTGGCTAGCACCACATGGTCAGCTGTGATATTTCCATGGCCGGTAATCACTTTATAGGGTTTTTTTCCCTCGATGTGGATGGCCCGGGTGTTTTCATAAATTTTGCAAGATGTCGATGAAAGGTGTTCAACCAAGCCTTTCAGGTATTGAACAGGATTGAATTGTGCCTGATTATCAAAACAGATGGCACCCAACGCGGGAATAGATAAAGATATGCTTTCTTTATATGATGCAGGTAATCCTAAAGACTTTGCTGCTTCTACCTCATTTTCTATCTTTTTAAGCAAT
>JAKSDL010000848.1 GCA_022360105.1 Pseudomonadota bacterium
GACTCGCTTCGCTCCATTATTTTGAGTATTCATGTAAACGTACCGAAGGTGCTCAGTTTAAAGCTAAAAGCTACCTGCCGGTAGCGAATAGCATTTATGTAAAAGTCATCTTCCTCAGTGAACTGCAGAGCCACTGAGAGAATAAAACAAGGGTGCGAAACCTGAGTCATTAACTTAAGAAAAGTTGGCCAGGATGACAAGCAATCACAATCCCCTTAGGTTAATGACATTAATCCGTTATCAATTGAATAACGAGAAGCCGGTCTAATCCATCAGGTTTGTCCACCTTTACCCTCCGCGATTTAACTCCTTTTGAACAACGAATTGTTACCGCCTTTTTCCTGAACTCATCGACGCTGACTGCTTCCCCGGTGAAAAGCAAAATTTTTGTTTATTCTTGCAAAATCGTTCAAACAAAGTTATAATAGTCCAGTGATTTTAACTCTCAAAGAATGATCATCGTACATACCAACTAAAAGGTAACAGTATGAAATTAAAGTTGTTTATAATAACAGGTCTGCTATTGTGTGCCTATGTAACAAGCCAGGCTGGTGAAAGTGCCAGTGCTCCATGGGGATACAAAGGAGCATTGGGACCTGAATATTGGGGGACGCTCTCGAAGGGATATCGACATTGCAGCAAAGGTAAAAATCAATCGCCGATTAACATTAGCTGGGCGGCGGAGCTGGAGTTGGACAAAATAGAATTTCACTACAATTCGACACCGGTATTTTTGATTAACAATGGTCACACAATTCAGCTGAACCATGCTTCGGGCAGTTACATAGTGATAGCCGGAGATAGATTTGATTTGTTGCAGCTACACTTTCACACCTTAAGCGAACATCAGGTCAAGGGTAGACATTATCCCATGGAGATGCACCTGGTGCACCAGGATAGAAACAAGCGACTGGCTGTGATTGGTGTTTTCTTTAAGGCGGGCAGGCAAAACAAATCATTGAAAAAACTTTGGGAGAAGCTACCAACCAGGAAAGGGGCGAGTGTTTCAGGGGACGCTGTTTTAAACGTTACAAGCTTACTGCCCGACCAGCGTTCCTATTTCCATTATATGGGCTCATTAACCACCCCTCCTTGTAGTGAAGGGGTAAGATGGCTCGTGTTGAAGAATCCTGTTCAAGTGTCCAAAAAACAATTGAATGCATTTAAAAAACTGTTTCCTGCGAACTACAGACCGGTAATGCCGCTCAACAGTCGCAACATTTATTCGATGAACTGATACCAGGGATATAAAGCGGATAAATCAATAACTGATGATAACAATTTGAGGAGGTACCAATGGATATTTTGGGATTTTTGAACCTGAAAGCTAAGGTTGCGACGATGGTGGCATTGATGTTGGCTATAACCGGTTTTATTGCATACACTGCTATCAATTCCTTGCAAACTCTTGCTGTGTACATTGAAGAAATTGCAGAGCATGATCTTCCGTTAATCGAGCACCTGAGCATGCTGGAGGAAATCCAGTTATCCCAGGCAATCGAATTTGAAAGGGCCATCAGGCATGCGGAATTGATGACCGTAAAAGAGTCAAGTGCCAAGGCGTATAATCATTCAAAGGAAAAATTTCTAAAACTGAGTAAGGAAGCCGATAAAGAAATCGACAAAGTATCAGAACTGAATCGCTTATTGCTGGCGGCCAAAACAACAGACATCGGTCAGGCGGAAATCAGGGGGCTGAATGAAAAATTTGCTTTGATCGCCAAACATCACGATGAATTTGACAAACATGTAATTGAAATTTTTGAGTTTTTTGAAAAGGGGGAATTACATCAAGCGGAAGAAGCTATTCATGAAACCGAGGAATTGGAAGATCAATTGGATGAAGAGATCGGTAGTTTGCTGCGGCAGGTCCAGCACGGAACGGAAGAGGTTGCTCGCCATACGGAAAAACTGGAGAAAGAAGCCGTCAAACTATTAACCATAATGACAATAATAGCCCTGGCTGCAGGACTGCTAATAGGATTGCTGGTTATCTATAGCGTGATCAGGCAACTGGGTGGAGAGCCGGCCTTGGTGGCAAGTATAGTAAAAAAAGTTACGGACGGTGACTTAAAGGTCGAAACGGAAAGAAAAACCACGGGCTTACTCAAAGATATTTTTATGATGGTAAAAAACCTTCAGGACATTGTTACGGATATCTTATCAGCTTCGGATAATGTCGCCTCAGGCAGCCAGCAATTGAGCAGTACGGCCCAGCAGCTTTCCCAGGGCACTTCTGAACAGGCAGCTGCAATAGAAGAAATGTCTGCAAGTATCCAGCAGAATTCCGATAACTCCCAACAAACAGATGTGATCGCCCAAAAAGCATCGATTGATGCGGAATCCAGCGGTCAGGCGGTTACCAATGCCATGAAAGCATTAAAAGACATCACGGAGAAGATCTCTATCATCAAAGAGATTTCCCGCCAAACAAACCTGTTGGCTCTCAATGCTGCAATAGAAGCTGCCAGGGCCGGCGAGCATGGGAAGGGTTTTGCCGTTGTGGCATCTGAAGTTCGTAAGTTAGCTGAAAACAGTCAGGTAGCTGCAACAGAAATAACAGATCTGGCTGCTTCATCCGTTGAAGTGGCCGAGCAGGCTGGTGAGATGCTGGAGAAGCTCGTACCCGATATTCGCAAGACTGCCGATCTTGTGCAGGAGATCAATGCAGCCAGCAAAGAACAGAATTCAGGAGTGGGTCAGGTCAATACCGCCATTCAGCAAAATGCAGCTGCTGCCGAAGAACTGGCTTCAACCTCGGAGGAGTTGTCTTCCATGGCAGAACAGATGCAGACAACCATTTCCTTTTTTGAAGTTGATCTTGAAAAGAAAAACGCCAAAGCAGCGGAAAAGCTATATCATCAGAATGATCATATTCCTGTTAAGCAGATCAAGGCAGATAATGGATATTCCCGAAGACCGCAGCTACCGGATCAACCGGCACCCACCGGATTAGTGATGGATCTCGAAAAAGACGACGCTGAGGACACACATTTTGAGAAGTATTGAAATCTTGCCTATAAACCATGCTTTCAGCAAACACAATGGCAGGTTGGGTTCAAAGCCCCTAATGTTATTAAATTGTAAGATGGGCAACTCATTGCCCATCAACCGGACTGATCATGCGAAGTAAACCTGCAGTTTTGGCAGTAGAATGGCTTGAATTCATAGACATATCCTTTACAATCCGTGTATTCAGGATGATAAGCAGTCCCGATTCTCTTAAGCACGTGATGCTGAGCCCTAAGTTGCCATCGGAAGGTTAGATTGAAAACAAGAACAAGAATATGAAGGATGCGAAATAAACGGTTTTCATCAATCCCAGAAACAATTGATTAATGCCTTTGTTTGCTCCTGGATACGAGAAATAATGCTATCATCCATTCGACTAAGCCAGCGACCGGGAATGGCATTCAAGCCATAAAAAGAACCTGCCAGCATGCCGGCCAGGGCTCCATTGGTATCTGTATCTCCACCGGCGTTCACCACACCTATCAGGCATGATTCAAAATCGGAAGTATTGAAAAAGAAGTAAAGCACCGTTCTGACAGTATCCACAATGTATCCATCAATAGACCTTTTGTAACGGGCATAATCAAACCTGGGATGCAGCTTGAACCACTGTGAAGTTAAGGATTTGTGAGGGGTGTTTTGGGCATAGACGATTGTTAACCGGGTCAGTTTGCTGAGAATCAACATGCCGATTGCGGCTGATTCATTGTTATGGGTTATCTGTCCTTGTCGAATCGACCAGTCGCAGAGGAGTTCCGGGGTTTGAAGAGTCGCGATAATGACAGGCAGATTGCGCATAACAGCACCATTGCTATTTGCATATTCGGAATACCTGGCCCTGGGACGACCGAACAATTTGTATCGACTCAGTTCCTGTCGAATGGTATGTCCAATATCCGCAGGCTTTGAACTCATCCAGTCCACAAATGAATCTGCCACGCAAGTTTCGTCCATTGTACCGGATGAAACCAGCGCCTCTCCAAGTGCCAGACTCATCTCCGTATCATCGGTCACTCTTCCGGGTTTTAAGTGCAACCATCCTCCCCCGGTGACCTCTTTATGAATGTTATATCTGGCTTTAATTTCCTGCGGCCTCATGAATTCAGTTGTTGCCCCCAGGGCGTCACCTACGGCGAATCCAAGATAAGCTGCCAGTGCTCTTTCACGAATATCCTGCCAATTCATTCTAGACAATCAATGGTTTGAAAACGTGACATTTTCTGGAGCAAACTTTACCACAGGCCGTACAACCGATACAGTTCCCGGATTCTGCTATAGCCATAACCATGGCTCCGTCATCGTCGTCGTCATCCAAATCGAGACTTTCCTTTTCTACAAGCGTGTAAACTTCGTGGGAGCAAACCTTGTAGCATCTGCCACAACCCAGACATTTTGCAAAATCAATAGATTCTACAAATTCAGGAGTATATGATGAGCCGTCTCTTCTCAATCCTTGTAAGTACATTTTTATCCTTTGATCAACTTCCAAGTTAATATTAAATTGAAATTTTTTTAGTTGGGTGACATCCCATTCCAGAATGCTTTTTGTCAGGGATAATCGTTGCTGATAAACTACGAATTGGCGTAAAGCTCCGTAGGAGCGATATATAGTAGCCAGTGGTTTTAACCACTGGTACAAGTCTCTCTGAGTATTTAGCCCCGTAGGGGCGGCACAACATCCAATATCAATAGTGTCGTCCCTACAGGACTCATTTAGCATGGGTGATGAAATACCAGCGGTTAAAACCGCTGGCTACTGCTGTGCCACCCCTACGGGGTTTAACCAGCAATATTTGGAATAAAACCTTAATTTACCATCTTGTTGGTCTTTAATACCCCTCAAACCTCAAAGGATCATCCATATGAACCAATCGTCTGACCCAGGGTGGAAAGGCTCCGTTCAAGACCTGTTTTAGATCGTTCAGAATTTTTGTTATAGGCGGACTGTTTTTTACCACCAGGGGATGGATCTTCTGCTGGGTTAACCGGGCTGCCGCCGGTCCGCCTATGGACTGGGAGTAAATGATATGGCATGTTTGCAAAGCATTGATTTTTTCAAAATGTTTATTCTCAGGGTTGCACTCCTTATCATTGATGCGGTCGGAAAATTCGACCTTACCAACCTTGAAAAACCCGGTTTTGGACACGTCGTAAACAAGGAAACAACTCGCCCAGCCAAAGTGTGCGTTGATGGTCTGCAAGTCTGATGTGGCAAAAGCAATACGTAAGCATCCTTCATTGATGTTGGCATCCAGTATTTTTGAAGTAAGAGTCATGTCTTGGTCTCTGGTGATAGGTTGTTATACTAATGTTGCTGTCAGTTCCGATTGATAAGGCTCGGGATGTTGTGGAATTTCCAAGAAGGCATTGGCGCACTCCATGAGCAATCTTGAGGCACCTTCATATCCAATTCTGATAGATTGTGGTTCTCCAAAACGATCAGTGACCGGAATACCGCTTCTAATGACAGGTTTCCCTATCTCTTCCGCCAGTCTGGCAACATGAGAATTTCCAATCACGATATCGACGTTCTGCTCCATAATTTTATCTGCGAAATCAGCATAGTTCCCTTGATCCAGGTCCTGTTCGGGTACATTGCCCATTCCCAGCGTTTCCACCTCCAACAACGACAAAGGCGCTTTCCAGCGCTTTACAAACTCAACATCTCCTGCAACAGCGACACGGCGACCATGAAAGCAGAAATCCGTATCCAAAAGCGTATCCAGGTAATGTTGCCGCATTTTCAGATATTTGTTTCCTGTGGAGACATTGGATAACCATTCAAGGGTTTTGAAAAAATGGTCAATCTCTTCCAGGATGCCAAGACTGTTATAGTGCAGTGTTGGAATGCAATGTTCTGCAGCAAATTCGGCAGCCACCTTTTCCATGGTCGATCCTACGGAAAGCACCATGCAGGAGTTGGAGAGCTTACTTATTTCAGAAACAGATATTCCACCTGAGCTTGCGGGGGAAAACTTTTTCTCCTTCAAATAACCATATAAGCTGTCCCCTAAATCGGGGCAAAACAGGGGATTCAATCCGAAATCCCTGA
Source organism: Pseudomonadota bacterium (assembly GCA_022360105.1). Next base: position 6,065 of record JAKSDL010000848.1, read on the forward strand.
TAATTGATCTCAAGCGTTCGACTTCGCCTGGAGTGATGTATGGTCCGGGCAGCACAGCAATCTGTTTAGGGTCAACCTTGGAACGGGATTCAACAAGAGAATCCAGCAAGGTTTTGGTTGCATTGGCGTAACCGCTGGCCAGGTTGCCTTCAAAATCGGGTGTATTCAGGTTTACTACTTTGGACCCAGGGTGTGCATTCTTATAGTTTTTGATTACGGATGTCAGATCCACCCCGCTTGTTTCCGATACACCAGTTGTGATCAGACCAATGATCTCAGCCTGATTGTTGATCTGTTCTAATGCCTTAAGAATGTTTTCATCGCTTCCCATAATGACGTTAGCCTGACTGATAGCCGTATTCTGAAACGGCATCGGCTCTCTAAAATGGGATATAAATAAAACCTTGGCAAACGCCGTGCAACCCTGTACACCATGCCAGAGAGGGATCATATCTTTCACCCCCATCAAAGCAAGCGCTGCACCTGCCGGCTGACTCATTTTGTTGGGATTAATTGTCAGGTTTTTGGTCATTACTGCTCCCTTTTCTTGTTTGAACCGATCAATTTAGAACAGTGCAAGTGCACCAATGAATTTCAAATCGTTTATCAATTCAAAAGGATGTATGACATCAGTGCCGTCCCTACGGGACTTAATTGGCCTATTTGTGTCAAAATTCCAGCGGTTAACACCGCTGGCTACTACTGTGTCATCCCTTCGGGATTTTCTCCTCAGAGGTTAGACTCTTGCTATTATTAATTAATACAAGTTTCTAACACTGCCTTCAGTATCATCTGGATTATTCGCTTGTGAACACAGATTTTTTTGGTGCGCCAAACGGTGCCGGTCTATTAACGATATCAAAAACCGGGCTGTACACAGCCTGGCAAATCTCTTTTGCAAGGTTCAGAAATCCATCAAATCCCGCAAAACACGATTCCCGCTCCTGGTTGACATGTACAAAAGGAAACCTGGCTTTTATAGCCGTATATTGATTTCTACCCCCGGCCAGAAGGACGTTCGCACCGGTTTTTTGGTAAAGATCGATCAATTTGGCTGGTGATCCGTCGGTGATC
>JAKSDL010000534.1 GCA_022360105.1 Pseudomonadota bacterium
AATCCATCTTTTTTCAAATAGGTTTGGAGTTCGGTAGCTCCAATTGTAACTTTGTCGACAGAACTTAATGAGACTCCCGAATCTGGAGTAAAACTGTTTTCTGCTTCCAATCCGTCAATAAAAGTCCGTGTAATTCCAGAAGCAGCATCCCCCATAACCACTGCAATGTGGGGTGACTGAACCTCGAGTGACCCTGTCGCCGATACATCTCCAATCCGGGTGTTCAGCTCGACATCTCCGGTATTAAGGTTTTGTCTGGTTGTAATACCAAAACCATTGTTTGCACTGGCTTCATCATAGCTATCGATCAAGGCTGCACCATACTCCCAGATATCTGCAGGATTCAAATAGTCTTGAGGGCGGAGACTGTTTCCCCATGAAAAAGCATTAAATACCACTGCAATTGTGTATTTTGTTTCATTTCCCAAATTGGACAACAATTCGAGATAGCTATTGTTGAATCGAATACCAGGCATTCCGTTAATCGCTTCTGTAACATATTCCGGTCGTACATTTTCATTGTCCTGAACTGCAACCAGACTACTTAAATTGTCCGTATGTTCCCATGCTGATACTTTGTAATCAGCATCGGTTAAAACAGTACTTCTTTCACTGGCATCGAAGTGTAGCCAAATTTTTGAAGTATCAATAGGTAGACGCTGGATAGGAATAGACCATTTAGAGGAAAGGTATTTTTCAATTTGTTGTCTTTTGGCATCAGTAAGAACGTGATCAAGAATAATCACTTCTCCTACATCACCTTTAAAAGGAATTCCCTCACTGTTGAACGCTCCAATTTTGATCTTTTTACAATCATTCAAAATCGCATCATCGACTAAATCAGCGGTAGTGTGCAAAAGGCCATTTGCATATAGTTTTACAATACCAGTTTCCTTGATTCTGCTAAAAGTAATCAGGTTGTCTTCATCGAAATCCAATTCGCGGGTATGAATGGTATGATCTCTGGTATTACGATCTCCAACCCCGGCCATTACGATCATGCTGTTCCCTTTTTTTCCAAAAGAAAGACCAAAATCGTTATATAAACCCGAACAATCCCCATCAATGATGGCGACCCCTTCTGTCCATTGTGTGTTCTCAGATACTTCGAAATCGAGTTCAGAGCCTGTACTTGTATAATGGTTCGGTTTGGGTTTGAAGATAATAAAAATTGTAAAGTCATCCTGAATCGTACGATCGATTATCAACGAATCGTCGTAAAAATCCGTTTGCCCTTTTTCCATCTGGGTGAAGCGAATCATTCCCAATTGGTCCAGCTCGGTCCTAATGTATTCCGGTCTTCTCTGATCTCCTGGTTGAATTGCATGATTCAAGTAAGGGCTGATATCATTCCATTGAGAAACGAACGATTGTTCTTCCTTCACAGTAGTTAGTCTTGCCGCATCCAGGTGTACAACCGGTTTGGTAATAGGATTCACTCCTGTGGTATCTATTTTCCATTTACGAGACAAATAGTCTTCCAGCCTCTGCCTTTCGAGTACTGAAAAGACCTTGTCAAAAAAAACAATTTCTCCAATATCTCCGGTCAGTTCTTTACCAATTACGATCTTTTTTGATCCTGGAGACATCAAACCTGAATCCGTCAATTCAGACTTGGCAAAAGTCTTTCCATCCAGGTAAAAGCTCAGGTCGATTGAGTTCCCCGACTCAGTTCCTGTAAGAATAATTAGATGGGGTTCCTTGAGGGTTGCAGCAATTTCCAGAGATTTATTCCCCAGATCTATCTGTATCGCTCCCATTTTACCTATCTGTAGCTTAAATGCGATCGAGTCACTATCTTGGTCAGTTATGATGCCAGTCATAAGTTGACCTTGACTCAGTTCAGACTTGTAAATTAAGGCGATGGTGAATTCTGTTTCAAGCAGAGAACTGGATTCTGAAATCAGATTCAAGAATTGAGCATTGTTGAACTGAATTGACGGGCGCTTGTTTAAGCCACTCTGATCGTAAATTGGACTTGATTTTAGATCAAGCTGAGTGGCATTAACTCCTGTTTTACTTAGATCATTCCACTGGTTTATTCTACCTGTACTGATTTCGCTGGTTACGCTGCTTAAATGATTGGCATCCAAATGCAGGCCAGGTTTTTCTATGGACTGAATTACAGATAATGCAATTCCCCATTTTTTTCCCAAATACTCTTCCAGTTTTCTTTTTCTTGATCCAGATAAAACCGAATCAAGAACTGCTATTTCACCATAGTCTACCATGGCATGACTGCTTCCCGTGCCAATGACTATTTTTTGGTAGTCCATCGCCAAATCCCACTCAGGGGTTGCTGCAAACTGATGATGTTCTCCGTCGATGGTTAGCTGTATCTCTTTTGAATCTAAATCACCCGTAAATAGAAGCATATGGGTGGTATTCAATGTGGAATCAAGCTTTATTGTGTTTTGGTTTACCGATGCAACGATGCTTCCATTGCCTTTGATTGACACAGCAAAATTACCCAAGAGCGCAGTTTCTCCTTTAATCAGGGAGTATGTATCATTTTCATGGCCACTTGACACGATCGGATTGAAAACCATCGCAATTGTAAAACTATTACTAATCAGTCTTTTGCTAACTTCCAGCTGATCGGTATTATCAAATTTTAGATATGGAGGACCGTCATCCGGTTTATTGTAAACTATATTGGAACCAGACGTTTTTGTTGCATGATTATTGTTTCTACTTAAATCATACCAGGTATCGACCGAATCCCCGTCACTAATTTGATTCGCTGTCGTTTCATCACCATCAAAATCCTGTGTGTAGTCACCATTTACATCATATGCATCAAGATGTAACAACGGAAGCCGAATTTTGCCCATTCCCAGCAACTCAATTAACTGGTTTCGATAAGAGTTATAGAAATCGGATTCGTTATTTTGGATTGAATTTAACTCTATCAGGTAATTTTGAAACACCAAGTTGAATAGCTGCAGCTGGTTCTGGTCGAACTCTAAAACCCTACAAGTAATATGAGCCGGGGTTTCCTCTTCAATAGTATCATACACTAATTGTTTAAACGCACTATCCTGAAAACGACCCAATCGTTTGGGAATGATGAAGGTTATTTTATAAGAGTAGGGGTCTGGCTGCAGGTCCTCATGTATGTTCTCTGAACATATGAAATCCAGTGACAATTTACCGCTGGGCCTCAGCAGAATGTGCTCGACAATATGAAAATTATCAAACTCGGTTCTGATTGAAGGATCGGGTTCATGAGCGTCAAAGCCGACTTTGTAGCTTATTAAATCCTTCAATCCATCAATGTTCAGATTAGCGTCATCCTTAATTAACGTGTCGTACGCCCTATTTCTGTTTTGACTAAGTCGAGGGAAGTTTCTTAGAAAGTCAGCTTTTATATTTAGAAAAGTTGGTTTTTTGTCCCCTGTATCAAGACTTGCCTTTCTGTACCCTATAATTGTGTAATCAGCAAATTTCTCGTTAAACAGCGCGAGAAGATGATTCAATATACGATTTTTGCGAGCAAATGCATTTTCATCCTGATATGCACCTTCATTCAAGCCATCTTCGCGATATACATACCCATTCATTATTTCCGGAAAATCTTTTTTCCATAGGGATTCAGGAAGAAGCCTGGAAAAATAGGTTTTTAATATGTCCTGCCGGTTTTGTTTCAGAGAAAAAATATCTTTGAAGCTATCCAACTGGCATAAATAGTTTGCCAGAATTTGTTCAAAAAATAGGAGATAGGCTTTTAGTTGTTTAGCTTGGGCTCTTCTTTCAGTAGATGCTGAAGAAGGCAAACCGGTTTTGCTGATGCCAAAATTTGAGGGAAGCTGTTCACTGACGGTATTATAATCGATGAATTCATTTTTGTTGATGTTGCGACTAAACTCAATGCTATCTGATTCACCGAAAGCTTTTTTTTGGGCCTGATTTTCCAGATCTTTAACTTTTGTAAGGATTTTATTACTATCAATATCACACAAAGTCTCTTTTTTGAACATTTTGATATTGGTAGGATTAAACGGTTCCAACACCAGTGCCTTCGTGTCATCCAATACCAAAGCCCATTCCTTCTTAAATACCTCATCCGGAGATGAAACATTTGCAATAAAAAGATTCCGAACGTCTTTGACCTCTTTATGCGACATAATGATTCTGATGAGATCGGAAGTATGCATTTCTCGCCTTTTCTGATCAATTCCCAACTCGTCGTCATCAATGAATCCATTTTTTAGCATAGGCCCGTTAAATATCTGCTCAACGGTCTTGCCCTTTCTCAACATCCGCTTTAGTCCATATTGACGAATAGTAGGTGACACAAAGTTTTTAAGGTCGTAATAGATGCGCCCCATAACTTCGTTTGCATCAGCATTTTCTTCAATTTGAATGTCTGTATATAAAAAGATAGTTTCCTGCTCCATGATTCGGATTTCTTCAAAATCCTCACACAGATTCCGATGTGCATGTAAGGTTGCTTTTACCTGTTCGCGTAGATCAACCTCATTTGCAGCTGTTTCCTCTTTTTCGATGTGTACCCGGTATAGCCCATTGAGATGAAGTTTTCGCGCTTTGGTTGCATAATCGTAAAGGAGGGAATTGTTGTCTTTGTCGTAGTAAATATCCGGATCTGTGTCGGTGACGGGCTCAAGCCATGCGTTTTTTACCCCTGGGATATCTATCAGAAGCTTCCGGTAATCGTTAATAGTTACTGGATTGATGGTTAGTATCTCATTGGGCGAGAAGAAACGATTCTCGGACTCCTTGGAATCATCGACGAGATGAGTTTCAATATCCTGAGCTATTCTGTTGTTTAACTCCTCAATTCCGTAGCAAAGAGCTTCGAAAATGGTAACACCGGGGTCATGGATGTTGTAATCGGTCCATAAATGCCCGGTCATCTCTTGAAGGTGTTTTAAACCTTCCGATCTCAAATAGTCCCAATCCACAGGTGGAGTGTACTCAACGATTGAATCAACCATAGTGTGTTTTTTTTTTTTTTTTTACGCTCCAAAATAGGTAAAATGTACTGTGATAGCTACTGCAGTTGTATTTCCCATAGTTAATGTGCCACCACTATAAAAAAGGTTGTAGGTACTGGCACCCGGATTACCTGTTGGCTTGTCTGAAAAACCATCACCAGCGATTTTAGAGACTGAATTATTTCCATGAATGGCATACAAACCAGAGGTAATGGCACTGCTTCCGTCGGTTACGTGCACCATTAACATTCCTCTGGAATTTGAATCCAAAGACAGGCTTGACACCAGGCTTTCCGCTGCAGTTGCCACCACAAGACCAGTGGTATAAGGAATCGTAAGCCCCGGTTTAGCATCAATCTGATTCTGCAACCCGGAAATGCTGGCTGTATTGGCATCGACATACGATTTGACTGCATCTGCCCTTGGGATAGCCTGATCTAATCCTGTCGAATTGGATAAATCAGTTGATACGGCACTGAATATAGTACTGGCAAAAGTTAAATTACCACCAACCGTCAGTGCAGCCGTGTTAAATTCCTGGTCGGATGCACCATTGATATCAGCCTTACCGGTATCTGAATAACTTTGAACAGCTTCAACCGTAGGAATAGCTGAAGCCGGTGTTGCTTCTCCTGCTATGGAATCAGCGATTTTCGTAACCCTGGCAGTAGTGTCGTCAAACCCGAATTCACCGCTAACTATAACATTGTTAGCATTATAATCCAGGTTGGAGCTACGATTCGTCGTTGTTGTGCTGTTAATGTAGTTTATGACAGCTGTAGTATTAGGAATTGAAGTGTTTGGTTCTGTTTCAACTGCTATGGAATCGGTAATTTTACTCACACGGATAGTATTATCATCAAAACCAAATTCTCCACTTATCACAATATTGTTGGCGTCATAATCCAAATTTGCACTGCGATCGGCAGTGTTTATGCTATCAATATAGCTAGTGACTGCAGCAGTGCTCGGAATAGAGGTTGTAGGTGCTGTTTCTGTCGCTATATCACTGGAAAGGCTTGTGAGGATTGTTCCATTAAAACCTAAAGTGCCACTAACTACAAGGTTTTGGGCATTAAAATCTACAGTCGTGCTTCCTGAAAAAGTCGACAGAGAAGAATCTGTATAAGTTTTTACAGCTTTTTCAGTTGGAATAGCTGACTCACTGGAATTGATCAGCGTCGTGTCATTGGATATTTGGTTGATCAAATGGCCATTAAGAAACCCGAAATCTCCATTCACTGTAAGATTAGAAGTACTGAAAGGCTGGTTTTGGTCACCAGCAAGCAAGGCCTTTTTATCGGCATAGGCTGCAACTGCAGTACCGTTTGGCATTACCACCGCTAAATCCGTTTCACTGTCCAAATCAGCAGATACTTTGGTAAGTTTTGTCACAGTTTCATTGAATCCAAATCCTCCATGGACTGTCAGGTCAGCTACAGTAAAGTTCTGCCCCGAGCCACCGGCTAGTAAAGCTTTGGTATCCGCATAAGATTTGACAGCATTTTCTGTTGGTACAGCTGTATTGCTTGATCCTGATAAACCGGTGTCGTTTGAAATTTCGGTAATCAGATTTCCGTTAACAGTAAGATTGGCTGTTTCAAACGCCTGAGCCGGATCACCTCCAAGCAATGCCCTGGTTTCCACAAACGACTTTACAGCCGCCTGGGTTGGAATCATTCTATCACTACCTTCATCCAGAGTCGGATTGCGTGAAATTCCCTTAAGTTCAATATCAGAATCACCAAATCTAAGTTTTCCATTAATGACGACCGTATTGAATCTAATGGCCCCTTTGTGAAACGTCTTTTCTGGCATTGTTGCGGATAACGAACCAGTTTCATCGTTTACAATTGCTTCTGATATATCCTGTTTAGTAACTGTGAAACCTCCTTTACTTCCGTATTCATTCCAAACCTTCATCAACTGGTCGATAGTGCCTGAGCCATTTGATGGATAATCAATGATCAATGATGTTCCAATGACCTGAACATTGAAACCAACTCCGCCCGACTGGATAGTTATATCTGGTTCATGGTTATCAGCCCCGGCGTGACGGACAACGATGCCATCTACACCAGGTGATGATGTTTTGTATTCACGATAAACAAGAATTGGACTTGCAGGTATTTCTTGTTTCAATTCAACAAAAAAATCATCACTGCCCCCGGTGCTGCTTTGGATGACATCAAACCCGTGTCTGTCTGTTTCTAATACATCGCCCCAGGCACTCATTAGGTTTGTTATCGTACGTGAGGAAACGGAGACTGGATAGCTGATCGTCAATGTTTTCGTTGCATCATTTGCTGAAATCACAAAGTCTGTATTGCTAGTGCCTTGTTGAATTTGGATTTTAGCATCTAGGGCACCATCACCTTGGTAGGTAACATTATAACCGTTGAGGAATGCCTGTGAATTCCTAGTATCCGATTCATCCACCAGACTCATAACCGCTTGCCTTTGCAAAGCTAATGCAACCGTACTATTTGAGTATTCTATTTCAAAATCATAAAGATTATTACCATCCTGTACGAAAACCTCCCAAGCGTTGTACACCGCACCTGCACTATTTCCAACTTTTCCAAGTGTAATTTCAATTTCAGTAAGTGATACAACGATACTGGGATTATCGCTTCCGTTTTGTGTCGCTGACTTGATCGTAATATCTGGAAGATCAGAAATATCATCACCACTTGTGTGTCTGATGTTGAGTGAATCAAGAGTAAATCTTCTGATCACTTCATTTGCAAGTGCCAGTTTTTGTCCACTAACATTACCTATTAACCAGGATGAATCACCAGTCTGTTGGATATCAAAATACCCAGCGTTAGAACCTTTGCTGGACTTCCAGGTAATCCAGTCTTCAACCAGCTTTCCAGCGGTTCTATATGCAATGACATTGGGATACTTTACGGTGAGGGTACTACCAACAATGGCAAAATCGAAGTTTTCATCGACCAAATCACTGTTGGCTTCTACTTTCAAGCTTGGTGATGTAATTTCTGCGCCTGAATAGATTGTCCTGATGCCATTCCTGGAAATTCTGTATTGTTTAATCGGGATTTGTGATGATCGTAGCACCTCGGTCACAGTCTGAGGTTTCCATGGGTTGGACCCAACTCTAAAAAAATAAAATCCGCTGCTCAAGCCAGCATTATCCCTTTTGAATGCGTTCCAATCATCCATCAGGTTTTTAATCTTAGACTGATCGTCAAAGGTAATCGTGACAGTTGAACCTGTGATTGAGATTAAAAAATGACCAGGTTTTCCTACAATACCATGGACCATATTTACAGTTGCAGTCTCATCAGATGGCCCTTCATAATTGATTATCAACTTTTCGTTTCCAAGTAACACATTGTTATTAGCGGCGAATTGGCTGTCTATCGTTAATCCACCTTCAGTCGCCAAGTTCCTGATATTAGCATTTTCAGCATTGAGTGTTTTCAGGTCGACAGAATCAAATTCAATTTTTTTAGCGGTCAGGGCACCCTTCACATTTAAACTGTCAACCGTCGTGGTCCCCAAGTCCACAATATCCGGAGCATTAAGATTTGATTGAACCAGTGCGCCATTTTCAATTTGACAGGCAGCCCCACTGATAACTGCTCCACTTTGAGCCAACAATGTACCTCCACTGAATACTGCACCATTCCGTGCATCAAGCAGTCCGCCACTGACTATTACTCCACTGGAACCACTTATTGTCGCGCCATTTTGTGCCTTTAATTCACCTCCGGTAATAGTAACCCCTTGGGCACCGCTGATTGTCGCTCCGTTTTGTGCTTTCAGTTCTCCATTGCTTACCGTTACTCCATTTGCTCCACTAACGGTTACACCATCCATAGCAATGAGTTCACCACCACTAATAGTCGCTCCGCTTTCGGCTTTCAATGTGCCGGAATTAACTGTTACTCCATTCGCACCACTAAAAATGGCATCACCCATTGCTACCAAGTTCCCGCTATTAACTGTGATACCTCCATTTGACTTTATCTCTCCCCCGCTAAAGGTTGCAGCAACGCCATCTACTGTGCCAGATCCATCGAACATAGCTCCTTGGTTCACATTTAACTCACCGCCATTAACTGTGGCGCCTCCATTCAAGTTGAGTCGACCACCAATAGATCCACCTTGAGTGGTAGTCAGGTCACCGCCACTAACTGCAATGCCATCCGAAACAGATAAGCTCCCCCCGATTGTTGCACTGCTGCTAACTGTCAGATCTGCTCCACTAATGGTTGCACCATTTGTGGCATTGAAGCTTCCTTCAACATTGAGTGTTGCTGCAGATGAAACATTGAGAGTACCGTCGGAAAGGTCAGCCCCGTTCGCGATAGTCATCGCACCACTAACGTTTAAATCAGCTCCATTGGCAACATGCAGAGTCCCAGTTTGGATAGTGGCCCCTTCCAATACTGTCACACCTTTGTTAGCTTTTATTGTTGTACCATTTGCAGTGATTCCTGAGGAAACCGTTAATTCACCCTCAATTGCAACCCCACCATGCAATTTTGAACGACCTTGGACCTCCAGCTTATCCTGGTCACCCGGGGTAGCGTCTGCAGCCGGGGCTTTTCCAACTTTGACCTTGCCATCAGAATCAACTTCAAAGTAGGGATCACCATCTGGTTTATCGATCAATAAGCCAGTTTCACCTAGCTCCGCGGTTACATGTAATTGTGCCTTTGGATTGTCGGTGTTGAATCCAACATGCCCTGAATCCTCAACTATGAATAATCTACTTGTTTGATAAGAAGATACATTAAGGCCGTTTCGCGTACTATCATGAGATCGTGCGTTGAATCTCCAAACTGGTGTGTCTCTATCGCTACTTAAATCCAGGTACCTGGATCTGGTCCCTTGGGCCACAAATTCTATTGGCTTCCCGGGTTCTGACGCACCTATACCGTCTTCAACTATATTTATGGCTGAATCGATGAGATCTACGAAATCGTCTTGCGTCGGCTTATTGCCTGTAGAAAAAATCTCATACAATTCAATTCTTGGTTTGGTTGCCATTTGAAAATCTCCAAAATTGTCTTTTTATTGGTAAAAGCTATAGTTTTATTCAGTGGGCGCTTCCGGTTTTATTACCTTACCTCTCGCTAGTTGGCGTTCCTGCAACAATTGCTTGTATTCATCATCAGACAAAGACGTTTCTATGCCCATATCCAATTGATCCCTGTGTCTTGTTACTTTCCAGTCCGTCCCTCTTAAAAATATAATGCTGTCCCAGCTCTCTTTAACCTGTTCCTCTTCTGAAGTTCTTGTAGGCTCAACAAACTCACCATTTACATAAGCCTTACCCAAGGCTTGCTGTAATTCCTCAATACTTTCTGATTCATCAAGCTCTATTTGGGTTTCGTCTTCTGCCAGATGCTCTTCATCCATTGGAAGCTCACTTACTCCAATACAAATATTGTTTTTTAACTGTATAAACATCTCTAGTTCTCCTCAGGTATTAGGTTTTCCATAAAGCGTACCAGCCTACTTGTGAAGCGTGACGTTGTTCGCTGTTCCCAACATATACACGAAAATAACTGGAATATTTATATACATGGCAGCGCATTGTATCATTACCATCTACTCCTCCCGCAAAAGGTATCCAGGCTGGTGAAGCCGCATAGAAAACTAATTGACTCATACTATATCCACTAGGTGGATAGATATTTACGTAGGAGTATATTCCCCGCCCCCAAGCTCTGGCTTCAGCATAAGTGTGTGTAGTCGATACATATCGAATATCCCTAACAAGTCCAAATATTTTGGAATTCAGTGTATTGTATTTGGAGTCCATGTATGCTTTAGCTGCATTTTCAGTCACAAGAGCCCGACTATCATTGTTATTGATCGTATTAACAATTTTGTCTGTATAGTGACCGTTGTCGAACTTGAATGTACCAGTCACTCTCATGTTATCTCCTACAATCACATCTCCCTGATTGGACTTAACTGTACCGTTCAAAACTACTTCATCGGTAGTTGCATCTCCCAAGGTTGCTGAACCTTTGACGTTTATGCTTGTGTTGATAGTCAGGCTGTCATTAATCAACACGCTGCCTTGATCCGACTTGATGGTCCCATTCAAAGTAATGCTGTCTGAATTTGAATTTCCCAAGGTACTGTTGCCATTAACAGTCAAGTGGTCGTTAACCGTCAGGTTATCATTGATGTTCAAACTGTCGTTTATTATGACACTTCCCTGGCTAGAACTGATTGTTCCGTTGAGGTAAATTTGATCTGCTGATGAATCTCCCAGTATTGCGTTTTTCTTGGCCGTCAAGTTGTGATCAATCGTCACCGGATCAGTACCATCTCTTCTTACGGTTCCATTGAGCAGAATCTCATCCGTTGGTGAGTTATTACCCAGGTTGCTGGTCCCCTCGACATCAAGTGGTCCTGTAATTCTCACCATTTCATTGCCATTCTCCCGATTGATAGACAAGATATCGTTAATCACCAACTCGGGTTGAATATCACTCGATTGAGGATCGGGATCAAAACCGGATGTGATATGACCATTTACCACCAGCCTGTTGTTTGAATCAAACGTGCCTAATGTGGTGTCACCTTCAACAAACAAATTACCTTTAGATCCTGGGTGCTGATCGTCACCAACTATTCTGACATTATCGTTAATCACAACATCGTCACCAGTAGCTTTGAGGTTTCCTTTTAATTCAATACCCCCACCTGTGGTTTTGTCGGAAAATACGATATTACCATCAATTCTTACGTCACCTTTTACGTATAATCCGTCACTGCCTGGATCAGCTGTATTACTTCCAATGGTAACAGCTCCGTCCACTGCCAGCTTTGCTTTTGGATTGGGATCGGCAAATCCCATACTGATATCGCCTTTACTGTTGATTTTAAGGTGATGTTTGGCATCGTCTTTATCACCGACAAGTAGGGTATCCACAGCCCCAGGGTTATTAACATGCAGCAAAGCACTCGGTCTGTCGGTACCTTTTCCTATCCCCACACCCACTTTACCTTCGGAAGTGATAACAAAAGGTGTGTTATCATTCCCTTCATCATCAATACGTATGGCGTCCGGTGCATTAATCTGTTTGATGTGCAGCTTGGCCTCAGGTTGATCTGTGTCGATACCTATACTGCCTGATTCTCTTTCTATAAAAAGATTGGTCCGATCATCCGCTTTGATATTGATCCCTTCCCTGGCTAAATCCTGGGATCGGCCTGATATCCGCCACCGCTTTCTATTAACCGGATCTGAAAAATCCAATAGATTTTCATCTTCACCTTTGGCTCTAATATTAATTGGTTCTTCAGGATCATCTGAAATATCTAGTCCGTCATCCAGAAGGTTTACCTGGGATCGAATAAAATCTGCGAAATCAGCGCCCGAAGGAATTGCTCCCTGTCTGAATTTGTCATACAGCTCTTTTCGATTTCTTTTCTTAATCATTGATGGTTCCTCCTACCTTATTAATACACGATAAATGGAAACTGACTTAATCCTGAAAAGCCAATGGCTTCTTTTAGTATGTCAATAATATCTTCTTCTATAATATTCAGATGCTTGATCTGATCAATCTGGAAGCTGAAAACCACCTCATCATCTGGATTCGTCACAAAGTCCGAAGCCTTAAGGTCCAATCCAAAATCGAATTCTGCCTGGTGGGCATTCATATAGTCTGAAAAAACTTCATCTTGAAACTTTAGGCCAAACGAAACCGTATATAGTGAACTAATACTTAAAACATTGCCTTTTGCGTCTATATACTTACCCTCTTTGAGCTGATCCCAAAATCTTTGTGAGTCTTTTTGAGAAAAGACACTGGTAAAGTCTTTTGTATAGTTAGTGCCATCAACAGTTCCAGTGATAGTTACAGTCACCCCAATTTGAGTAAAAGCGTAGCGTCTAACCGGCCATTCTTCCAGTTCCATTTCCCCAATACCAACACTGAATACCGGCCCCGGTCTGCTAATCCAGAAGTCGGTTCCGATTTTCATATAACCAATACCCCTGAAAGCAGCTGCGTCATAAAGGTCGGTGTGAATTACGTCAATAATATGATCCTCGGCTGATACGAGAATTGAATCCGGATATTTTGTGGTTGCTGCATTATCTTTGGTTAAAAAAAGCGGGATTGTTTCAGTATAATCTTCATGAGTAATGATTTGACGCAAGAGTGTGAAATTTGCGACATAATCCACATATTCGGTATTTTCAATATGATTGATGACTGAAGAGCTGTAAATGGAGCTGCCAAAAGAGATGTCTGCATCTTGGCTGTAGGCCCAGGGAGACAGGAATTGTTTTATGTCTTGGTTTAATTGATTGATATAAAATCCAAAATCATATCCCTCGGCAAATTTCACTGCCAGACGGTATTGCACTTCTTCGAATCTTGGATTTACCACTCTAACGGATACCAGGGGCGGCATGAAATCCTTAATGTATTTTTCAATATCGCCAAGTATATTCGCTGGTGTTTTAGGCTTAAGTGGAAAAAATGGCGTCGCATTCTTGTTTTTAAGAATGACGACAATCACAACTTTACCTTCACTCTTGGAATCCAAAATCTTCAATTCGCCCTGTGGAAGGACCTTCACTTTGTATATCTCAGAGAATTTCGCTAGAATGAGATTTTCATAATCTCCGAGAGTCAATGCTCTTTGTTTGTGCTTTAATCTTTCACTGATTCGGGCATAAAACTCGCTGGACTCCTCTGTCTTCTTCCCTTTGAATGAACTGAAAGGCTGCATTACTTCTCTAATTGCCGAATCACGCTCAACAAGCTCTGAAATGGTTTCAGCCATTAAAGGGGATTCCAGATGGTTGGGATCATTATTGTTGTTTACATATTGAGCAAGTATAGCCTGACTTTGAACATCAATAACATCAGGAACAGCAGTGATGTTTTCCTGGGCTTCTGCTCGAATCCAACATCGTTCAGATGGCATGACCGTGTTGAATATGGTGGCATCTTCAGGAATAACAAATCTTACAATACCAGTGTCCTGTAATCCGAAAGTGGTATCTTTTAAAATATGGGATTCTTCAAATGACAACCATTTGTTTGAAGCCAGATAGCTCCAAGAAATATTGGGTATAGTCTTATGAGCATCACCACTACCCGATACCATCTGGATCAACAGCGAAAGTGTTTGTAGTGGTTTGATATTACTAACCCCAATATTAAAATATCCTTGCTTGCTATAATGAGGTAGAAGATAATCATCTTCATCATGACTTAACTGCCCCATCTCAGAGTAACCAAAAGGATGATAGCGGTAAAAACCAAGGGGAACTTCTAATGATCGATCCTTGTCAGTGGGCTCAGCAAAAAAAGCTGACGAGGTAGCGGTATAATCTATTGTAATACCCTGAATAAAAGGGCTGTAGGCTTCAACAAATGTAAGTTTGTTTAGATCTTTGTCATTCTCAGGCAAAGCTGGCAAAGCCCTTGCTTCAGGAATTACCGGGGGCAGATAGGTTTCTCCTGCCGCTCTTGCTTCCGCTTCGTTAATTTTCGCAGATCTTATCGACGCTTCCCGACTAACAATCTCCTGCTTGATGTTATTATACTCGCTTTCAGCAATTAGGAGTCTATTGGAAGCATCGGCTATTGATTGAAATACATCTGATGAAACTTCCCCCATGAACCCCTGGTCTCCAAGCTCAAGCTTGTAATACCTCTGCCAATCAAGTGGATCCTTGGGCAAATCATCATCTTCACTAAACAGTATGCCTTGATAAGTCTGTCCACTGATTAAATCGTAAGAAAGAGTTTGCTGAAACAACTGCCTGGGAGTTTTTGAAACATTCATCCAAGATCTACGGTCCTTAAACTGAAGATCAACTTCAAAATCCCGATTTTTAATTGTTGCGGCGCTTTCCAGTCCTACACGAGAATATGAATAATAGTGGGCTTCCATGTCAGGAATGCCCTCGTCTGTCATAAACTCGTTGTCTTTCCAGTGTAGATTGATGTTAATCGAATCCAGGGTTTTTTCGCAGATTTCTCGATTAGCAAAATAAAACTTTGCGGACCTTTCCGGAGTTGCTCCAAAAGGTTGGTAATGGTTTTGAGGATTAATCATGGCAAGATTACCACGGGTCTTCACCTGCCTTAATCCTTTTACATCCACCTTAAGATCAACTTTTTCCAATAAGATGGAGTTAAACGCATCGTAATATATCGCTTCACTGGATTTTTCAGTGAATTCTTTGTTGTTATTAAACAACACTTGAAGCATTGGATTTGATGAAATTGGATTATCCGGATCAGGAAGTACTGCAGGAAAATCATAATCCAGAAAAGCTGTAAACTTCAGCGCGTTAAGACAGACAGCCTCCGGATCATATTGTTGAATTGAGTCATAGCGTTCGATGGAACCTGCTGTATTTATTGTAACTGTATTGCTATCGAAACGTTCAGTAATATCAAAAATCTCCCCATTCTCCCACATCACTTTTTTGCCAATGTCATCGTCAGTAAAATCCAAAATGGGAGTTACTTCAAGATCAACCAGTTTTCTATGTCCGATATAGGTAAATCGCAATCCATTATCATCAACGATAAACTCTCTGATCTTATCTCCAGTTTTAAGTAAGGGGGATTTGTAACGCTTCTCAACAACAGGAGTTGTATCTACAATTTCGAACCCCTGATCCAGGTTTTGACCGTTAGTCTCTTTCCATTCATTCCAGGCTTTGAAAAGCCCAATCAGCTTTCTCTTATCTTTCCTTGCCGGATATCTGATAATTAAGCTTCTCTCAAAGGTCTCACTGTAAAAAGGTAGATCAACAGGTTGTACCTCAACACTAAAATCATCGATTTCAGTTTCAATGAAGGTGACA
Organism: Pseudomonadota bacterium; assembly: GCA_022360105.1. Next base: position 15,796 of record JAKSDL010000534.1, read on the forward strand.
TCGGGACTTACCTCTATTGGACCAGCATAGTTGATGGTAAAACCGTTGACATCCTTAGTACCGTAGCTAAAAAACCTCCTATAAGCTTCATCGCTTTTCGGAGTTTCCGGAGTCGTATTAGTTGTAAGTGGAATATCTGATTGTGCAGATATTTCCCATTTGCCAGTTCCGGATTGTTCAATAGTAAATTCAGCTAAATAATTTTCCTCTGTATCACTATTGATCAGACCTTGAACAAATTCATCCCAGTCGCTGATCAGCTTTTCAACAGTCCTTTGTGACCTGTCAGTCGGATAATGAATGAACAGGTATTTTCGATCTTCGGGATAATCGTTTTTTAGTCTGAAAGTAAATTTTTCGTCTTGTGCTTGGCCAGCCGATAAATCAACAGGCTCAGGAAGTGGATCACCCTCTTCTAGAACCAAAATAGCCGCAGGTTCATGATCAAAAAGATCATGAAATGGGGACATTGGTTGATACTTAACTTTAAAACCATCGGGATGAACCGTGGCAAGATAGGTCAGATCTTGCAGGAAGTCCTTAATATAAGGATCAGGCAATGTCTCAAGTATAATTTTATCCTGATCAGGATCATATGTTGCGGGTGCAGTCCAGGTTGCTTCATCTTCCCTTTTGATAAGAAAGAAATTGTGTTTTTTGGGCAGTCGGTTCCAGGCATTCAACAGCTTTTGTACATGCCGCACCTGGTATTCCCTTTGAATCTCCACATCATCAGAGATCACGGGAAGCTTTGGATAGATTATCTCAAGTTTTTTTGCTACCGGAGTCGTTTTGTCTAAGTCATCCGGAACATCTGAAAAGATGAATTGAAATTGAGCTTCGGTTGAAGATGCCTGCCTCAATTCAATTATTGCGTTTACGTAAGTACCTGTAAGACGGTACATGGCAATGACACCGATATCATATTTAATCTCAATGCCAGTTTGTTTTACATTACCTTCGTTGTCTGTTTCTGTTACAGGAACAACATCACGCAAAAAGCATTCTAGGATTTGATTATTTAAGCCCTGGAATTCCTGTTGCTGTTGAGCTTTTATCTCCCACAAACCATCACCCAGCTGCCAGATGTCAAATTTGCCAGGATCATTAAGTTCAGAATTGCACCAGTATTTCCATTCCTCAACTAGATCATGAGCTGAAGTAGCGCTCATAAATGGATACTTGATTACTAATTGCTGTTCTTGAACAACCTCAAAATCGAATAAATCGATTTCATTCTCTTTAAGTATTAGTTTTGGCTGATCTGATTCAGGACCTGTGTAGGATACTCGAATTCCGTTACCGTAGAGGTTACGAATTTCGGTATATTTAATACGTAGATCCAAGATTGGCAGAGGCATGTTTTCACGCGGCACAACTTCCCACTGATGAGTATCCTTGGTTTCCACCTGAAATCCCTGGGGATTATTGTTGACTGTATCTTTCAACCAGTTTTGCCAGTCAGCAGCCACTTGGTTTGCTGTAAAAGAGCTTCGCCCCGGGGTAATTGTTAGAATTCCACCCGCCACAAGAAATGAACATGTTTCCTTTTCAAGATCTCGATCCTGAATAGCTAAAAAAACCTGGTCTGTGGGTCGCCCACGATAGGTAACCTTCAATCCCTTTGCTTCAAGAGATTCATATCTTTTGATTGTCTCCCCGGTTAATTCGATCTGTTTGGTGAAAGGCTGAACTCTCCAATCCCCGGTCCCCAATGTTGATACCTCAAATCTTCCAGCGTCATTTTCCGGAACATCGCTCCATTTCTTCCAAGCATCCAGCAAATCATTAGCATTCAAAGCCCCGGTTGGATCGATTGGGTATTGGATCCTTAGTTTTCTATCGTTAACCTCAAATCGGTAGTCCTGATCATTAGAAATCATCTCTGAAATTTTTAGATCACTGATATCAGTATAAACTTCAGATACGGCATATTCAGGCTCTATGCTTTCCCAAACCCTGTTGGTAATCATAGGATCAGATTGCAGATCTTCAGGGACATACCCACAATAACGGACCTCAATTGCATCCGCTTCGATAAACTTGTGGATATAAAATATCTTCCCGGTACCATCAACCAGGTACTTTCCTTCATGGTAGTCGCTGAAACTTTCAAGGGTGTGCACAAAACTGTGTGTATAAATATCAATATCCAAATCACCATTAAGCGGATCTACAAAGGTTTTGGGAATCAGTGCAGTTATCAATTTTGTGGCGTCGGTTTCAAACCAAATATAAACCGAGCTAAGATGGATTTTGTTATTGAAGTAGTCATATTCAACAATTTCATACACCTGATTGTTGTCAAAATTGATATACCAACCTTTACTTTCTTCATTGAGAATATTGAATCGCAGTGTGTCACATACCAGATGGCTATACTTTTCACTGAAAGATCTCACGGGTGATTTGGTTATAAACTTTCCTACCTCGACAGAATAGTCTTGAACCGGTTGCCAGCCAATTTTAGTGCTAAGATAAATATTGAAAATATCCGGGTTGTCTTTTAAGAGTTGAGAAATCCTGTTGTGATTGATGCTTCCTTCCTGGGCTGAGATCAAAGCCTCAATGGTACGCTGGCCTTCGTTTAAAAACAGCAAAGGTGACCCTACTGCAAAACCCATTTTAATATTTTCAGAACTCGCTACAGTAGTTGACTTACCAAATGTCGAAAAACGTTCAATCTGGCTGTCTTTGTCGGACTCAAATACCGTGTCCGCATAGTATCCTTCGATGTAATCGGAATCAATAGTTGGATATTGAAAGTTCCTTTTCTTAGTCCAGGCAATTTCCAGCAGCGTATATACCTCATCACCTGAAATATCTCCCAGGCTTTTATCCTTTTTACGCATTACGATCCGAAAATCATCGGCAGACATGCATAGGTGGTTTTCAATATACTTCCTCGCAGCTTCGGTTTCCGACAGGGCTAATTCATCTAAAGTACTGATATTGCCTGGCATGGCAAAAAGTAAATTTCCAGGCTCCGGCACGCCAAAGGCATGTTCCATCATAACCTCAAACCCTCGGGTCTTATGGATTTCCTTCAGTTTCTGCCGTCGACTTCTGGCAATTCTTTCATTATGAACGCCCTCCAGAATATCATAGACCTCTTCCCACTCCGTTTCTTCAGGGATCGTTATCCCAACATACCCCCTGTTCATTTCTCGGTAGAATACATCCAGGCAGGTCCAGAAATCTTTGAGATAAGGAAAAAACAAAGATTCAAAGATGTAGGCTGCGTCATTGTCTGGCAATTCATCTCTTTCCTTCCCTTTGATACGATCATAGAGTTCAGTTCTTAGAAAACTGACATCTACCGATAGTTCAGTACCATAGTCGTTTATGTAAGGCGGTAAAGCGGGTTGATTTATCACCAGGGTGAGTATTTTTTCGAATCCTTCATCCCCTCTGTCATGTTGAAGATGAACAAATTTTAAATCGGTTGTCGCCTTATTGAAGTGAATAGTCTTGATATCAGTAACTTCAGACTTATTTAATACAATATCTTCCTGGGCTTCATATTGAAGATCTACACCCGTAGCATCCTTCCCGGCACTAAGCAAAACCCCCTTTTTCAGGAGACTCTCATTGACATCACGAGCCAATCGAAAAATCACATGCACCTGATCGGGAATTTCATCCTTTTCATTTAAATTGAGAACATCACGATAAAAATATTCGAGGTGTTTTTGGGTCAGGGAAGCAAATTGGTTCTTTGGATGCTTAATTAGTCTGATAAAAGCTAGTAGAAGAGTGAGGTGAGGTTTGCTGAATCTATCGAGTTTTTTAGGTTCATCCTGGAAGTTTTCTGGATTTTCAGCAAATTCAGCTAATTCTGCAAGCCTTTCGTCTTCCAGTATCTTAATTTCATTATCAGAAAGCGAAGCTTTTTCTTCATCATCGACAAGACTCAAAAACGATGACCAAAAGCCACCAGCACTGCCGTTTAAATCGTAAAATCGAACCTTACGGGCATAGTCCCTTGAATATTTTAACAAGTCAAGAGTTGATCGCTCTTCAACAGATATGTACTCAGGTTGAAGGGAGGATTTAAAACGATCATTTTGATTGGTTCCAGATCTGAATTTTAGCGGTTTCATATAAACAGTTTTTGCTTTCTGAAAGTCGTCTTATCGAAATATTGTAAGTTCAGGTGGCTATTTTTATAAACTGATGAATGCAGAAAAGAGCAAACTTTTAACTGGTTTAGTAAATATAAAACGGGAAAACCATGTTTTGGACAGAGTTGGTCTCCTTCACCTGATATTCTATTTGGATTAGCAGTACCTGCGATGTTTCGTCTGACTCGGTGATCTCTATTCTAAGCAAGTCAATTCTAGGCTCATATTCATCAATGGCATTTACAATCATTTCTTGAATCTGCGAGGCAAGATCATTATTAATCTCTTCAAACATAAACCGTCGTAAGTCGCAGCCATAATCGGGGCGATACAATCTTTCCTCTAACGCTGTGCTGAACAGAATGCGTAATGCTTGTTCCACATCGGTTTCGTCATCGACCATTTTTATGCTGCTGCCATTCGATCCAAATTCCGGAGGAAAACTCCATCCCGTGCCTAAAAAGCTCTCATCTGACATTACGTATAACTCCTAGTTGATATCGATTGTAGCTCCCTTGAGGGTCATTGATGCGCCCGCTTCAATAGTCACTCCACCAGCTTCCAACACGGCTTTGTTACCATTCATATCAGCAATTTCAATCCCTGCATCACTCAAAGTAACCGTATTACCATTGGAATCTTTGATCTCAATTCCCTGCTTACTGGCTGTGATACTGTTTTTATTGGTATCTTCGGCAATGATTCCTTTATCATCCAGGATGAATTTGTTATCGTTTTTATCCACCAACTCAACGCCCTTATCATGAAAGGTTACTGAATTCTCATTTTTGTCAACAACCTTGATCCCATTTTCATCCTCCATGAGCACTTGGTTTCCACCTGGTGTGGAAAGTTCCATAATTTCTTTGTCGTCTTCATCAGTGAAAACTATCTTCATCCCATTTCGGGTAACGATACCCTTCTCATTATTTACATCAGTAAATTCCAACGGTGGTTCTGTCTGGCCATTATAGAGGCTGCCTATTACTACAGCATGCCTGGGATCATCGTTGAAAAATCCTATCACCACTTCATCCCCCTCTTCCGGAATGAAAAACACTCCTCGATCTGCTCCTGCATATGGGAATAACAATCGTGCCCAAAGGACACTTTCCGACTCATGAACGGCTGGTATTCGGACTTTTATACGGTGGAATCCATCAGGATCCCCATCGGAAGGAAAAGCTTCAACTATTCCAACCTGTAATCCATGAATTCCAGGTAATAATCCGGTGGCTTGCGCTTCCACAACATCCGCTTTCTTATGAAACCAGTCTTTGGGAAGACCTAATTGCAGGTCAGTCTTCCAGCCATCTTTGGATATCCTGTGGCGAATTCCCGTTATCATGGCTTTGCTACTGAAGACGTTTCCGACTTCATTCAGAGTTAAAACTTTACCTAATTTGATACTGGGGTTACCATCAATAGTAATGCGGCCTCGCAACATAGATAGGCGATTTTTCATCATTCCGGAATTAGCCCATAGTTCCATTTCCTCCGCTTCACTATGGACACCGTTTACCAGTTGATACTTATCTGCTCCCATAGCACCGGAAAGACCGCTAAATGAATGCTGGGAATCCAGACCACTTTCCAGATCGCTGCTATTGTTGTTCAGACTTGTTGTCAGTGCCACGTTTTTTATATCCCAAAAAACGCTTTCGACTTCCTGATATTGGCCCCCTGCATCAGCTTCCATCTCGAAATCATAGACATCACCAATGTCGTCCGCAGCGTCTGAATAATCTGGTTTTTTGATTATCAGTTCGCCGTTTTCTACAAAAACCATCAGACCGTTTGCTTCTGCCCTCGAAATGATAAAATCCCAATCGGAACAATAATACTGCACAATTTGTTTATGAACATAGGTTTGTTCCGAGCACGTAACTTTGATGTCTTTTTTTCCGGCTATATCTTTGATTATCTGACAATCATCCTTCTCATTAAAAACCGCGCTTTTTCTTTGTGAACAAAGCTTGTATGAAGCATCTTTAATTTCAACTGTTAAAAAGGAACCGGACTGATTTTTTCTGACTTTCTGTTTGACAACAATCCCTTTAAACACTCCACTGTCATCGCCCTGATTCAAGGCTAGTTCGAACTCTGCTCCTGGCTTGAATTTATCATCATTACTTAGATCAACAAGTCTTTTATTATTGGTATCTGTCGCATCAACATCCGTCAGAACCAACTGTGCATAGGGAATTCTGTTCACTTCACTGACAACATTGACACTAACAATATTGCTGGAAATCGAACTTCCTCCGCCATATATTTCCGATCGAATACTGCTCATTTCAAGATTTCCATACTATATGCTGATAGCAACGGCTGCCTGAGAACTTGCTGATGAATCACTTGAACTTCCGGAAGGTTTAATATTGAACCTTTTTTCATAGTTGACTTTGTTTTTCTGCGGGAGTCCGATAAATGTAGCATCCAGTTCCGCCCTTAGCGGATGTCCCGATCTGTCAAAGAGAGTATATTTAATCGTTGCGCTTTTGAGTCTGCAGGCAAATTTGAATGGCCCCCAACTGATTTCCAGAGGACTTGGTTCTCGCTCTTTTGGATACCAGGCCATACTTAAAAACTTGTTAACCTGATCAGATACAGGTTCCTTTTGTTTATCGAGAACTGGCAGGTAAGATGATTGGAATTCGCTCACACCGGTGCCATCAATGATGATTTTCAATTGAAAATCACCGGGGACGCTTTTGACATAATCGAATTCTTCAACACCGGCATTGGCCGTTTCTCGGTCTTTATATTCAACAGAAAACGTTTCGGAATACGAGGTCGGGTTAAACATGACTTCGAATGTTTCATTGGTATCTGTCGTAACGATCTTTAATTTTGTAAGCTTGCCGAGCTCTTTAATTTCCATAGCGTTAATCTATCTCTCTTTTTCCCTTCTGATGATCTCCATGACTTGTTCAACACAAGTTTGAATAATCTTTTGCTGATCTACAGAAGACCGTTGACTGCTTTCCGGTCTTGTTTCATCTGCAGTTCGGCTGAGATTTGCTTTAATGACAAGTTCTTTAATTTCTATTGTCATCTCTATACCTTTAAGGTTTGAATGCGTGTATAAGCCAACTCCATTGATTCGATAACGACTGTGTTGCTATTAGCATCCATATCTGAAATTTTCCATTTCACCGGGTAAGTCTTCCAGAATAACCATGCAGCAACCGGTAACCCATCATCATCAAGTAGTGCAACCAGCACATTCCCCGGTCTTACCTCAAGAGTGGACATAGCCACGTTAAACTCAATATTTAAAGGAGAGCCCGAAACAAAGCCACGCTCCAGCGAGAGATTGCCATACGTAACTTTGTCCGGAAAACGATGTGTATATAAGTTTTCACCTCCTTCTTCAAGCGTTGAAGTTTTGATTTCCGATGAAATCCCCGATACTTTCTGAAAATGAGTGTCCAGAGGGTTTATGGTGAATCCATCAAAATAAAAAACCACAACAAAATGAAATCCCACGGGTGGGGTATCTGAAAATAAAAAGTCGGTGATTTTTGTTTGTAATTGGGCCATCGTTTTTTCCCTTTTTATCTCCTTTAAACTTGATAAATATGGCTAGTTATACTCAATTTTGACTTCGTCAGCCATTAATTCAAGGGTTTCAACAGCTACTTCGTTTTTTGTAGCATCCATTGAAGAGGCGTCGATTTTTAAAGGAAAGGCATTTTTGATCTTCCAGGATACAACCGGGCTCTCACCTTTCTCATCCATCAGACTGGCTGTAATGTTTTTTTTCTCAACAGTGGTAATACGAATGCTGTTGAGCCAGTCATAAAGCTGGCTGCCTTTTTGTACAATGCCCCTTTTCAAGGTTATCTTTGCCGGTTCTGCCAGTCCAGGCATGTGCTTTGAACCTTGAACAACACTCAGACCATCTCGATAAGTGATTGGTTTCACTTCTATATTCAGGCCTGAAACTTCAGAAAATGCGATTGGATCCATTCCATCGATATCCACGATGTAGTGAAACGCAGGAATTGGATAGGTGGTTTTGATATCTTCAACTGTGGTTGCCATGTTTTCCTCTTTAAAAATTCTCTATTTATCCGTTTCAAATGAAAACTTGTAAGAATGACTTCCCTAAAAAAGGTCAAGGATAATCATTGTGCGATCATCCTATCCCATGGACAATCATTTCTAAGATTCCTGCAACTTGTGTGTAAACTCAAGGATGATAAATTCGGCAGGTCGCACTGCTGCCAGACCAACTTTCACGATCAATCTTCCTTCCAGAATGTCTTGAGAGGTCATTGTTACTCCCAGTCCGGCCTGAACAAAATATGCGTCTTCCGCCTTTGCTCCGGCCAGTGCTCCCTGTCTCCAAAGAGTGTCCAGGAAACTTTCAATCATAGTGCGGACCTTCAGCCAAGTCATGGCGGTGTTAGGCTCGAATACCGAAAAGGAGGTTGCTTTTTGAATGGATTCTTCAACGTAGTTAAAAAGACGTCTTACGGAAACATAGCGCCATTCGTTGTCATTACCTGCCAGTGTTCGTGCTCCCCAAACCAGGGTGCCTTTTCCGGAGAAAACCCTGATCGCATTGATCGACTTTCCGTTTTCAGGTTCAACATTCAGCCCGTCGTTTTCATCTTCTGTCAGCTTAAGAACTGGTCCTTTAACGCCTGCCAAACTAACGTTAGCCGGGGCTTTCCATACACCTCGGTCACGATCTACACTGGCAATCATGCCCGCTACGGCCGAACTTGGAGGTAAAGTTACTGAGTACTTGGCTATTTCTTTGACAATTCGGTTATAGAGATCCGTTTTGGAATTCTTGATGTCTTCCAATGTTCCCGTGGTCTCCACCACTTGATTTTCTGTTACAGTTTCGTCCACGTCAGGTGTGGCGGGGTCATCAGGCGTTGTTACTACTGAAGCAATCGTACTGTAAGTTATCGTGACCTTGTCATCAGTGAACTGATAAGGCAAAACAGACTCAAGATACGGATAATAAGCGGCTCCATATTTCAAGTTATTCATCCCCACAGAGGATCGAAATGCTGAAGCATCCGCCACTGCGTCACCAGAGGTTTTAACATCAGCAATAACAAAACGATCTTTTAACTTCGCACACTGCTGCAATGCCTCAATAATTTGTCCTTCATGGTTGCCCGTTCCATCAGCGATATTAACACCGTCGACTGGCACCAAAATTGTTGGTTCGTCTTCGGTTTCCAAAGCCTGAATCGCTTCAATGAAGTCCGCACTGGATGCGGAAGTACTTGACCCTACAGATACAATATAACACGCTTCGCCACCGTTCAGAAAATACATCTGAAGTGCATAATGCATCAACTCGGAAAGATCACCAGGTGTCACGCCGGTAATGGTGTGTGAATCGTCGACGTTGACATTGACGGCAACACCAATCTCCTGGCTCGGAGCCATTCCAAACTTTTCTTCAAACTCGGACAAATTAGTAATTCGGGTTGGCACCTTCACTAATTCAAGTCCAACCCCGGCTTTTTGCGTATACCCGACAAAGGCAGGTATGGCAGTTGAAACTCCAGCTACTGAAGCCGGTAAAACAGATTTTTCCACGACGTACACGCCTGGTGTTTTATAATCAGTCATCATCGATCTAATTTCTCCTTAAAAAATTAAATGAGATTGGACGAAAGGAAGATCCCAAAAACCATCCCATCTTTTTCAAAAATGAATACCTGAAAAAACTACCTAACATCAGGTTCCAACAACAGAATTTTGCAGGCACTGGCAACACCACCACCGTCTGCCTAAACATAATATTTCAAAACTATTGTGCTACCTGGTAAATATTCAAATACTGCGCACACTGATTTGTTTATCAGTAAGCCTGTATAAAAACGGATCGAAACCCCCACATCACGATCTCGTCTTTAAATTCGGCGGAAATGCCAGGCTGTAATATTGGCACACAGCGGCACGCATTCCTCAAAAGCCTGTCAGGGAATTATCAGAATTGGTTTTGGAACAGATCTCAAAATCAGATTACGGCGTGAATCTCAACCCATGAGATATAAATCTGGGATTTCGGATCTGTAATAAGAGATGAAATGACCTCCTGGCCGATACCAACTGAAAATCAATACACTCTTAATTTTAAAAAATTAACGGTTTTAAAGATAAAGTCGAACAACAATCTGGTCAAGCAAAATATTGGTTGAAGTAATTTTACGAATTCCGCTCAATAAAAAGTACAATAACTATGTAAAGCCAA
>JAKSDL010000387.1 GCA_022360105.1 Pseudomonadota bacterium
AGAACATGTTGAATGAGTTACCATGTCTGCATTGATATAGGTGGAACTTTTACCGATTGTCTTGTATCTGAAAATAGTGGCAAGGTTTCAATCTTTAAATCACCTACAACCCCAGGAAATTTTGAAAAAGGATTTATTAACGTACTTAAGGTTGCTGCGGAAGGTTACGGAATTAGTATTGGTGATTTTGCTGGGCAGATAGTCCAGATTGTACATGGTTCTACTGTTTCGACGAATGCCCTTGTTGAACGGAAGGTTGCAAAAACAGGATTAATTCTAAATTCCGGGCATCGGGATATTCTTGTCTTGCGTGAAGGGCCTCGTAAAGGTGCCTTTGAGTGGAAGTTAAAGTATCCTGATCCCTATATTCCTAGATCGCTCACTTTTACTATCGACGGCAGGATAGATGCCAGGGGGAATGAAATTGTTAAACTTAGCGAAATAGATGTACAGAAAGCAGTATCCTCATTAAAACGTCTTGATGTTGAATCGATTGCAGTTGGCCTTTTATGGTCTGTCGTTAATCCGAAACACGAACTTCGCGTACGTGACATCATTCGTGAACATTGGGCGGAGATCAACGTTACTTTAAGTCATCAAATCAATCCGCTACCAAATGAATATAAGCGTATCATTGCAGCATCCATTGATGCATCGATAAATCCAATCATAAGCAAATACATTGAAAGAATAGTTAAAAATTTGAATGAAGTGGGCTTTAAAGGGGATTTGCTAATGGCTAATTGTGTAGGCGGTATGATGCCTACAGAGGAAATGGTCAAGCGTCCTATCTATAGTGTTATGTCCGGGCCAACCCTTGCACCAATGGCTGCTTTATCACTCACAGATGAACCGGACGTAATAGTTGGTGACATGGGAGGAACCACCTTCGATGTTTCGGCATTACGGGATCATGAGTTAATCATTACTCCGGATTCGAAAATTCACGACGATTCTCTTGGTATCCCCAAGGTAGATGTCAGATCAATAGGTGCAGGGGGGGGGTCTTTGGCCTCAGTTGATGATGGCGGGCTGCTGCTTGTTGGTCCTCAAAGCGCCGGTGCTGTGCCTGGGCCTGCCTGTTTTAACAAAGGGGGTAAAAAACCAACCGTAACAGATGCAAACGTTGTTCTTGGATTGATTGATCCTGATTACTTCCTTGGGGGTCACTTTAGATTGGATAAAGTCCTGGCAGAGCAGGCGATTAAGAAAATTGCAGATCGATTAAACATCAGTATAGTTGAGGCAGCATATGCAATATATACCACATCCAACCACAATATGGTTGCGGCTATTGAAGATATTACTATAAGGGAGGGTATCAATCCAAGAGAAAGTTATTTTGTTTGCGGTGGTGGCGGAACAGCCTGTCATATAGCAGAGATGGTTGATATTCTGGGCCTTAAACGATACATGATACCTCGTTTTATGGCGGGCCTTTCTGCATTTGGAGGCCTGAGTTCTGATCTTCGATGGGAAACCAGCCGTGCATTTCATACCGACCATCTAAACTTCCAGTTTGACCAGGTTAATAAAGTTTTACAATTGCTGCATGAAGAAGCTGAGCTTTTTCTTAAGAGTGCAAGTGTTGAGCCTGAATTAAGAGGTTTTGAATATGCTTTTTTTGGACGATATGAGTACCAATCTTGGGAGATTGAGGTCAGCTTTGAGCCGCCAATAGGAGGGGTTACACCCATAGAAATGAAAAACCTAGTAGATCGCTTCCATGAAATGCATGAACGAATTTATAGTATTCGCAATCCAGAAGATCTAGTGGAATTTACACGTTGGCGAGTGCGTGCAATTGGTAAACGTAAAAATCAAGACGATTGGAGGAATTTTACGATAGATAGTCAAGCCGGCGATTTGAAGGCTAAGTCACATCGCTCTGTTTATATTCATCAAGGTAAATCTGGTAGTATGGAATCCCTCCCTGTCTATGAAATTTCCGATCTTGGAGAGGGAGCGGAAATTACCCATCCCTGCATCATAGAGTCTGAAACCTACACAGCATATTTACGTCCAGATCATCATGCTACTGTTGATAAATATGGTAACTTACTAGTTGAAGTTAAATAATATAGAAGGAATTTCTAATGCTAAAGTCAATATCTAAAAAAAATAAGGATCAAAAACACAATATTGATCCGTTTTTGATGTCTGTTCTTAAAAGTAGATTTGAAGCCATTGTTCGTGAAATGACACTTGTTGTAATGAAGGCAAGTAGGTCAGCTGTCATTAAAAATGCGAAAGATTTAAGTTGTGCCATCCTTACATATGATCACCGGCTAGTTACAACCGAAGATGCGTTGCCTATTCACGTCAGTTCCATGAATCTCGCCACAAAACCTATAACCGATTTGTTTAACGATATTAAAAAAGGTGATGTTTTTGCTAACAACTCTCCATATACAGGTGCAACGCACCATGCTGATCTTATTTTGGCAATGCCTGTATTTTATAAAGCTGAGCCTTTATTCTGGGTGGTAGCACTATCACATCATGCAGATACAGGAGCACCGCAACCAACTAC
>JAKSDL010000539.1 GCA_022360105.1 Pseudomonadota bacterium
GGCAAAGGAGATTTTTGAATCTTCCCCCACTGCACTGCTGCGCACGGCAAATCGGATGTTTTCCCCAAAAGAGCTTTGCAGGTTGCCAAGAGCATCCTGGATTGCGATTCCAACTTCTTCCGGGATTTCGGCGTTTTGTATTAACTGCGAAATGGCATTGAACGCATTTTTTAATGATTTTAGGGATTTAAGATCAAGATCCGCCAGAAACGAGTTAATCGGCTTTCGCAACTTGTTCAGTTCAAAAAACCGATGGTAAGCACGGGTGGTTACGACAAATCCTTCCGGGATCGGTAAGCCCAAAGCTGTTTTCACGGTTGACAGGTTATAGGCTTTACCGCCGACCAACTCCCCGTTTTCTGCAGTAATGTTTTCCGGCAACAAAACATAAGGAGGATTGCAGTTAACAACCGGCGTTGACAGCATGAGTCGAATGTAATCGTCAAATTTCTTGAAATAGTCGGCCAGATTGCCGTAACGAACGGGAGACAGGGTTAAAAGATCAGCGATAACCTGGGAAACGCATGCGGACAACTGCAAATACGTTTTTTCAATGGCTGCTGTATCAACCTGCAAACGGTTGTGATAAATTTCCTCCAGCTGGGCGATCAGAAGATGAGCCTGTTTATCGTTTTCCAAAAGGGATTTGAAAGCCCGGTATTGTTTTTGTAGGTATGTACCGGGGAAAAACAACTGATTGAACCAATAGCTGACCAGTTTTCTGAAATGCATAGGAACAAATGCCTGTTTTTCTATTAGCAGTTTATACCAAATAACTCGGCGGATTTAGCCTTAGCGCAGTCGGGACAAAGCCTTAAATGATTGTGCTGCAAAAAGCCTGATTGTTCCAGTTTGCCTTGGATGTATCCCAGGTAGTCCTCGGTACCCAAGGGGATATCACAAGAAGCACAGGTCTCCATTTTTTTACGGTTAAGTTCCGTACCACACAACGATAATACCCGCTCTCCCTGGTCATCCGTTATATCCATGGCCCCTGTGGGACAGTTCTCCGCGCAGGCTCCACAAGCGATACATTTTTTCTTTGTGATCTCCAGATCGGTGCGGGTGACGTTTTCCGGATCAAGATAACCCAATTGCAAGGCTTCTACACCCATTTTGTTCGTGCAGATATCCACACAGGTACCACAGCGACTGCAGATATCGCAACGGAGGCACCGCAATGCTTCTTTTTGGGCCGTTGCTTCGTCATATCCCAACTCGACCATGTCAAAACTGTTTTTCCGTCGAGGCATGTCCAGCAAAGGCATGACAGGTTTTTTCAATTTGGTTTTTTCTGCAGAGGAGACGGGCGCAAGCTCGATACGACTTTTGTGGATGAGTCCAGATGCCGTGGTCTCTGTCATCGTATCGGAAAGATACCTGTCGATGGATTCTGCTGCCCGCCTGCCGCCTGCAATGGCTTCGATAACAGTCGCCGGTCCGGTAACTGCATCACCGGCAGCAAATACGCCCTGTACCGAAGATTCCCCTGTTTTGTCATTAACCCTGATGGTTCCCCAGGCGGTTAGGTCCAACTCTTCCATATGCGAAAGACACTGGTAATCAACTTTTTGTCCGATAGCTGCGATCACGGTATCAACATCGATGCAGTGATTGCTGCCCTCGATGGGAACAGGAGATTTACGTTTACGCCCGGGTGTTTCTACCAATTCGGCTTTGACGCATTCCAAGGCTGATAACGATCCATCTTTACCCTGGACGCAAACAGGAATCGTCAGATAACAAAACTTGATACCTTCCTGTTCCGCATGTTCTATTTCCTCGTCGTCTGCCGGCATCTCCTCTCGTGAGCGACGATAAGCAATGGTCACATCTTCGCTGCCAAGCCTGAGCGCCGTTCTGGCCGCATCGATTGCCACATTCCCGCCACCAATAACCACCACTTTGTTGCCCAGGGAGCGCTTGATCCCCAAGGCCGTGTCTTTTAAAAGCCGGATAGCGTCCATCACCCCGGAATAGTCGCATTCCCCTTTGATACCCATATCCATAGCCTTGTGGGCACCAATTGCCAAAAAGATTGCCGCATAACCATCCGTTTTCAATTGTTCAAGATTAATGTCCCGTCCAAACGTTGTGTTATAAACAAATTCGACACCCAATTGCTCCAGCATGGCGACTTCGCGTTTGATAACTTCCATAGGCAGCCGATAGCGGGGAATGCCGACGGTGATCATTCCTCCCGGTTCGGGCAGCGACTCTAAGACTTGAACCTGGTACCCGTTCAGGGCCAGGTAGTAGGCAGCGCTCAACCCGCCCGGACCGGAACCGACCACACATACTTTTTTGTTTTTGTCTGGCTGTTTCTCGGGATTTTTGTAAGAACCCTTAGCCATGACTTGTTCAGCCAGGAATCCTTTTAAGGACTTGATAGCGATCGGTGTATCCATATAACCACGGACGCAGCTAAACTCACATGGTCGCGTGCAAACCAGTCCGCACACCCAGGGGAAGGGATTCGTCTCCCGAATAATACTGATAGCCTCTTCATAACGACCCAGCGCAGTCAAAGCCACATAAGCCGGTACATCGATCCCTGCCGGACAGGCTGTCTGGCAGGGAGCCAGGAAATCGTCCCCTGTTTCCGATTCGGGAGGGAATGGTTTTTTAGGCTCAATTGTCTTCAGATCGGCGTCAAACGTTGAGCGAACCGCCGTAAACGGTCGGTTGTCGGTACTTGTTTTTCTCATTGAAAGATTCAGGGTTAATCGATTCAAAAACTATTCAAAGGTGGCAACAGCTTCCGCATGTCTCTCTTTTTTAAAATGGCCGGCATCTTCGGCAGCGCCAAAATGCAAACACTTGGTGATACATTTAGTGACACAAGCGGGTTTCAGGTCCTGGTCGACCCTATCCATGCAGAAATCGCACTTAACCACCTTGCCGGTTTCACCGTTCCACTGGGGAGATCCCCAGGGGCACCCCTTGATACATGATTTGCAACCGACGCAAAGTGAATCCTCAACATAAACAATGCCGTCTTCAGGCCGTTTTACCATAGCCCCGGTTGGACATACAGCGACACACCAGGGTTTTTCGCAATGATAACAAGGCATAAATACAAACGACATCCGAGGCAGGTTTCCAACCATCTTGGGACCCACCGGAATTAATCTGCTAAGGCGTGGTCCCACGGGAAGATTGTTTTTTGACTTGCAATGAACCTCACAACTATAGCAGCCAATGCAGCGCTTGCTATCTTGATCCAAACTGTATTTACTCATGGTTTAATCTCCAAATAATAATCTCTAAGATGCCTTTTTTACCTGAACCATAGCCTCAAGCAGGGCAATACCGCCTCCTGCCGGATCGTAATGATAAAGCATTCCGGTCTCGAACCGATAATCGGAAAGCCCTTTGTTGTAGCCCCTGGTCTGCCAGGGCACTTTTCGACCAAATCCATGATCCATATACACAACTTCCGGATGGGTAAATTCGCTTACCCAGGCCTTGATTTTGCCGGAATGGGAACCATCCGCAGAGATAACTTCTACGGTATCATTGTTTTTGATGTTCAATTTTGCGGCTTCCTTGTCGTTGATCCAAAGATTGTTTTCCGACATGATTTCATTCAGATAGGGATTGTTCTGGGTAGTACCATGAGTATGCACGGGACTTCTGCCAAAAGCTAAACGGAACATACCGTCTTTGGGTCTTATCGGGCTTTCATACGGTTTCAGGGAGGGAATTCCGCTCTCTTCAAACTTGCCGGAGATGATTTCGATTTTTCCCGATGGTGTTTTGAACTTCAAATCGTTCATCCGATCCCACCAGATCGGCTTGTCACAGAGGGTGACAAATCCTTTTTCTTTCAAATCGTCGATGCTGACGCCGGTATCTTCCAGTTGCCAGTTCCAGAATTCTTCGATGGAATCGAAATTGAGAAAATCCTTCATCCCCAATCTCTCCGCCAGGGATTTAAAAATCCACCAATCGCTTTTGGTCTCAGCTTGCGGTTCGACAGCCTGTTCCCGAATCTTAAAAGATGGTTTCAACCCTTTACCAACAGCCAGGGTAGAGGATCTTTCCAGGTAGGTTGCTGCCGGCAGAATCACATCGGAATACCAGGCCGTTTCGCTGTAGTTGGTCTCAATGGCAACTACCAGATCCAACTTATCAAAAGCTTTTTTCTGTTCCTCGGGATCGGGAAGGGAAAGCAGCGGATTGTGCCTGTAAATAATGTATCCTTTAACGGGATAGGGATCATCAGTCAGCAAGGCCTGGTAAAACAACTGCAGCAATCCCGGACCCGCATCAAAATGCTTGTATTTCCAGCCGCAACCATCCACCCGTTTTTCCTCCGGTTTGGGAATGGTATCCAGCAAGGTCTTTAACCCTTTGCGCCCGGCATCCTTGGGGCCTTTTTGAAAAAACAGGCCGCCGGGTGCTTCCAAACTCCCCATCAAGGCATTCAGAATATAAGCGGTACGAGAGCTGTAAAAGGAATCCAGGTAGCGTGCTGTCATCCATCCCGGATGAAATATAACTGAGGGACTGTCCTCGGCTAATTCAAAAGCCAATCGTTTTAATTCTTCAGCCGGAATTTGGGTTTCCTTTTCCGCCCATTCCGGTGTGTAAGGTTGAACAAAAGCCTGAAGCTCGTCCAGCCCTTCAACCCACTTGCTGACAAACTCTTTGTCATATAGTTTTTCCTGCAAAATAATGTGAATCAGCCCCAGGTTAAAGGCGTAGTCCGTTCCCGGTCTGACTTGCAGAAAACGGGTAGCCTTCATAGCCGTACCGGAAGCCCTGACATCCAAATAGGTAATCTTCCCGCCACGATCCAACATTTCCATGATAGTGCCGGCGTTTTTGACACGTAGCGACTCGAATACGTTTCTCCCGTATAAAACCAGGTGTTTGCACTGCTTGTAGTCGTAGTTAAAGGTTTTTCGACCTGATCCGAACAGGGAGAGAGCAGCGTGCTGGGTATTTCTGGCACAGGTGCAATCATGGTTGATATAGTTGGGTGAGCCTAAGGCCCTTAAAAAGCTTCGCTGAATATCCCTGAACGGACCGCCCCTGTCGCTCAGGGCAATGGCACGGGGTCCGTGTTTTTTGATGATGGTATTCATTTTTCCGGCTATATAATCAAGGGCTTCATCCCAACCGACCTCTCTCCAATTGCCTTCTCCACGCTTGCCCTCGCGCAACAGGGGGCGCCTGGGTCTCTCATAATCATAAAGCATGGATATCCCTGCAGAACCTTTGGCACAAAGCCTGCCGGCCATACCCGCATCGTTTGGATTTCCTTCAATCCAGTCAACCACGCCGTTTTTAACATTCACTTTAATAGGGCATCGAACAGTACACATGCTGCAGATACTGTATACACTTTTATTCATAGCTAATTTACCTCCTGATGGAAAAACAGGTCTTAAAAAATCGAATGTAGCTAACGCCACAGGAACGTTTTGGATGAAAAGGTGTGATTAGAAATCATTTGGTCATGTAGGACGGGTAACTTACCACCCGTCGATTTATAGATGGGTAAGCAACAACATCTTTATGAATTGATACCTTTTGCCTGTTGATAATGTTTTCAACTGTCCGCCAAGCAGTTGCATGCTTACCCATCCTAACCTGAACAATATCTGCCATTGAGCAATTGGAGGACGGGCAGCCTGTTAGCAACCTGAAATTGAAAAAAAGTTGCTGCTTAGCAGATGATCCTGACCTTTCAGCAAGTTCCATACCAGTGCAAATCGAAATCTCTGTACCTCCCCTTGTCACCGATCATAACAAGAATTCTGTACCTTTTGATTCTTCATTGTTTCCCTTTTTTAAAATAAACACCCTGATCCAAAGATCCATAAAAACAAAAAGATAAATCGAAAAACTCAAAAAAAATTCGGCAGCAGAATCGAAGAACGTGAACCACAGCAACCAACACCAAGCCTTCATCATGATGAATTGAAAAAAACAAATAAGATCAACCGGTTTCATAGAAAAATAAGCTATCTCAGACCAGCACCTGATTCCTGAAAAACAACCGGGCGCTATAAAAATATTGCGGTGCATTAAAAAACTTGCTCCTTATTAACTGGCAGAAATATCAGGAGAAAAATAAGTCGGATACAACAGCCTGCAATTATTTTATTGCAATTGTTCAGTGAAATTGAGCAAAGCGATAAAAATTAATGATGGGCCCGATTTTGGATAATTCATGACCGGCACCCTAAAAAAGTCAATAAACAAAGCCAGTTAACCTGTTTCGCAGGCCTCGTTTTTAGACAAAATTTTGCAATGGCATATCCGTTGCTGATAAGGCCTGCTTAACCAAACGATCAATAATTTTTGTGTTTGGAACTCAGGATATACCCGGGTATTCCGGCATACAGTAATTTTCGGAATTCCGGGGAAATTGAGATATTGTTAGTAAAAGTAGGGGTAGAGGCAGTTAGGCGTTTAACACGGCGCCTCTTCCTTCAATTCAATTATGGAGACAAACGTTATGCGTAACAAATTCATTCTATCTGTCTTTCTGGCATTGACAGGTCTTTTTTTGATGTCGGTTTCAGTTGCAACGGCTGCAACGGAGATTTCCAATACATCTCCGGAAGCCGGTGCCAAGTTTGAGATCAAAGGACAGGTAAATCCGGGGGAGGATTTATTTATCGTTGTTTCTTCTGCAGATCTTTTTAAGGCCTCGGATTCGAGCGGCTCCAAGGAAAAAGCCACTTTGCAGGAAAAGTTTGGTGATACCGAAATTCCACCTGTTTATTACGTCATCACCAGTGCACCGGAAAAGCTGGCTACACCAAAGGTTGTAAGCAAGGGACGCTGGTTTCCTCCCTTTAAGTGGGATATGGAGGTGAACAAAATCAACGAGTGGAGTTCCATCCCTGATGATACCCGCGGCAAACTGGGTCCCATCGGCAATCAGAAGCAATGGGAATACTTGATCTATACCCATGAAGATAAATTCGGAATCAACACCGTGACCAAAGAACGACCCATCGGCGGCGGAAACGCCAGAATGATTATGAGCGGTGATAATTCAAAATCCTGGAATAAGGACGTGTCTCTGAGCCTTGACAAAGCGACCGGTGAATTCGCTGCATCGTTTATGTTGGGAAAACGTATCCCGCCCGACACCGGCATGAATGTGTATGTTAATGGTGCTGAAGCGGGAAAAATTGCTGTTCAAAAACGCGGATTTTTCTTCAGAATCGGCGGAACCTATATGAATCCGCTGGTGGTTTTCCTGGGCGCTTTTTTAATCGGTATGATGTTTGTGATTGTGGGAGCGGCCGGTGGTTTGTTTACAGCTGCTTTCCAGATTACCATAGTCGGAACCAACGGTATGGTTGGTGTAAACGCCGCCAATGCGGTTAAACCGACTAATCTTTTCCTGACACTCTGTTCTCCGATCACCGGTGTTTATACCTACTTTAAGGAAGGTCGGCTGGCCTGGCCGGTAGCTTTGTTTTTCGTAGGCGGTATCCTGTTGGGTGCCTTTTGGATTGGCCCCACCTATTCAGCCAAGTATCTGCCGATGAAAGCCTACAAGTTCTATCTCGGCTTTTTCTGTCTGATCCTTTTTATCAAACTCTGGCTGGAATCTACCAAAGGCGCTATCGAAAAGAAAAAAGCGGTTAAAAAAATCGTTCAGAAATTCGACGCGGAAGTAAAACAGGCCAAAGAGGAAGGTCGGGCTGCTCAATTCGGCAAAGTGGAGATCTCCAAGGGCTGGTCATTGAACAAGATCGATTTCAAGTTTTGGGGAGAGAGTTTTAAAGCCAACCCGATTGCGCTGTTCCTGGGCGGGATCATTATCGGTTGTATCGCCTCCGCTTTTGGCGTGGGCGGCGGCTTTATGCTGGTACCCTTTATGACTACAATCATGGGCTATCCTATGTACCTGGCCGTTCCGATTTCCCTGGTAGGTACTTTCGGAACTTCAATTGGCGGAATCTCCCGCTACATTATGAACGGCTATCAGCCGGATTGGATCATGGCCGGATTGATTGCCGCCGGAGCTATTTTAGGCGGAAAGGTCGGACCGATGATTCAGAAAAAACTCCCTGAAATCTTTTTGAAAAGGGCGTTGGCTTTAATTCTGTTTATCGTTTTCCTCAATTACACACAAGCATTGCCTTTCCTCAGATAGTTGACACCCCCCAATGCGCGGCGCCCGGCCCTTGTGCAATAGATATTAAGACATCAGGTGCCGTTCATTGGGTCAATTTTTAAAATCCCCTTTAACATTTTGGTTAACGTGTCATCGGGGACTTTATCTATATGCCGGTTTATATGGATACTATTATTGAAGTTACAGACAGTCTGTTTGACGGAATCTATCATATTCTTATAGACCCTTTGCTGGCAGGTATTGCTTTTTTATTGAACCTGGTTTTTTCACCGTTGGCTTTTTTTCCACCGGTCATCCAGGTAGGTTTCATTGCAGTTATCGCCGCCGCTGTTTCTATTCTGTTATCCCGACGCTTCCGTTCCAAAAGGGAAAAAACCTTGCGAAAGGAGTTTCAAAAAAGACTGGCCTCACTCAAAACAACATCAGCCATTGACGACAAACCTACAGAAAAAATCGTTCGACGAGGCATTAATCAGCAAGCTGATAAAATCTACGAGAAGTTGATCCTGGATAAATTCAGCGAAATGGGTATCAGCTATTTCTTTCCTCTGTTCTTTTTCCTGATCTGGATCGAATATGATCTGCTTTCTCCCGAAAAGCTGGAACTCTTAACCGGATCATCCTTTATTCTGCTGACAGAATCAGGGACGCAGGTTTCTGCTGCTTACCTGTTTATTTGGTTTTTCAGCGGGTTGCTGCTCACCTTTTATCTTTTAAGCGCCGGTTTGCGATTCATGGCAAATCGCGGTATTTTCAGGAAAAAGAACAAAACAAACAAAATGATCGCCTCGTGACTCATAAACATCATTAAGCTAAGCTGCAAAAGACCACATTGTAGAGGTGAACGCCCGATGAACCTTCCATTTGAGGAAAAGCAGTAGCCATGTCCAATAGATTCAGAAGCTTGTTGCCAGCCTGTGTGGTTATCTTTCATTTGATATGGCTGCTGTTGCTTCCCTCCTTACTCTTTGCAACTCAAACCCACAAGGAACCGGAAGGACTCTTTGTGCATCAGGCCGCCCATATCTTTTTTATAATTTCAATGGGCATCTTCGCTTACAGGCTTAAAACCAGCGAATTAATCAAACAAAAAGGATGGCGTTACATCAGGATAGCCGCCTTGCTTTTAGTTGCCTGGAATCTGGATGCATTCCTGGTTCATTTTCTGGATGAGCAGCTCTATGTGCTGCATATTGAAACGGTTGACAGGTTTCACATCAAGTTAACCACGATCGACGGTTACGGGTTCTTGGGGATTCTTTATTATATATTGAAACTCGATCATCTTTGGTGTGTGCCTGCCCTGGCTTTTCTCTTCCTGGGATTGAACAGACTCGCCAAAGAGATCGAGCTGCCCGACGAAAAAAAGGAGCAGCTATGATTGTTAACTCCCTGCCCATCGTCCTGGTCGACCTTTTCGGTTCCATTGCCATGATCGTCCTTTCCCTCTTATCATTAAGTCTGGTCCATCGTATTAAGTCGAGAGACCCGAACGGGGTAATTTGGAGGTACTTGCAGTGGGTTTGTATGTCGCTTACCTTGTTTGCGGTTTCCCGCTCGGCGGGTCATATCTTGAAACAATTCCTGGTTTTTTCGGAGCACGCCGATCTCTGGCAAAAAATCAGTCCCTTCAGCGGTGGATTCAACACCCTGATGTTTGTAGTAGTAGGATCTGTCACTTTGTTCTTTAATACGGTTTGGCGGATCTACCAGGAAATGGAAACGGACAAGGCCGCTTTGCAAACCGCTCACCTGGAGCTTGTCTATTTCAATCAACATTTGGAGGACCAGGTCAAATTGCGGACCTCGGAACTAAGCCGTTCCGAAAGCAAATACCGGCGAATCTTCGAAATTTCCAGGGATGTGATCATGGTTACTTCCATCAACGGGGAAATACTGGATTTGAATCCCGCCGGTTACAATGTTTTCAAGCTAACCCGAAATGCTTTGTTGCAAGGCGACATGAATATTCAATCGTTTTTTGCCGATCAAAAAGACTGGGACAAGTTAAGCGCCATCCTGCAGAAAAAAGGATTTTTGTCGACCAGGGAAATGAGTCTGACCAGAACCGACGGGTCTTCCATGCTTTCGTTGATCAGTTGCAGCCTCAACGCAGAATCGGACGAGGCATCGCCTACCATTCATTACCTGATCAAGGATATCGAACAGAGACGACTGATTGACAAGCACATGATCCAGGCGGACAAGCTGGCTTCCATTGGTGAGTTCTCTGCGGGCATCGCCCACGAAATCAACAATCCGCTGGGCATTATTCTCGGCTATACGCAACTGCTGTTGCGCAATGAAAAAAACGACTCGGGGAAAGCCGAAGATCTAAAAATCATTGAAAAGCATGTGCAAAATTGCAAATCAATTGTCTCGGATTTGCTCAACTTTGCCCGCAGTTCCAAAAC